>NZ_JBHYGX010000040.1:0-33659 GCF_042739975.1 Streptomyces sp. NPDC059080
GCCAAGGCCGCGCCGCCGCGCCGCCCCGCGCGGCCGCGCCCGGCCCCGCGGCCCGCGCCCGCGCTCCGGCTGGGCAGCCCCCGGCCCCGGCTGCGGCTGGTCGCCCTGGCGCTGACGCTGGTGATGCTGGTCTTCGTGGTCCGCCTCTTCCAGGTGCAGGCCGTCGACGCCGCCGCGTACGCCGCCAGGGCCAACGTCAACCGCTACGTCCCGGTGACCCTGGCCGCCGAGCGCGGCGCCATCACCGACCGCTCCGGCGTCGACCTCGCCACCACCGTCGACGCGTACGACATCACCGCCGACCCCAGCCTGCTGGCGCCCGACAAGATCAAGACGGCGGGCGCCCCGCAGCGGGCCGCCGCGCTGCTCGCGCCCGTCCTCGGCGAGGACCGCGCCACCCTCGCCGCCAAGCTCTCCAAGCCCTCCTCCCGGTACGTCGTCCTCGCCCGGCAGCAGACCCCGCAGGTCTGGAAGAAGATCAAGGACATGCGGGCGGAGCTGGACAGGAAGGCGGCCGCCGCGCCGAAGAAGGCGCCCGACCCCAACGTTCTCGTCGGGATCTTCGCCGACCGGCACAGCAAGCGCGTCTACCCCAACGACGCCCTCGCCGCCGGTGTCCTCGGCTTCGTCAACAGCGAGGGCGTGGGCGGCGGCGGCCTGGAGGCCCAGCTGAACAAGGAGCTGGCGGGCAAGGACGGCAAGCTCGTCTACGCGCAGTCCGGCGGCCGCCGGGTGCCCACCGCCGACACCCAGGAACACCCCGCCGTCCCCGGCACCGACGTCCGCCTCACCCTGGACCGCGACATCCAGTGGGAGGCGCAGAAGGCCATCACCGAGCAGGTCACCGAGTCCAAGGCCGACCGCGGCTACGTCGTCGTCCAGGACACCCGCACCGGACAGATCCTCGCCCTCGCCAACGCCCCCGGCTTCGACCCCAACCACCTCGACTGGGCCAACCCCACAGCCCTCGGCAACGCCGCCCTCACCGACGCCTACGAACCGGGCTCCACCAGCAAACTCATGTCGATGGCCGCCGTCCTGGAGGAGGGCGCCGCCACCCCCGCGACCCGCGTCACCGTCCCCAACCGGCTGCACCGCGGCGACCGGCTCTTCGCCGACGACGTCGACCACGACACCTGGCACCTCACGCTCAACGGCGTCCTCGCCAAGTCCAGCAACATCGGCACCATCCTCGCCACCGGCCAGCTCGGCAGGACCCAGCCCGAGGCCAACCGCGTGCTCCACTCGTACCTCGACAAGTTCGGCATCGGTCGCCCCACCGGACTCCACTTCCCCGGCGAGACCGACGGCATCCTGGCCAAGCCGCAGGACTGGAACACCTCGCAGCAGTACACGATCCCGTTCGGCCAGGGCCTCTCCCTCAACGCCGTCCAGGCCGCCTCCGTCTACTCCACCATCGCCAACGGCGGCGAGCGCATCGCCCCCACCCTCATCCGCGGCACCACCGGCCCTGACGGCCACTACCTACAGGCGCCCGCCCCCGAGAAGAACCGCGTGGTGAGCCGGAAGACCGCCCGGCAGCTCGCCACCATGCTCGAATCCGTCGTCGACGACCGCGAGGGCACCGGTGCCGCCGCGAAGATCGACGGCTACCGCGTGGGCGGTAAGACCGGCACGTCCAACCGGGTGGATCCCCAGACCGGCCGCTACCACGGCTACACCGCCTCCTTCGCCGGTTTCGCCCCCGCCGACACCCCCCGCATCACCGTCTACTGCGCGGTCCAGAACCCCACCAAGGGCAGCTATTTCGGCGGCCAGGTCTGCGGCCCCGTCTACCAGCAGGTGATGAAGTTCGCGCTGAAATCCCTACAGGTCCCGCCCAGCGGCAGCGCCTCGCCGGGGCTGCCTGTCACCTTCACGCCAGGCGACTGAAAACGAGGCAACATCGCCGTGACGACCATCACTCCCCACGGAACGCCCGAGCCGGCGCACCGCTCCCGCCCGGAGCCCTCGCTTCGCCTCCGAGCCGCCGCGCCCGGTACGCTCACCGCCGTGTCACATGCTGAACAGTCCCCCAACGCCCAGAAGGACGCCTCCGGAACGTACCCGGGAGCGCCCCGCCCCGAGGAGGTCCGGCCCACCCCTCTGGCGGTCCTCGCCGAGCAGCTGGGCACCTCCGCCTCCGAAGCGGCAGACGTCCAGGTCACCGGCATCACCCATGACTCCCGGGCGGTACGCCCCGGTGACGTCTACGCGGCACTGCCCGGGGCCCGCCTGCACGGCGCCGACTTCGTCGCCCAGGCCGCCGACCTCGGCGCCGCGGCGATCCTGACCGATCCGACGGGCGAGAAGCGCGCCGCCGGAACCGGCCTCCCGGTGCTCGTCACCGACGACCCGCGCGCCCGGATGGGCGCCCTGGCCGTCTCCATCTACGGCGCGCCGGGCGAGGACCTCCTCCAGATCGGCATCACCGGGACCTCCGGCAAGACCACCACGGCCTACCTCGTTGAGGGGGGCCTGCGCGCAGCGCTGTCCCGTGTGGGTGATGGCGGGCGACAGGAGGGCGGCCTCAAGGCCGCTGCCGCCGCCGAGGGCGTCGGCGCGCTGACCGGGCTGATCGGCACCGTCGAGACCCGCATCGGCGACGAGCGCATCAAGTCCGAGCGCACCACCCCCGAGGCCACCGACCTTCAGGCGCTCTTCGCCGTCATGCGTGAGCGGGGCGTCCGCTCCGTCGCCATGGAGGTCTCCAGCCATGCGCTGGTCCTCGGCCGGGTCGACGGCTGCGTCTTCGACGTTGCCGTCTTCAACAACCTCAGCCCGGAGCACATGGAGTTCCACTCCGGCATGGAGGACTACTTCCAGGCCAAGGCCCGGCTGTTCACCCGGGCCCGCAGCCGCGCCGGTGTCGTCAACCTCGACGACGAGTACGGCAAGCGCCTGGCCCGCGGCCTCTCCGAGGTCCCGGTGACCACCTTCTCCGCCGAGGGCCACCCGGACGCGGACTGGCGCGCCGCCGACGTCGAGATCGGCGCGCTCGGCTCGACGTTCACCGTGCACGGCCCCCACGGCGAGAAGCTGCGGGCCGCCTCGCCGCTCGCCGGTCCGTTCAACGTCGCCAACGCGCTCGCCGCGATCACCGCCCTGGTCGTCGCCGGGATCGACCCGCAGACCGCCGCCGACGGCGTCGCCGCGGTGCCCGGTGTCCCCGGCCGCCTGGAGCGCGTGGACGCCGGTCAGCCGTACCTCGCCGTCGTCGACTACGCGCACAAGACCGACGCCGTCGAATCGGTTCTGCGGGCGCTGCGCAAGGTCACCGACGGCAAGCTGCACGCCGTGCTCGGCTGCGGCGGCGACCGTGACCCGCACAAGCGCGTGCCCATGGGCGCCGCGGTGGCCCGCCTCGCCGACACCGCCGTACTGACCTCCGACAACCCGCGCTCCGAGGACCCGCTGGCGATCCTCGCCACCATGCTCGCGGGCGCCGCCGAGGTGCCGATCCACGAGCGCGGCACCGTCCTCGTGGAGGAGGAGCGCGGCGCGGCCATCGCCGCCGCCGTCGCCCGCGCCGAACCGGGCGACACCGTGATCGTCGCCGGCAAGGGCCACGAACAGGGCCAGGACATCGCCGGAGTGGTCCGCCCCTTCGACGACCGCCAGGTGTTGCGCGCGGCCATCGTGGCCTCGCAGTCCGAGAAACAGCCGAACCACCAGGGATGACACACCGCCATGCGCGCACAACCTTTCCGCTGGTACCTTCCGCCGCTCGCCGGGGGTGACCTGTGATCTCCCTGTCCCTCGCCGAGATCGCGAGCATCACCGGCGGGCAGCCGCACGACATACCGGACCCGCAGCTGACGGTCTCCGGCCCGGTCGTGAAGGACTCCCGCGAGGTACGCCCCGGCAGCCTCTTCGTGGCCTTCGCCGGTGAACGGGCCGACGGCCACGACTTCGCCGCGGGCGCCGTCGCCGACGGCGCGACGGCCGTTCTCGCCGCCCGCCCCGTCGGCGTCCCGGCGATCGTCGTCGACGACGTCGTCACCGCGCTCGGCGCACTGGCCCGCGCCGTCGTCGGGCGCCTGGGTACCAACGTCGTCGCCCTCACCGGCTCCGCAGGCAAGACCAGCACCAAGGATCTGATCGCCCAGCTTCTCCAGCGCAACGGCCCGACGGTGTGGCCGGAGGGCAACCTCAACAACGAGATCGGCCTGCCGCTCACCGCGCTCCGCGCCGACGACACCACCCGCCACCTCGTCCTGGAGATGGGCGCGCGCGGCGTCGGTCACATCCGCTATCTCGCGGCGCTCACCCCGCCCCGGATCGGCGTGGTCCTCAACGTCGGCAGCGCGCACATCGGCGAGTTCGGCGGCCGCGAGCAGATTGCCCTGGCAAAGGGCGAACTGGTCGAGGCACTGCCCGCAGCGGCCGAAGAAGGGCCCGAAGGGCCTCCACAGGAGGGTGGGGGCGGGCGACGGGAGGGCGGCGTCGCCGTGCTCAACGCCGACGACCCCTACGTCCGCACCATGGTGCACCGCACGAAGGCCCGTACGGTCCTCTTCGGCGAGGCGCCGGAGGCCGACATCCGTGCCGAGAACGTCCGGCTCACCGCGCTCGGACAGCCCGCCTTCACGCTCCACACACCCTCCGGGTGCAGCGAGGTGACCATGCGGCTGTACGGTGAGCACCACGTGTCGAACGCGCTCGCCGCGGCCGCCGTCGCCCACGAGTCGGGCATGTCCGTGGACGAGATCGCCACCGCGCTCTCCGAAGCCGGCACGCTCTCCCGCTGGCGGATGGAGGTCACCGAGCGCGCGGACGGCGTGACGGTCGTCAACGACGCCTACAACGCGAACCCCGAGTCCATGCGAGCGGCGCTGCGAGCGCTGGTCGCGATGGGCGAAGCCGGTAAGGCGCGGGGCGGGCGCACGTGGGCGGTGCTCGGAGAGATGGCCGAGCTGGGCGAGGACGCCCTCGCCGAACACGACGCGGTCGGACGCCTGGCCGTCCGGCTCAACGTCAGCAAGCTCGTGGCGGTCGGTGGCAGGGAAGCCGCCTGGCTGCAAATGGGCGCTTACAACGAGGGTTCGTGGGGTGAGGAGTCGGTGCACGTGTCCGACACGCGGGCGGCGGTCGACCTGTTGCGCAGCGAGCTGCGGCCGGGGGATGTCGTGCTGGTGAAGGCATCCAGGTCGGTGGGGCTCGAACGGGTCGCGGCGGCATTGCTGGAGGGTGAGGGCGTACAGGGCGCCGAGAGCGGGTCCGCGACCCGATGAACTCCATGAAGCAGATCCTCTTCTCCGGAATGATCGGGCTCTTCCTGACCCTGATCGGTACCCCGCTGCTGATCAAGCTGCTGGCCAAGAAGGGCTACGGGCAGTTCATCCGCGATGACGGCCCCCGTAGCCACGGCAGCAAGAAGGGCACGCCCACCATGGGCGGTATCTCCTTCATCCTGGCCACGATCATCGCGTACGCCCTGACGAAGGTGATCACCTCCAGCGACCCGACCTTCTCCGGTGTGCTGGTGCTCTTCCTCTTCGCGGGCATGGGCCTGGTCGGCTTCCTCGACGACTACATCAAGATCGTCAAGCAGCGGTCGCTGGGTCTGCGGGCCAAGGCGAAGATGGCCGGCCAGCTGATCGTCGGTATCGCCTTCGCGGTGCTCTCGCTGCAATTCGCCGACCTGCGCGGCGCCACCCCGGCGTCCGACCGGCTCTCCTTCACCCAGGACTTCGGCTGGCAGATCGGCCCAGTGCTCTTCGTCATCTGGGCGCTGTTCATGATCCTGGCGATGTCCAACGGCGTGAACCTCACCGACGGTCTCGACGGTCTGGCCACCGGCGCCTCCGTGATGGTCTTCGGCGCGTACACCTTCATCGGCATCTGGCAGCACCAGGAGTCCTGCGCCAACGCGATCACCGCGGGCCCCGGCTGCTACGAGGTACGCGATCCGCTCGACCTCGCGGTGGTCGCCTCCGCCCTGATGGGCGCCTGCTTCGGCTTCCTGTGGTGGAACACCTCGCCCGCCAAGATCTTCATGGGTGACACCGGTTCGCTGGCGCTGGGCGGCGCGCTCGCCGGTCTGGCGATCTGCTCCCGCACCGAGCTGCTGCTGGCCGTCCTGGGCGGTCTGTTCGTCCTCATCACGATGTCCGTGGTCATCCAGGTCGGATCGTTCCGCCTGACCGGCAAGCGGGTTTTCCGGATGGCGCCACTCCAGCACCACTTCGAACTCAAGGGGTGGTCGGAAGTCCTTGTCGTGGTCCGCTTCTGGATCATCCAGGGCATGTGCGTGATCGTCGGCCTGGGCCTCTTCTACGGCGGCTGGCAGGCCGCCAAGTGACCGCGGAATTCGCCGGCGTGTACGTCACCGTCGCCGGTCTGGGCGTGAGCGGCATCAGCGCCGCCCGCGCCCTGGCCGGCCTCGGCGCCCACGTCACGGTCGTGGACGGCGGCGACGGCGAGCGGCAGCGGGCCGCCGCCGCGGAGCTGGAGGGGTGGGCGGCCCGGGAGGTCGCCGAGGGTTCGGTGACCGTCCGCCTCGGCGACGGCACCACCCTCCCCGAGGGCACCGGCCTCGTCGTCACCTCGCCCGGCTGGAAGCCGGACAGCCCGCTGTTCACCGCGGCCGCCGCGGCCGGGGTGGACGTCGTCGGCGACGTCGAGATCGCCTGGCGGCTGCGCGGCCCGGACGCCGCCGACTGGCTGGCGGTCACCGGCACCAACGGCAAGACCACCACGGTGCGGATGCTCGCCGCGATCCTGGAGGCCGAGGGCCTGCGCACCACGGTCGCCGGCAACATCGGCACCCCGATCATCGACCTCGTCCTCGGCCAGGACACCGAGCGCTACGACGTCCTCGCCGTGGAGCTGTCCAGCTACCAGCTGCACTGGGCCCCGTCGGTACGGGCCCACTCCGGGGCGGTCCTCAATCTCGCCCCCGACCACCTCGACTGGCACGGCTCCATGGCGGCGTACGCCGCCGACAAGGGCCGGATCTACGAGGGCAACACCGTCGCCTGCGTCTACAACGTGGCCGACCCGGCGACCGAGGACCTGGTCCGCGAGGCCGACGTCGAGGAGGGCTGCCGGGCGATCGGCTTCACCCTCGGCACCCCGGGCCCCTCGCAGCTCGGGGTGGTCGACGGCATCCTCGTCGACCGCGCCTTCGTCGAGAACCGCCAGAAGCAGGCCCAGGAGCTGGCCGAGGTCGGCGACGTCACGCCGTCCGCGCCGCACAACATCGCCAACGCCCTCGCGGCGGCGGCGCTGGCCCGGGCGTACGGCGTGCGGCCCGCGGCGGTCCGCGAGGGGCTGCGGGCGTTCCAGCCGGACGCCCACCGCATCCAGCACATCGCGGACGTCGCCGGTGTGGCGTACGTCGACGATTCCAAGGCGACCAACACCCACGCGGCCGAGGCGTCGTTGGCCTCGTATGCACACCTCGTCTGGATCGCCGGGGGGCTCGCCAAGGGAGCCACCTTCGACGAGCTGGTGCGTACGGCCGCGGGGCGGCTGCGCGGGGCGGTGCTGATCGGCGCCGACCGGGCGCTGATCCGCGAAGCCCTGGCGCGACACGCCCCCGATGTCCCGGTGGTCGACCTCGACCGGACCGACACTGGGGCGATGTCCGAGGCGGTCCGCGAAGCGGCCGCCCTCGCCGAGCCCGGCGACACGGTGCTCCTGGCCCCGGCCTGTGCCTCGATGGACATGTTCGTGAACTACAACAAGCGCGGCGACGCCTTCGCCGACGCGGTGCGCGACCTGAGCGCACCTGGCCGGTAGCCGCTCGTCCCGCTCCCGTCGAGGATCTGCGGCCCGCACTGTGGAGGGGACGAGATGACGGCCCGATCGGCGAAGGCGGCGCCGCCGCGTCCGCGGCGCACCGTCACCGCATCGCGGCCGCCGCGCGGCGGCCGTCCGGCCGGCGGCGGCCCGCGGCGGCTCTACACCCGGGTCCGGCGGGCCTGGGACCGTCCGCTGACGGCGTACTACCTGATCCTCGGCGGCAGTATGCTGCTCATCGTTCTCGGTCTGGTGATGGTCTACTCGGCCTCGCAGATCAAGGCGCTGCAGTCCGGGCTGGCGCCGAGCTTCTTCTTCCGCAAACAGCTGATGGCCGCGGTCATCGGCGCCGTCCTGCTGTTCTTCGCCGCCCGGCTGCCGGTGCGGCTGCACCGTGCGCTCGCCTACCCGCTGCTGGCCGTCTCGGTGTTCGCGATGTGCCTGGTGCAGGTGCCGGGGATCGGGGTCGCGGTCAACGGCAACCAGAACTGGATCCATATCGGCGGCGCTTTCCAGATGCAACCCAGCGAGTTCGGGAAGCTCGCGCTCGTCCTGTGGGGCGCCGATCTGCTCGCCCGCAAGCAGGAGAGAAAACTCCTGGTGCAGTGGAAGCATCTGCTGGTGCCGCTGATCCCGGTCGCCTTCCTGCTGCTCGGGCTGATCATGCTCGGCGGCGACATGGGCACCGCGATCATTCTCACAGCGATCCTCTTCGGGCTGCTGTGGCTGGCGGGCGCCCCCACCCGGCTGTTCGCCGGCGTCCTGGGCGCCGCGACGGTCATCGGCGCCCTGCTGATCAAGACCAGCGCCAACCGTATGTCCCGTCTCGCCTGCATCGGCGCGACCGACCCGGGCCCCAACGACCAGTGCTGGCAGGCGGTGCACGGCATCTACGCGCTGGCCTCCGGCGGACTCTTCGGTTCCGGGCTCGGCGCGAGTATGGAAAAATGGGGTGAACTCCCTGAACCGCACACCGACTTCATCTTCGCCATCACCGGGGAGGAACTGGGACTGGCGGGGACGCTGTCGGTGCTCGCCCTGTTCGCGGCTCTAGGCTATGCAGGTATCCGCGTGGCCGGACGCACGGAGGACCCCTTCGTGAGGTACGCCGCGGGAGGCGTGACCACCTGGATCATGGCCCAGACCATGGTCAACATCGGTGCGGTGCTCGGCCTGTTGCCGATCGCCGGCGTCCCGCTCCCGCTGTTCTCCTACGGAGGCTCCGCCCTGCTGCCGTCGATGTTCGCCGTCGGGCTGCTGATCGCCTTCGCGCGTGATGAGCCCGCGGCGCGGGCGGCGCTGGCCATGCAGGCCACGCGGCGGCCGGGTTCCGGAAGGAAATCGGCCGGGGTGAGATGGAAGACGATGAGACGGCGCGTCACGAGGCGACCGTCCGGAGAGCGGTGAATTTCGGTGCATGTCGTACTCGCTGGTGGGGGGACCGCCGGCCACATCGAGCCCGCGCTCGCCCTCGCGGACGCACTGCGGAGGCAGGACCCGACCGTGGGGATCACGGCACTCGGCACGGAACGCGGTCTGGAGACCCGGCTCGTCCCGGAGCGCGGCTACGAGCTGGGACTGATCCCGGCCGTACCGCTGCCCCGTAAGCCCACCCCCGAACTCATCACCGTCCCCGGGCGGCTGCGCGGCACCATCAAGGCCGCCGAGCAGATCCTGGAGCGGACGAAGGCGGACTGCGTCGTCGGCTTCGGCGGCTACGTCGCGTTGCCCGGCTACCTCGCCGCCAAGCGCCTGGGCGTGCCGATCGTCGTCCACGAGGCCAACGCCCGCCCGGGTCTGGCCAACAAGATCGGCTCCCGGTACGCCAAGTACGTCGCGGTCTCCACCCCGGAGAGCAAGCTGCGCGGCGCCCGCTACGTCGGCATTCCGCTGCGGCGCACCATCGCCACCCTCGACCGGGCGGCGGTCCGTCCCGAGGCGCGCGCGGCGTTCGGGCTCGACCCCAACCTCCCGACGCTGCTGGTCTCCGGCGGCTCCCAGGGTGCGCGCCGCCTCAACGAGGTCATCCAGGCCGCGGTCCCGGCGCTCCAGCGCTCCGGCATCCAGGTCCTGCACGCGGTCGGCCCGAAGAACGAACTGCCGCAGGTCGACAACATGCCGGGTATGCCCCCCTATGTACCGGTACCGTACGTGGACCGGATGGACCTCGCCTACGCCGCGGCGGACATGATGCTCTGCCGCGCGGGCGCGATGACCGTCGCCGAACTCTCCGCCGTCGGGCTTCCCGCCGCGTACGTCCCCCTGCCGATCGGCAACGGCGAACAGCGGCTGAACGCCCAGCCGGTGGTCAACGCCGGTGGCGGACTCCTCGTCGACGACGCCCAGCTCACTCCGGAGTGGGTGCAGTCCACGGTCCTCCCGGTCCTCGCCGACCCGCACCGGCTGTACGAGATGTCCCGCGCGGCCTCCGAGTTCGGCCGCCGGGACGCCGATGAACTCCTCGTCGGCATGGTGTACGAGGCGATTGCCCAGCGGAACAGCTAGACGACGAAAGGCAGGGGGAGCGTGGCCGGACCGACCGCCGCCCGCAGCGGGACAAAGGGGGCGCCGGTCTCCGGCCGGGCCCCCGCCGAACCGGCCCGCGCGGGACGGCGCTTGTGGCCGCGCCTCCCCCTCCGCCGACCGGGCCGTCGTGGTCTGATCATCACTCTGATCCTGGTGCTCCTCCTCGGCGGCTTCGCCGTCTGGGCCCTCTATGGCTCGAACTGGCTACGGGTGTCGGGCGTCAAGGCGTCCGGCACCCGGGTGCTGACCCCCGGCGAGGTCATCGAGGCCGCCGATGCCCCGTTGCGCACCCCTCTGGTGTCGGTCGACACCGACGCGATCGCCGCCCGGCTGCGCCACCGGCTGCCCCGGATCAAGTCCGTGGACGTGGTCCGTTCCTGGCCGCACACGATCACCTTGAAGGTGGCCGAAAGGGAACCGGAACTGGTCATGCCCGAGGGCGGCAAGTACGTCGAAGTTGACGCCGAGGGTGTCCGTTTCGCGACTGTGCCCGCACTTCCCAAGGGCCTCCCCGCGCTCCAGTTGGCGGCGGGCGACGCCCCGAGCCTGGACCGTTTCGGTCCCGCCCGACTGCGCCGGGCCGCGGTCGAGGTCGTGTCCGGCCTCCCCGAAACCCTTCACAAGCAGGTCAAAACCGTGCGCGTGACGTCGTACGATGCGATCACACTCGAACTGGCCGGGAAGCGCACGGTGGTGTGGGGGAGTAGCGAACACGGCCCCCGAAAGGCGGCGGTGCTGACCGCTCTCCTCAAAGCCGCGCGTGACGCACACCACTTCGATGTGTCCGTTCCCAGTGCGCCTGCGGTGTCCGGGAGTTGACGGCCGTTGTCGCAGGCCAGCACCCTGGATGGCTATCACCGTGGGTGATCACATAGGGTGAAAAGAAAAACGGGAGGTTCGGCGTGTTCGTTGAACGTGCGCCACTTGTCGACTTAGTGTCTCGTTCCAAAGGGACTTTGCTTCCAACGGAACACGGATACAAGTAACCCTAAACTTCAACGTTAGGGTTCGGGTCGGCATTACGGACCGTCCCATCGGCATCAGTCGGCGTCCACAAGGAATGTGAGGCGGCGACACGTAACTCGAGGCGAGAGGCCTTCGACGTGGCAGCACCGCAGAACTACCTCGCAGTCATCAAGGTCGTCGGCATCGGCGGCGGTGGCGTGAACGCCATCAACCGGATGATCGAGGTCGGGCTCAAGGGCGTCGAGTTCATCGCGATCAACACCGATGCGCAGGCGTTGCTGATGAGCGACGCCGACGTCAAGCTCGACGTCGGCCGCGAAATGACCCGCGGACTCGGCGCCGGCGCCAACCCGGACGTCGGCCGCAAGGCGGCCGAGGACCACCGCGAGGAGATCGAAGAGGTCCTCAAGGGGGCCGACATGGTCTTCGTGACCGCGGGCGAGGGCGGCGGCACCGGCACCGGCGGCGCCCCGGTCGTCGCCAACATCGCCCGTTCGCTGGGCGCCCTGACGATCGGTGTGGTCACCCGGCCGTTCACCTTCGAGGGCCGTCGGCGGGCCAACCAGGCCGAGGACGGCATCGCCAGCCTCCGCGAAGAGGTCGACACCCTCATCGTCATCCCCAACGACCGCCTGCTGTCCATCTCGGACCGTCAGGTGAGCGTGCTGGACGCGTTCAAGTCGGCCGACCAGGTGCTGCTCTCCGGTGTCCAGGGCATCACCGACCTGATCACCACGCCCGGCCTGATCAACCTCGACTTCGCCGACGTCAAGTCCGTGATGTCGGAGGCCGGTTCGGCGCTCATGGGCATCGGCTCGGCGCGCGGCGACGACCGTGCGGTGGCCGCCGCGGAGATGGCGATCTCCTCGCCGCTCCTGGAGGCGTCCATCGACGGCGCCCGCGGTGTGCTGCTCTCCATCTCCGGCGGCTCGGACCTCGGTCTCTTCGAGATCAACGAGGCCGCGCAGCTGGTCAGCGAGGCGGCCCACCCCGAGGCGAACATCATCTTCGGCGCGGTCATCGACGACGCGCTCGGCGACGAGGTGCGCGTCACCGTCATCGCCGCGGGCTTCGACGGCGGTCAGCCGCCGGCCCGCCGCGAGACGGTCATCGGCTCCTCCTCCGCCAAGCGCGAGGACCCGGCCCCGAGCCGTCCGGTCGCCCCGCCCGAGCCGCGGTCGTCGTCCTTCGGCGGACTGGGCGCGGTGCCGGTGCGGGACGAGGAGCCGGCCCCGGCCGAGACCTCCTCGCTGGGCGACGTCCTGTCCTCGAAGCCCCTCACCCCGCACGTGCCCCCGGCCCGTCCGTACTCGGACACCGCGGCCGAGGAACTGGACGTCCCGGACTTCCTGAAGTAGCCGAAGCACAGCAGTGATAGGGCAACAGCGGTACGCGAGCGGCGCGCACTTCGCCTTCACCGACAGGTGGGGCGGGGTGAGCGCCGCTCCGTACGATCAGCTCAATCTCGGCGGCGCGGTCGGCGACGACCCCGCGGCCGTCCGCGAGAACCGCGCCCGCGCGGCCCGGGAACTCGGCCTCGCTCCGGAGTCCGTGGTCTGGATGAACCAGGTGCACGGCAAGGACGTCGCGGTGGTCGACGGGCCATGGCGCGACGGCGACATCCCGTGTGTGGACGCGGTGGTGACCACCCGTCGGGGCCTGGCCCTCGCGGTGCTCACCGCCGACTGCACCCCCGTACTCCTCGCCGACCCGGTCGCCGGGATCATCGGCGCCGCGCACGCCGGGCGGCCCGGGATGGCGGCTGGTGTGGTGCCCGAAACGGTCCGCGCGATGACCGAACGGGGCGCGCGGGCCGACCGGATCGTCGCCCACACCGGACCGTCCGTGTGCGGCCGCTGCTATGAAGTGCCCGCCGCGATGCGGGACGAGGTCGCGGCGGTGGTACCAGAGGCATGGTCGACCACCTCCTGGGGCACCCCGGCGGTGGACGTCACCGCGGGCGTCGCGGCCCAACTCGCCGCCGCCGGCGTACCGGTTCGTGAAGATTCCCACATCTGCACCATGGAATCGGCGGACCACTTCTCCTATCGACGCGACCGCACCACCGGGCGGCTCGCGAGCTACGTATGGCTGGACGGCGCGTTGTGACGGACCGCAAGACGGAACTGGCCGCCAATCTGGCGCGGGTCGAGGAGCGCATCGCGGCCGCGTGTGCCGCCGCCGGGCGCCGGCGTGACGAGGTCACCCTGATCGTGGTCACCAAGACCTACCCGGCGAGCGATGTGCGGCTGCTCGCCGAACTCGGCGTGCGTCAGGTCGCGGAGAACCGCGATCAGGACGCGGCACCCAAAGCCGCCGAATGCGCCGATCTGCCCCTTACTTGGCACTTCGTCGGTCAATTGCAGACCAACAAGGTCCGCTCCGTCGCCGGGTACGCCGGGCTCGTACAGTCCGTCGACCGCGCCCGTCTGGTCACCGCGCTTTCCAAGGAAGCGGTGCGCGCGGAGCGGGAGATGGGGTGCCTGATCCAGGTGGCGCTGGACGCCGAGGCGGGGGAGCGGGGCGATCGCGGCGGGGTGGCGCCCGACGGCGTCGCGGCGCTCGCGGAGGCGATCGACGGCGCCCAAGGGCTGCGCCTGGACGGCGTGATGACGGTCGCACCGCTGGCGGGGCCGTACGCGGGGCGCCAACGGGCCGCGTTCGAGCGGCTCAGGGAAATCTCAACCGACCTGCGCGCCGCTTATCCTGCTGCCACCATGGTGTCGGCAGGCATGAGTGCGGACTTGGAGGACGCCGTGGCGGCCGGAGCGACACATGTGCGCGTCGGCACTGCGGTACTCGGAGTCCGTCCACGCCTCGGGTAACGTCGCCAAGCAAGTCGGACCACAGCACAAAATATGGTCATTCCCGTAAAAAATGGGGACAGGCCGAGTGGATCCAGGGCGCCCGGTGACGGAGCCGATCCACCACAGAGCGGAGGACGCAGAGAATGGCCGGCGCGATGCGCAAGATGGCGGTCTACCTCGGCCTCGTGGAGGACGATGGGTACGACGGCCGGGGGTTCGACCCCGATGACGAGTTCGAGCCCGAGCTCGACCCGGAGCCCGACCGCGGACGGCGGCAGCAGCAGCAAGTGCCGCCGGAGACACGCCCGGAGCGGGAGGAGCCGGTCAGATCCGTTCAGCCGCCCGCGCAGCGTGAGCCCACTCCGCTGCCCGCGGAAAGCGGACGACCCGCCCGAATCGCCCCCGTGGCATCCATCACACCCGACCGTCCGAATCTGGAGAAGAACGCACCGGTGATCATGCCCAAAGTTGTGTCCGAGCGGGAGCCTTACCGCATCACCACACTGCACCCCCGGACCTACAACGAAGCCCGTACCATCGGGGAACACTTCCGTGAGGGCACTCCGGTGATCATGAATCTCACGGAGATGGATGACACCGATGCGAAGCGACTTGTCGACTTTGCCGCCGGGCTAGTCTTCGGTCTGCACGGCAGCATCGAGCGCGTGACGCAGAAGGTGTTCCTGTTGTCGCCTGCTAACGTCGATGTCACGGCGGAGGACAAGGCCCGTATCGCAGAGGGTGGGTTCTTCAACCAGAGCTGAGACGCAACACCGGGCACACCGAGGCCACGAGGCCGACACGAGGGATCAGGGGAGAGGGGCGCGCGAAGATGAATGTCTTTGGGCAGGTGATCTACATCGCGCTGTACTGCTTCCTGATCGTGTTGATCTTCCGGCTGGTGATGGACTACGTGTTCCAGTTCGCCCGTTCATGGCAACCCGGCAAGGCGATGGTCGTCATTCTCGAAGCCGCTTACACCATCACTGATCCGCCACTCAAGCTTCTGCGGCGGGTCATCCCGCCGCTGCGTCTCGGGGGCGTGGCGCTTGACCTGTCCTTCTTCGTATTGATGATCATCGTATACATCCTGATCACCGTCGTGAGGTCGGTGTTGTTGGTGTGAACGATACGGTCTTGCCGATTGCCGACGACTACGTTGAGGTGAAGTAGAGATGCCGTTGACCCCCGAGGACGTGCGGAACAAGCAGTTCACAACCGTCCGCCTCCGAGAAGGCTATGACGAGGACGAGGTCGATGCCTTCCTCGACGAGGTGGAGGCCGAACTGACCCGCCTGCTGCGGGAGAACGAGGACCTGCGCGCGAAGCTGGCCGCCGCCACGCGGGCCGCCGCACAGAACCAGCAGCAGGGTCTGCGCAAGGGGCCCGACCAGCAGCAGGAGCAGCAGCAGCGCGGAGGGGCACCGGTGCCCGCCGCCATATCGGGTCCGCAGCCGGTCGCGCCGCAGCAGCAGGGGATGGGTGGCCCTCCCCAGCTTCCCGGCGGTGCACCTCAGCTGCCCGCAGGTCCCGGTGGACACGGCCCGCAGGCCGGTCCGCACGGCCCCGGCCCGATGGGCCCCGGCGGTCCGATGGGTGGCGGCCCCATGGGTGGCGGCCCCATGGGCGGCCCCGGCGGTCCGCAGCAGCTGCCCCAGGGTGGGCAGCAGCAGAGCGGTCCCGGCGGTGACGGCGCGGCGCGCGTGCTGTCGCTGGCGCAGCAGACCGCCGACCAGGCGATCGCGGAGGCCCGTTCCGAGGCCAACAAGATTGTCGGCGAGGCGCGTTCGCGCGCCGAGGGCCTGGAGCGCGACGCCCGTGCCAAGGCCGACGCGCTGGAGCGGGACGCGCAGGAGAAGCACCGCGTCGCGATGGGCTCCCTGGAGTCCGCCCGCGCCACGCTGGAGCGCAAGGTCGAGGACCTGCGCGGCTTCGAGCGCGAGTACCGCACCCGCCTGAAGTCGTACCTGGAGAGCCAGCTGCGTCAGCTGGAGAACCAGGCGGACGACTCGCTGGCCCCGCCGCGGACCCCGGCGACCGCGTCGCTGCCGCCGTCGCCCTCGATGGCGTCGGCCGGTGCGGGCTCCATGGGCGGTGGCAACCACGCCATGGGCGGCCAGTCGATGGGCAGCCACAACGGCCCGTCCAGCGGCGGCCCTTCGTACGGCGGCCAGCAGCAGATGGCGCCCGCGATGATGCAGCCGATGGCTCCGGTGCGGCCGCAGAGCCCGCAGCCGATGGGGCAGGCGCCGTCGCCGATGCGCGGCTTCCTCATCGATGAGGACGACAACTGACGTAGACCGGCGCACCGCGTCGCACACGTTCGGCAATCAGGGCCGGGCCCCGAGGGACATGTTCCCCCGGGGCCCGGCCCTTTTGCGTGGGTGGGATGCGGGGCGCGGGCCTGTGCGGGAGCGGACGGCGGCCCTGAGAAGGGCTTCCCCGGGAGGGCCGGCCCCGGCCCGCCTCCCGTACGTGCGGTCCGCCGAGGCCCCGTCAGCCGGGGTGTGCGTGCCGTCCCCCGTTCGTGCGGCGCTCTTTCGGGGGGCGGTGGCCCGGGGTGGCGCGGCGACGCCGGGCGGGAAATCGCACCGGCCCCGGTACCGCCGGGCCGCAAATCGCACCGGGCCCCCGGCACACGCGAGGTGCGCCGGGGGCCCGGTGACGTACTGACACATGGCGGGCGGTGCCGCCGGGGGGCTACGCCTTGCGGAGGCGGAAGGAGAGGCCCAGGGGCTCGTCCGTGAACAGTTCGCCGTAGCCGTCGGTGTCGTCGGCCGCGTCCTGTTCGGGGGTGAAGGCGGTGGCCAGCACCTCGTCGGCGATCAGCGGGGCGTGCTCGGCCAGGGCCGTGCCGAGGTCGGCGTCGGCGGTCTCCCAGCGCAGGGCGATCCGGTCGGCGACGTCCAGACCGCTGTTCTTGCGCGCCTCCTGGATGAGGCGGATCGCGTCGCGGGCCAGACCGGCGCGGCGCAGCTCCGGGGTGATCTCCAGGTCCAGGGCGACGGTCGCACCGGCGTCGGACGCCACCGACCAGCCCTCGCGCGGGGTTTCGGTGATGATCACCTCGTCCGGGGCGAGGGTGACGGTCTCGCCGTCGACCTCGACCGTGGCCTCGCCGTCGCGCAGCGCCAGCGAGAGCGCCGCGGCGTCGGCGGCGGCGATGGCCTTGGCGACCGCCTGGACGCCCTTGCCGAACCGCTTGCCCAGCGCACGGAAGTTGGCCTTGGCGGAGGTGTCGACCAGCGAACCACCCATGTCGGAGAGGGCGGCGAGCGAGGAGACGTTCAGCTCCTCGGCGATCTGGGCGCGCAGGTCCGCGGAGAGACCGGCGAAGCCGTGCGCCGCGACCAGCGCGCGGGACAGCGGCTGACGGGTCTTCACACCGGACTCGGCGCGGGTGGCCCGGCCCAGCTCGACCAGCCGGCGCACCAGCCGCATCTGCACGGACAGCTCCGGGTCGATGAGCCCCGGGTCGGCGAGCGGCCAGGACGACAAGTGCACGGAGTCCGGCGCCTGCGGGGTGACCGGTACGACGAGGTCCTGCCAGACCCGCTCGGTGATGAACGGCGTGAGCGGCGCCATCAGCCGCGTCACCGTCTCGACGACCTCGTGCAGGGTGCGCAGCGCGGCCGGGTCGCCCTGCCAGAAGCGGCGGCGGGAGCGGCGCACGTACCAGTTGGAGAGGTCGTCGACGAAGGAGGACAGCAGCTTTCCGGCGCGCTGGGTGTCGTACGCCTCCAGCGCCTCGGTGACGTCCTCGACGAGGGTGTTCAGCTCGCCGAGCAGCCAGCGGTCGAGCAGCGGGCGCTCGGCCGGGGCCGGGTCGGCGGCGGAGGGCGCCCAGTCGGAGGTCCGTGCGTAGAGCGCCTGGAAGGCGACGGTGTTCCAGTACGTCAGCAGGGTCTTGCGGACGACTTCCTGGATGGTGGTGTGGCCCACCCGGCGGGCGGACCAGGGCGAGCCGCCGGCCGCCATGAACCAGCGGACCGCGTCGGCGCCGTGCTGGTCCATCAGCGGGATCGGCTGGAGGATGTTGCCCAGGTGCTTGGACATCTTCCGGCCGTCCTCGGCGAGGATGTGGCCCAGGCAGACGACGTTCTCGTACGACGACTTGTCGAAGACGAGGGTGCCGACGGCCATCAGCGTGTAGAACCAGCCGCGCGTCTGGTCGATGGCCTCGGAGATGAACTGCGCCGGGTACCGCTTCTCGAAGAGTTCCTTGTTGCGGTACGGGTAGCCCCACTGCGCGAACGGCATCGAACCCGAGTCGTACCAGGCGTCGATGACCTCGGGCACGCGGGTGGCGGTGAGCGCGCAGCCCTCGTGGGTGCAGCCGAAGGTGACCGCGTCGATGAACGGGCGGTGCGGGTCCAGTCCCGACTGGTCGGTGCCGGTCAGCTCGGTCAGTTCGGCGAGCGAGCCGACACAGGTGAGGTGGCCCTCCTCGCAGCGCCAGACGGGCAGCGGGGTGCCCCAGTAGCGGTTGCGGCTCAGCGCCCAGTCGATGTTGTTCTGCAGCCAGTCGCCGAACCGGCCGTGCTTCACGGAGTCCGGGAACCAGTTGGTGTTCTCGTTCTCGCGGAGCAGGGCGTCCTTGACGGCGGTGGTGCGGATGTACCAGGACGGCTGCGCGTAGTAGAGGAGCGCGGTGTGGCAGCGCCAGCAGTGCGGGTAGCTGTGCTCGTAGGCGAGGTGGCGGAAGAGCAGACCGCGGGCGTCGAGGTCGGCGACGAGCGCCTCGTCGGCCTTCTTGAAGAACTCGCCGCCGACGAGCGGCAGTTCCTCCGCGAAGGTGCCGTCCGGGCGGACCGGGTTCACCACCGGCAGGCCGTAGCTCTTGCAGACCTTGAGGTCGTCCTCACCGAAGGCCGGGGCCTGGTGGACGAGGCCGGTGCCGTCCTCGGTGGTGACGTACTCGGCGTTGACGACGAAGTGGGCGCCCTCCAGCTCGACGAGGCCGAACGGGCGGCGGTAGGACCAGCGCTCCATCTCGCGGCCGGTGAACGACTCGCCGGTGGCGGTCCAGCCCTCGCCGAGCGCCTTCTCCAGCAGCGGCTCGGCGACGACCAGCTTCTCCTGGCCGTCGGTGGCGACGACGTAGGTGACGTCCGGGTGGGCGGCGACCGCGGTGTTGGAGACCAGCGTCCAGGGAGTGGTCGTCCAGATGAGGAGCGCGGCCTCACCGGCGAGCGGACCGGAGGTCAGCGGCAGCCGGACGTAGACGGACGGGTCGACGACCGTTTCGTAGCCCTGCGCCAGCTCGTGGTCGGACAGGCCGGTGCCGCAGCGGGGGCACCAGGGGGCGACGCGGTGGTCCTCGACCAGCAGGCCCTTGGAGAAGATCTCCTTCAGGGACCACCACACCGACTCGATGTAGTCGGGGTCCATGGTGCGGTACGGGGCGTCGAGGTCGGTCCAGTACCCCATGCGGGTCGTCAGCTCGGCGAAGGCGTCGGTGTGCCGGGTCACCGACTCGCGGCACCTGGCGTTGAACTCGGCGATGCCGTACGCCTCGATGTCCTTCTTGCCGTTGAAGCCCAGTTCCTTCTCGACGGCCAGCTCGACGGGGAGGCCGTGGCAGTCCCAGCCGGCCTTGCGGTCGACGTGGTAGCCCTGCATCGTGCGGAAGCGGGGGAAGACGTCCTTGAAGACGCGGGCCTCGATGTGGTGGGCGCCGGGCATGCCGTTGGCGGTCGGCGGGCCCTCGTAGAAGACCCATTCGGGCCGGCCCTCGGACTGCTGGAGGGTGCGGGCGAAGACCTTCTGCTCCTGCCAGAAATCGAGCACGGCGTGCTCCAGGGCGGGTAGGTCGACCTGTGCGGGCACCTGGCGGTACTGCGGCTGCTCACTCATCGGGTTCCTCCGGCGGACACCTGCTGCGTTCTCCGTCCGGAGGGACGAGAGCGCTGCTCCCGCGGTACCACCCTCCTTGGCGGTGGGCCTGCCACCGCCCCCTCATTGGGGTCGCGCTGCCGGTTCTACTCACCCGGGACGCTGCACGGGCTTTCTTCCGGCGGCTCCGGGGTGATCTTCACGTCGCGCACGCCTCCGGGCTCCCACCGTCCCCGGATCGCTGCTGGCTGCCTACGACGCTACTCGTCCCATCGATGCCTGTCGCTGCGCCCAGTGTACGGGGCGACGGGAACGGTGACCGACCGGATTCCGGGCGGGGCCCGGCTCCGGAACCCACCCGAACGCGGCCGGGGCCGTCGGACGGTCGGCCCCATGACCGGCCGGACGGTGGCGGGGCGGAACCGGGGGGCAGAGCGGGGGTATGGACGGTGCGTCCCATTGCCGCACCTCGTGCGGCGATTTATCGTTCCCGTCACGATTCGCGAACTAAATCACATATGTGAAGGGGTCGCGGCCATGGTGGCGAAGAAGAGCACGGCGCCCGCCGAAGAGCCCGGTGCGGCCCGTCCGGCCGCTCCACAGAAGGCCGGGGCGACCGCTTCCGGGACCCCGGGGAAGGAGGGCCCGGCCCGGAAGGCCCCGGCCAAGAAGACCGCGGTCAGGAAGGCCGCGGTCAGGAAAGCCCCGGCCAAGGCGGCGGCGGCGAAGAAGAGCACGGGGCGGAAGACGGCCGCGGCGAAGGCCCCGGCGAAGAAGGCGACCGCCGCGAAGGCGACGGCGAGGAAGACGGGAGCCAAGACGGTGGCGAAGAAGACCGCGGCCGCGGCGCACGGCACGGACCCGGCGGTACCCGCGGCGCTCGTGGCCGCCGCCCCCGACGACCTGGCCGTACGGCCGGGCGAGGATCCCTGGACGCCGGAGGAGGTCGACGAGGCGCGGACCGGGCTTCTGAGCGAGGCGGAGCGGCTGCGGACCGAGATCGCCGCCTCCGAGGACGCCATCGCGGGGCTGATGCGCGACTCCGGGGACGGTGCGGGTGACGACGAGGCGGACACCGGCACCAAGAACATCACCCGCGAGCACGAGCTGGCGCTGGCCTCCAACGCCCGCGAGATGCTGCTCCAGACCGAACGCGCCCTGGGCCGCCTGGACGCGGGCACGTACGGCCTCTGCGAGAACTGCGGCAACCCGATCGGCAAGGCCCGGATGCAGGCGTTCCCCCGGGCCACGCTCTGCGTGGAGTGCAAACAGAAACAGGAGCGCCGGGGCTGAGGGGCGCGGGGCGGACGGCGTCCCTTACGGGGCGTGTGCGGGGGTGGGGTGCGCCGTCCGGCCTCGGGGTGCGCCGCCCGGCCTCGGGGTGCGCCGGGCCGCGCTCGCCCGGAGTGCCGCCCTGCCCGGTGCCCGGGCCCGCCCCGGCCGCCCCGCCCCGCGGGTGCCCGTCGCCCGGCGCCCCCGGCCCGGCCGGTCCTCGGAGCGGGTGTCGTACCCTCGTTCCTCAGCCAGGCGTGACCTGGCGGGGACGCTACGGGCTGAGGGACGCACACAGTGGCAGAGGCGGAGCGCATCACCGGTACGCCGGAATCCGGAGCGGGTTCCGGGGCGGATCCCGACGCGGGCTCGGAGGGGGGACGTCCGGCGGAGCCGGAGCGGGGCGAGGGCCGCGGCAAGCGGCGGATCCCGGCCCTGCTGCTGATCGCGCTCGTCGCGTACCTGCTGGACCTGGGCAGCAAGCTGCTGGTGGTCGCGAAGCTGGAGCACCACGCGCCGGTCGAGGTCATCGGGACGCTGTTGCAGTTCGAGGTGATCCGCAACCGCGGGGCGGCGTTCAGCATGGGCGAGGCGCTGACGGTCTTCCTCACGATCATCGCGACGGTGGTGATCGTGGTGATCTTCCGGATCGCGCGCAAGCTCTACAGCCTGCCGTGGGCCGTCGCGCTGGGGCTGCTGCTCGGCGGCGCCTTCGGCAACCTCACCGACCGGCTCTTCCGTTCGCCGGGCGTCTTCGAGGGCGCGGTGGTCGACTTCATCGCCCCGGCGCACTTCGCGGTCTTCAACCTCGCCGACTCCGCGATCGTCTGCGGCGGCATCCTGATCGTGATCCTCTCCTTCCGCGGCCTGGACCCGGACGGCACGCTCCACAAGGACTGAACCGCCTTCGTGGAGGAGCCCGCCCGCCCGCCGTCGGCCGCCGGGCGGGCCACCCCGGGCGGACTGCCATACTCGTGGGGTGAGCACGCTTCCCGATATCCGCACCCTGCCCGTACCGGACGGCCTGGAGGGCGAGCGCGTCGACGCCGCGCTCGCCCGCATGTTCGGCTTCTCCCGTACGAAGTCCGCCGAGCTGGCGGCCGCCGGCAAGGTCCGGGTCGACGGCTCCGAGGTGATGAAGTCCGAGCGGGTGCGCGGCGGCGCCTGGCTGGAGGTCGAGATGCCGCAGGCGGCGGCGCCGGTCGAGATCGTCGCCGAGCCCGTCGAGGGCATGGAGATCGTCCATGACGACGACGACATCGTGGTGATCGTCAAGCCCGTCGGTGTCGCCGCGCACCCCAGCCCCGGCTGGACCGGCACCACCGTCATCGGCGGTCTGGCCGCCGCCGGTTACCGCATCTCCACCTCCGGCGCCGCCGAGCGCCAGGGCATCGTGCACCGCCTCGATGTCGGCACCTCGGGGCTGATGGTCGTCGCCAAGTCCGAGCGCGCCTACACCCTGCTCAAGCAGCAGTTCCGGGAGCGTACGGTCGACAAGCGCTACCACGCGCTGGTGCAGGGCCACCCGGACCCGATGAGCGGCACCATCGACGCCCCCATCGGCCGCCACCCGCAGCACGACTACAAGTGGGCGGTCGTCGCCGAGGGCAAGCCGTCGGTCACCCACTACGACCTCATCGAGGCGTACCGCGCCGCCAGCCTCCTCGACATCAAGCTGGAGACCGGGCGCACCCACCAGATCCGGGTGCACATGTCCGCCCACCGCCACCCCTGCGTCGGCGACCTGACGTACGGCGCGGACCCGACGATGGCCAAGCGGCTCGGGCTGACCCGGCAGTGGCTGCATGCGATGCGGCTCGGGTTCGAGCATCCGTCGGACGGCCGCTGGGTGGAGTTCGAGAGCGCCTATCCGGAGGATCTGCAGCGGGCGCTGGACACCGTGCAGGACGAGAGTTCCTGACGGTCCGACGGGCGCCGGGCCCGGCCAGCAGCGGAAGGTGACCGTCCGCTTTCTGTCCGGACATGGCAGGCTTGGGGCGAAAAGTGATCGGTTTCGACCCCGGAGCGTACCCCCGTGGATCAGCTCGCCCTGCTGTTCGTGCTTCTCCTGGGGGCGGTGGTCACGGTCCCCCTCGGTGACCGGCTGGGCCTGCCCTCGCCGGTGCTGATGACGCTGGCCGGTGGCGTCCTCGCGCTCCTGCCGTTCGTCCCCAACGTGGACATCCCGCCGGAGTACATCCTCCCGCTGGTGCTGCCGCCGCTGCTCTACGCGGCGGTGCAGCGCACCTCCTGGCGGCAGTTCACGGCGAACATCCGCCCGATCTTCCTGCTCGCCGTCGCGCTGGTCTTCGCCACCACCGCGGCGGTCGCGGCGGTCGCCCAGGCCGTGGTGCCGGGGATGCCGCTGGCCGCCGCCGTGGTGCTCGGCGCGCTCGTCGCCCCGCCCGACCCGGTCGCCGCGACCGCGGTCGCCGGCAAGCTGGGGCTGCCCCGCCGCATGGTCTCCATCCTGGAGGGCGAGGGCCTGTTCAACGACGTCACCGCGATCGTCCTCTACCACGTCGCCCTCGCCGCGGCCGTCAGTGGCACCTTCTCCGCGCCGGGGGCCGTGAGCTCCCTGGTGCTCTCCGCCGTCGTCGCCGTCGCCGTCGGCCTGGTCATCGGCTGGGTCGCCAACAAGCTGATGAACATACTCGGCGACCCGACGCTGCAGATCGGCCTGACGCTGCTGGTGCCGTTCGTCGGCTACGTCCTCGCCGAGGAGTTCCACGGCTCCGGCGTCCTGGCCGTGCTGACCTGCGCGCTCTTCCTCGCCGAGTACGCGGTCGACGCCGACGACGTGATGGGCCGCCTCGCCGGTTACACCTTCTGGGAGATCGTCGACACCCTCGTCACCGGCGTCGCCTTCGGGCTGATCGGCCTGGAGCTGCACAACGTCGTCGGTGCCGCGTCCGGCCACTGGACCGAACTGCTGCTGGCGGGTGCCGCCGTCGTCGCCGTGGTCGTCGTCGTCCGGCTGGTGTGGCTGCTGCCCGCCGCCTGGCTGGCGAAGCGGATGCACAAGCGCCGCGACATCGACGAGGACATCCCGATGTCGTGGCGGGAGACGCTCATCATGTGGTGGTCGGGGATGCGTGGGGTGGCGTCGGTGGCGCTGGCGCTGGCCATCCCGTACACCGTCGACGGCGGCGGGGACTTCCCGGCGCGCGAGGAGCTCCTCTTCATCGCCTTCGCGGTGGTGCTCACCACCCTCATCGTGCAGGGCCTGACGCTGCCGTGGCTGGTGCGGAAGCTGCGGGTGAAGGCCGACACGGAGGCCGAGGACGAGCTGGAGCGGGCGCTGGCGCTCCGCGTCATCAAGGCGTCCAAGCACCGCCTCAAGGAGATCCTGGAGGTCGAGGAGCTGCCCGAGGAGGTCACCGAGCAGCTGGCCCGCCGCGCGTACGACATCGGGGCGCGGATCGCGCCGGACATCGTCGACGACGACCGGCGCGAACACTTCGAGAAGCGCATCACCCGCATGAAGAAGGTGCAGCGCATCCAGAACGAGATGCTGTCCGCCGCGCGCCACGAGGTGCTCGCCGCCCGCAACGAACCGGGCGCCGACCCGGAGATCGTCGACCGGGTGCTGCGCCAGCTCGACATGCGCAGCCTGCGCAGCACGCCGGAGGTGCACGAATGATCTCGGCGGGGCGAAGCAGGACCCGAATCAACCCACAGCGTCCGGTGGCGGGCCGGGCCCCGCGAGGTCAGTGCTCCTCGGGGGTGCGCTGCCGGACCGGCCCCAGCGGCCGGTCGGCGGGGGCCGCCGCGGTGGTGATCCGCGGCAGCGCGTAGGGGTGTTCGGCCGCCAGCCAGGCGATCAGCCGCTCGCGGACCCGGCAGCGCACCTGCCACAGCGCGTCCGAGTCACGGGCGGTGACCAGCGCGCGGACCACCAGCGTCGACGGCGTGGTGTCCGTGACCAGCAGGCTCCAGGCGCGGCCGTCCCACTCCGGGCACTCCTGGAGGATCCGGTGCAGCTGCTCGCGCATCTCCTCCAGCGGCGCGGTGTGGTCGAGGTGGAGGAAAACCGTGCCGGTCAGCTGGGCGCCGCCGCGCGACCAGTTCTCGAACGGCGTGCCGGTGAAGTACGACACCGGCATGGTGATCCGCCGCTCGTCCCAGGTCCGCACAGTCAGGAACGTCAGAGTGATCTCCTCGATCGTGCCCATCTCGCCGTTGACCACGACCGTGTCACCGATGCGCACCATGTCGCCGAAGGCGATCTGGAGTCCGGCGAAGAGATTGCCCAGCGTGGACTGGGCCGCGACACCGGCGACGATGCCCAGCAGCCCGGCCGAGGCCAGTACGGAGGCGCCGACCGTCCGCATCGCCGGGAAGGTCAGCAGCATCGCCGCGGCAGCCACGATGATCACGATCGCGCTGACCACCCGCTGGATCAGCGTGATCTGCGTCCGCACCCGCCGCACCCGCGCCGCGTCGTGCGCGTTGGCGGCGTAGCGCGAGTACGACGACTGGACGATGGCCGCCGCGGCGCGCACGGTCAGCCACGCCGACGCCGCGATCAGCACCAGCGTCAGCGCCCGGCCGATGCCCACCATGTGGTCGCGCACCAGGTCCAGACCGGTCGCGTCGTACGAACCGCGCAGCAGCGCCGCGCACAGCAGCACCTGCAACGGGATCCGGCAGCGTCGCAGCGCGCCCCACAGCGGGGTCTCCGGGTGGGCGGCGTCGATCCGGCGCAGTACGCGGTCGGCGAGCCAGCCCAGGACGGCCGTGACGACGACCGAACCGCCGATGACGCTCAGCGGGCGCAGTACGTCCTCCAGGGACACGTCGTATTTCCTCCTCGGCTCGGGGTGCCCGTCCGCCGTACCCCGGGGTCGGCGTACGGCATCAGGGCACGGTACGGCACCCGGCGCGGAGCGGCTGTGACGAGGGCCGCAGCGCGGCCTGGCAGGATGGGGGGCTGCGATCCGACCACAGGGATGTGATGTACGTGCCGGCCACTACCGAGCCCGCGACCAGCGGTTCCTCGACGATTGTGCTGTTCCATTCGGTGTGCGGGCTGCGCCCCGCGGTGCATGCGGCCGCCGACCGGCTGCGGGCCGCGGGCCATGAGGTGATCGTCCCGGATCTGTTCGACGGGCGGACCGCGGACTCCGTCGGTGACGGCATGGAGATCAAGGAGGAGATCGGCAAGGAGACGCTGCTGCGGCGCGCGGTGACGGCGGCGGCGCCGTACTCCGACCGCGGTCTGGTCTACGCCGGTTTCTCCTTCGGTGGCGCGGTGGCGCAGAATCTGGCGCTCGCCGACGCGAAGGCCCGCGGGCTGCTGCTGATGCACGGCACCTCGGACATCGCCGAGGACGCCGAGGCCGACGACCTGCCGGTCCAGCTGCACGTCGCGGACCCGGACCCGTTCGAGCCGCACGACTGGCTGACCGCCTGGTACCTCCAGATGCAGCGGGCCGGAGCCGACGTCGAGGTCTTCCGCTACCCGGGCGCCGGCCACCTCTTCACCGACCCGGACCTGCCCGACCACGACCCGGAGGCGGCGGAGAGCGCCTGGCGGACGGCGCTGGGGTTCCTGGCGTCGCTCTGAGACGAGCGGGGCAGGGCCGGGGCGCGTCTCCGGCCCGGCGGCGGGGAGCCTCCGGACGCGCCCCGATCGGACATTCCTTCGCCCGCCGCCTGCCGGACACCCGCCGCGCTCGCTCAGCGCGCGCTCGGGTCCTTCTCCCCCTTGGCGATACCGGGCGCGCCGCCCGGGGCGCCGCTGTCCTTGCCGCCGCTGGGGTCCTTCTCGCCCTCGGCGATGCCGGGGCCGCCCTTCGCCGGGCCGAACTCCTTGTCGATCATCTTCTTGAAGTTGGCGTCGGCGAGCTGGTTGTACTGCTCCCGCGTCATCCGCTGCTGCGGCACCGGCGGCAGCACCAGCTTCTTGTCGCCGTGCAGGAAGGCCGGGGTGCCCTTGACGCCCTTGCGGCCGAACTGCGCGGTCATGTCCATCGCCCAGCGGTCGTAGGTGCCCTTCTTGACCGCCTGCTCGAAGCCCTTGTTGTGCGCCAGCTCCGGTACCTCGGATGCGATCTTGAGGAGGACGGAGTCCTTGGCGAACGCGTCGTCCTGCTCCTCGGGGTGGTTCGTCAGCGAGTAGAGCGCCGACTTGTACGTGAGGAATGCCTTCGGGCCGACGTTCAGGGCCGCGCCGAGCGCGCTGAGCGCGTTCTTGGCGCCCTCGCCGCCCTGGGCGCCGTCGAGGAAGGTGTACATCGTGAAGCGGACCTTGTAGCGCCCGTCGTCGATGTCCTTGATCAGGGAGGCGCCGGAGGACTGCTCGAACGATGCGCACATCGGGCAGCGCAGGTCCTCGAAGACCTCCAGGGTCTCCTTGGCGCTCTTGTCGCCGATCAGGATCTCGGTGCCGTTCTTGCCCTGGGTGTGCGCCGGAGTGACCGACTTGGCCTCCTTGGCCGCCTCCCACCCGGTCGGCTCGGTCGCCTTCACCACGGCGAACCCGGCGCCGCCCGCGACGACCAGCACGCCCGCCACCACGGCGGCGACGGTCAGCTGGCGGCGTACCCGGTCCTTCTTCTTCTGCCGCTCCCGCTCGGCGCGGATCCGCTCACGGGCGGCCGACGGGGCCTTCTGGCTGGTGCCGTTGCTCATCTGTGTCCCGATCCCTCGGTGCTGCGACTGGCAGTTGCGTCGACGGCGTACGCACCGGACGGCGGCGGGCCGCGGTGCGGGGGACGGCGAATCGGCAGGAGGGTGGGGGGCATGCCGGGAGTCTGCCATGTCCACGGCAGACTCCCGAGTCAAGATTTGGCATCGGGCGACGGGCGCGGGCCCGCCGCCCGGCGCGTTACTTCACGCCCTTGTCGATGAGGGTGTTGAAGGACTCCGGGGTGGTCGGGGCGACCTTGCTCGGGCCGCTGTCGAGGCCGATCACCTTGCCGTCGAGCTTGAGCGTCGGGGTGTTCTTGACGTCGTCGTGCGAGTTGAACTCGACGGACATCTCCAGCGCCCAGCGGTCGAAGACGCCCGACTTCACGCCCTTCTCGAAGTCCTTGTTGCCCTTCAGCGCGGGCACGGTGTCGGCGACCTTCAGCAGGTAGCTGTCGTCGGCGAACTTGTCCGGACCCATCTCGTCCGGGTGGAACTCCTTGGAGAACAGGGCTTCCTTGTACTTCAGGAACGCGTCCGGGCTGACGTTCAGCGCCGAGCCCAGGGCGCTCAGCGCGTTCTTGGAGCCGGTGCCCTTGAGGTTGGTGTCCAGGAAGGTCGCCAGGTGGAACTGGGCCTTGTACTTGCCGTCCTTGATGTCCTTCTGGACGGTCTCGCCGACGTTCTGCTCGAAGTTGCCGCAGCCGGGGCAGCGCGGGTCCTCGAACAGCTCCAGGGTGTGCTTGGCGTCCGCCGTGCCGATGACGAGGGTGGTGCCCTTGTCGCCCGAGGTGTGTGCGGGCTTGACCAGCTTGGCCTTGGCCGCCTTGGCCCACGCCTTGTTGTTGCCGGCCATGTCGTTCACGGTGGCGGTGGCGCCGGATTCGCCGTCGCCACCGGAGTTGGCGACCAGCACGCCGATGCCGCCGGCGATCGCCAGCACCGCGACGATCGCGCCGCCGACGGTCAGCTGCCGCCGCATCTTGTCCTTCTTCGCCTGCCGCTCCCGCTCGGCCCGCAGCCGCTCGCGCGCCGCCTGCTTGTTGGCCTGGTTGTTGCGGTTGCTCATGACATGTCTCCGTGGAAATCCGTGGGAAGGGTGCGGTGCGTACGGGCGCGCACGCACCCTGGGAGGGCGGTACGCGCGCTGCGGCTGCGGCCCCGAAAGGGAGCTCAGGCAGCGAGCACGCAGGGCGGTCCACGGCGGACGACGGAGTGCACCAGCAGCGGCGGGTGGTGCGCGGGCGGGCCGTCGGCACCGCGCCGGACGGCCGGGTGCTCCGGGGCGGGCACCCGTACGGCCATCGCGACGGCGGCCAGCAACGGCCGGAACGCGAAGTGGGCGACCGCACCGAGCAGCTGCGCCAGCGCCGCCTCGCCGCGGCGCAGCCAGGCGGCGGCCACCAGCCCGACGAGCAGATGCGCGACGAGCAGCAGCCAGCCGGCCCCGGCGGGGACGGCGAGCAGCGGCCCGGCGCCGTGCCCGGAGAACTGGGCCAGCGGCGCGCCGACGTCACCGCCGCCGCAGAGCAGATCGATGCCCAGGGTGCGCAGCGGACCGGTCACCGGGCCGCCGGAGCGGCCGTAGCAGGCGTGCTGGCCGTAGCTGAAGACCGCGTCGGCGGCCAGCTCCAGCGGCAGCAGCAGAGCGGCGATCCGTCCGAAGCCCCGCTCCCGCCCGGCCAGCGCGTAGGCGATGCCGAAGACCCCGGCCGAGACGACGGCGACGGTGGTCAGCGGCAGCGGCATCCGGGTCAGCAGCACATGGGACGCCGCGGACAGCGTCACGCACAGCGCTGTGAAAAGCGCCGCACGCACCGTCCGCAGGTGTGCCGCCGAGATGTCCATCGCCAGCGAGTGTGCCATGAACCCGTGCAGGCGTTCCCCGAGGGGGCGGGGACGGCGGCGTCCCCGTCGGTCCGGGGCCGGTTTCCGCAGCGTGCGCACGGCTTCCGGGGCCGGCCCCGGGGCACGCCGGCGGTCGACGACACGGGTACGGCCACGGCCGCCCGGCGGGCCGTGTGCCGCCTGCCCGCGGGGCGACGGGCGTCCGCGGAGGCCCGCGTTCCGGGTCGCGGCGGAGCTCCGTTGTCGGTGCCGGGTCGTAGACTTCGAAGCTGCCCACACCATCCGCGGTGCGGCGTCCCGGACGCCGCCCGTCCCCTCGCCGTGCCCTCGTCCGCCGCCCTTCTCCGGAGGTCTCCCGCCGTGGCCAAGCCGCCCTTCACGCACCTGCACGTCCACACCCAGTACTCGCTGCTGGACGGTGCCGCGCGGCTCAAGGACATGTTCGCCGCGTGCAACGAGATGGGCATGACGCACATCGCCATGTCCGACCACGGCAACCTCCACGGCGCGTACGACTTCTTCCACTCCGCCCAGAAGGCCGGGGTCACCCCGATCATCGGCATCGAGGCGTATGTCGCCCCCGAGTCGCGGCGGCTCAAGCGCAAGGTGCAGTGGGGCCAGCCGCACCAGAAGCGCGACGACGTCTCCGGTTCCGGTGGTTACACCCACAAGACCATCTGGGCGGCGAACAAGACCGGTCTGCACAACCTCTTCCGCCTCTCCTCGGACGCCTACGCCGAGGGCTGGCTGCAGAAGTGGCCGCGGATGGACAAGGAGACCATCGCCCAGTGGTCCGAGGGCCTGATCGCCTCCACCGGCTGCCCCTCCGGCGAGCTCCAGACCCGCCTGCGGCTGGGCCAGTACGACGAGGCCCGCAAGGCGGCCGGTGAGTACCAGGACATCTTCGGCAAGGAGCGGTACTTCCTGGAGCTGATGGACCACGGCATCGACATCGAGCGCCGGGTCCGCGAGGACCTCCTCAAGATCGGCAAAGAGGTCGGCATCCCGCCGCTGGTCACCAACGACTCGCACTACACCTACGCGCACGAGGCCACCGCCCACGACGCGCTGCTGTGCATCCAGACCGGCAAGAACCTCTCCGACCCCGACCGCTTCCGCTTCGACGGCACCGGCTACTACCTCAAGTCCACCGACGAGATGTACGCCATCGACTCCTCGGACGCCTGGCAGGAGGGCTGCCGCAACACCCTCCTGGTCGCCCAGCAGATCGACACCGACGGCATGTTCGAGAAGCGCGACCTGATGCCGAAGTTCGACATCCCCGAGGGCTACACCGAGGTCACCTGGTTCCAGGAGGAGGTCCGGGTCGGCATGGACCGCCGCTTCCCCGGCGGCGTCCCCGACGACCGCCAGAAGCAGGTCGAGTACGAGATGGACATCATCATCCAGATGGGGTTCCCGGGGTACTTCCTCGTCGTCGCCGACTTCATCATGTGGGCGAAGAACAACGGCATCGCGGTGGGCCCGGGCCGTGGCTCCGCGGCCGGTTCGATCGTCGCGTACGCCATGGGCATCACCGACCTCGACCCGATCGAGCACGGCCTGATCTTCGAGCGGTTCCTCAACCCCGAGCGCGTCTCCATGCCCGACGTCGACATCGACTTCGACGAGCGCAGGCGCGTCGAGGTGATCCGGTACGTCACGGAGAAGTACGGCGCCGACAAGGTCGCCATGATCGGCACCTACGGCAAGATCAAGGCGAAGAACGCCATCAAGGACTCCGCCCGCGTCCTCGGCTACCCGTACGCGATGGGCGACCGCCTCACCAAGGCGATGCCCGCCGACGTCCTCGGCAAGGGCATCGACCTCTCCGGCATCACCGACCCCAAGCACCCCCGCTACAGCGAGGCGGGCGAGATCCGCTCGATGTACGAGAACGAGCCGGACGTCAAGAAGGTCATCGACACCGCCAAGGGCGTCGAGGGCCTGGTCCGGCAGATGGGTGTGCACGCGGCGGGCGTGATCATGTCCAGCGAGCCGATCGTCGACCACGCCCCGGTCTGGGTGCGCCACACCGACGGCGTGACCATCACGCAGTGGGACTACCCCCAGTGCGAGTCGCTGGGCCTGCTGAAGATGGACTTCCTGGGCCTGCGCAACCTCACCATCATGGACGACGCCGTGAAGATGGTGGAGGCCAACAAGGGCATCAAGCTGGACCTCCTGGAGATCCCGCTGGACGACCCCAAGACGTACGAACTCCTCTGCCGCGGTGACACGCTCGGCGTCTTCCAGTTCGACGGCGGTCCGATGCGGTCGCTGCTGCGCCAGATGCAGCCCGACAACTTCGAGGACATTTCCGCCGTCTCGGCCCTGTACCGCCCGGGCCCGATGGGCATGAACTCCCACACCAACTACGCCGAGCGCAAGAACGGCCGCCAGGAGATCACCCCGATCCACCCGGAGCTGGAGGAGCCGCTCAAGGAGGTCCTGGGCCTGACCTACGGCCTCATCGTGTACCAGGAGCAGGTGCAGAAGGCCGCCCAGATCGTCGCCGGGTACTCGCTCGGCGAGGCCGACATCCTCCGCCGCGTCATGGGCAAGAAGAAGCCCGAGGAGCTGGAGAAGAACTTCGTCCTCTTCCAGGCGGGCGCCAAGAAGAACGGCTTCAGCGACCAGGCGATCCAGGCGCTGTGGGACGTCCTGGTCCCGTTCGCCGGCTACGCCTTCAACAAGGCGCACTCCTCCGCGTACGGCCTGGTCACCTACTGGACCGCCTACCTCAAGGCCAACTACCCGGCCGAGTACATGTCCGGGCTGCTCACCTCGGTGCGCGACGACAAGGACAAGTCGGCGGTCTATCTGAACGAATGCCGCCGCATGGGCATCAAGGTGCTGCCGCCGAACGTCAACGAATCGCTGGCCAACTTCGCGGCCCAGGGCGACGACGTGATCCTCTTCGGCCTCACCGCGGTCCGCAACGTCGGCCAGAACGTCGTCGATTCGATCATCCGCTGCCGCAAGGCCAAGGGGAAATACGCCTCGTTCCCCGACTACCTCGACAAGGTCGACGCGGTCGTCTGCAACAAGCGCACCACCGAATCGCTGATCAAGGCGGGCGCGTTCGACGAGATGGGGCACACCCGTAAGGGCCTCACCGCGCAGTACGAACCGATGATCGACAACGTCGTGCAGGTCAAGCGCAAGGAGGCCGAGGGACAGTTCGACCTCTTCGGCGGCATGGGCGACTCCGCCGACGGGGCTTCCGACGGCCCCGGTTTCGGCCTCGACGTCGAGTTCTCCGACGTGGAGTGGGACAAGACGTACCTCCTCGCCCAGGAGCGCGAGATGCTCGGCCTGTACGTCTCCGACCACCCGCTGTTCGGCCTCGAACACGTCCTGTCGGACAAGGCGGACGCTGCCATCGCCCAGCTGACCGGCGGCGACTACTCCGACGGCTCGATCGTGACCATCGGCGGCATCATCTCGGGTCTCCAGCGCAAGATGACCAAGCAGGGCAACGCCTGGGCCATCGCCACCGTCGAGGACCTGGCGGGCTCCCTGGACTGCATGTTCTTCCCCGCCACCTACCAGCTGGTCTCCACCCAGCTCGTCGAGGACGCGGTGGTCTTCGTCAAGGGGCGGCTGGACAAGCGCGAGGACGTGCCCCGGCTGGTCGCCATGGAGATGATGGTCCCCGACCTCTCGGAGGCGGGCGCCAACGCCCCCGTGACGATCACCATCCCGACGCTGAAGGTCACCCCGCCGCTGGTCGAGAAGCTCGGCGAGGTGCTGACCAGCCACCGCGGCTCCACCGAGGTGCGGATCAAGCTCCAGGGCACCCGCAAGACCACGGTCCTCCGCCTCGACCGGCACCGCGTCACGCCCGACCCGTCGCTCTTCGGCGACCTGAAGGTGCTGCTCGGCCCGTCCTGCCTGGCCGGCTGAGCACCCCCGGACCCCCGAGGGGGGGGCCGCCCGGTGGGGGGGGGCGCCAAAGATTTTTAGCGGGTCGGAGGTGTGGCGGCGCCGCGCGGCGGGCCGGGGGGGGGCAGTTTTGAGCGA
>NZ_JBHYGX010000040.1:33669-51601 GCF_042739975.1 Streptomyces sp. NPDC059080
GGGGGGCCGCGGCCGCGCCGGGGGGGGCCGCGCCCCCCCCCCGCGCCGCCGGGGGCGCCCGCACCGGGGGCCCCCGCCCCACAACTTCTGTACGGCGTACGTCCGTTGCGCCGCCGCCGACGGCGCTGCCGGCCGCGTCAGTTGTGCCCGAAGCGCCGCTGATGCCTGCGCGCGATGTCCGCCGGGCTGCCCGGCGCCGACTGCTGCGGCTGCTGGATCGCCTCGATCGTCGACTTCCGGGAGTCCTCGCGGCCCTGCGCCGGGCCGCCCCGCTGCTGCTTACTTCGGTCCTTCTTGTGCTTGGCCATGACCGTGCCTCCTGAGGGGGATCCTGTGATCGGGCCGTGACCAGACTTACACGCGGGGCGAAAGCCTGCATTTCCGGCAATTACCATGAGTGAGAAGGGGATCCGTGCGCCCCGCCCGCGCCGTCCGCACGCACTCCCGCGCCATCCGCCACGCCGAAGATCGAGTTCCGGCAGTTAACCCCCGTACGGTCGGGCAGACTCGAAGGAAAGCCGAAGGAAACTCGCGCCGGGGGGCGATCGGACTTCAGCACCTCCAGGGAAGAGGGTGGATCGTGGATCGCTGCGTCGTCCTGGTGGACGCCGGATACTTGCTCGGTGCCGCCGCCAGCCTGCTTGCCGGAGAGCCCGCCCGGTCCCGGATCACCGTGGACCACGCGGCCCTCATCCAGGGCCTGCGCCGCCGCGCCGAGGCCGACACCGAGCGTCCGCTGCTGCGGATCTACTGGTTCGACGGCGCCCCCGACCGCGTCCCGCAGCCCGAACACCGGCGACTGCGCGTCATGCCCCGCGTCACCGTCCGCCTGGGCGCCCTGACCCGCAGCGACGGCCGCTGGGCGCAGAAGGGCGTGGACGCCGCCATGCACGCCGAGCTGACCGAACTCGCCCGCAACCGCGCCTGCTCCGACATCGTGCTGGTCACCGGCGACGGCGATCTGCTGCCCGGTCTGATGTCCGCCAAGGAACACGGCGTCGCCGTCCACCTCTGGGCCGTCCAGGCCGCCGACGGCGACTACAACCAGTCCGAGGACCTGGTCGCCGAGGCCGACGAACGCCGCGTCCTGGACCGCGCCTGGATCACCCGTGCCGTCCGCGCCAAGGAGCTGGGCGGCCCCTGCGCCCCGCCGCCGGTGCCCCGCCCGGAGATCGCCGCGATCCTCTCCGCGCCGCTGCCCGAATCCGCGGTGGCCGCCGCTGCCGCCGCCGCGTCCACCACCGACACCACCGACCGCCCGCGCGGCGCGGACGGCGTGGCGGCCTCCGCGCCCGCCCGGCCCGGTAGCCGTGACGCCCCGCCCGCCGACACCAACGGCTCGGGCGCCACCAAGGTCGTCCCCACCCCCAAGGACCTCGCCGGTCTCGGCCGCGCCCACTCCACCGCCACCGCGTCCGCCGCACCCCAGACACCCGCCGCGAGCGCCACTCTCCGCTGGTCCTCCGACCGCGGCTGGGTCGAGCGCGGCGGCCCCGCGGGCGAGCCCTCCGAGACCGCCTCGCTGCCCACCCTCGCCCAGCTCACCAGCGCCGAACAGCGCTGGGCCGACCGCGAGGAGGACATCACCGCCGTCAGCGGCGACCCGTTCGAGGTCGGCCAGGTCTTCGCCCGCCGCTGGACCGAACGCCTCTCGGACACGGTCCACCTCCAGCAGCTCTCCACCGAGTACCCGCGCATCCCGCACCGCATCGACGGTGAACTGCTGCGCTACGCCGCCCGCTTCGGCCTCCTCGCCCATAAGGACGACCAGATCGACGAGCACGACCGGTACGCGATCCGGGCCGGGTTCTGGCGCGAGGTGGACCTGCGCACCGCCTCCGGACACACCTCCGTGGCCGACTGACGCCGCCCCGCCCGCCGCCCCGCGGGCCGGGCGCGGCCCGCGGGCGCGTACCCTCATAGCTCGTGAGCACGGGCACGGAACAGGCGGAGCAGGGCGGAACGGTCTGCGCCGTGCGGGACCTGATCAAGACGTACCCCGCGACGCGCGGGCGCCGCGGCGCGGCAGGCACGCCCGCGCTGCGCGCCAACGACGGCATCACCCTCGACATCCGCCGCGGCGAGATCTTCGGGCTGCTCGGCCCCAACGGCGCCGGGAAGTCCACCCTCGTCCGCCAGCTCACCGGCCTGCTGCGGCCCGACTCCGGCAGCGTCCATGTCCTCGGCCACGATGTGGTCCGTCACCCCGAGCGCGCCGCCCGGCTCCTCGGCTACCTCGGCCAGGAGTCCACCGCCCTCGACGAGATGACCGTCGCGCTGGCCGTGGAGACCACCGGCCGGCTGCGGGGCCTGGGCCCGCGCGAGGCCCGCGCCGAGCGCGACGCCGTCCTCGCCGAACTCGCCCTCGACGGCCTCGCCGACCGTCCGCTGAAGAAGCTCTCCGGCGGCCAGCGCCGCCTCGCCTGCTTCGCCGCCGTCCTCACCGGCGCCCGCCCCCTGCTCGTCCTGGACGAGCCGACCACCGGCATGGATCCGGTCGCCCGCCGCGCCGTCTGGGCCGCCGTCGACCGCCGCCGCGCCGAACGCGGCGCGACCGTGCTGCTGGTGACCCACAACGTCCTGGAGGCCGAGACCGTCCTGGACCGCGTCGCGGTGATCGACCGGGGCAAGGTCATCGCCTGCGACACGCCCGGCGGGCTGAAGGAGCGGGTCAGCGACGAGGTCCGCCTCGACCTGGTCTGGCGCGACCGGCCGCCGCTCGACGTTCCCGAGGTCGCGGCGCTGGAGTCCGCCGCCCATGTCGCGGGCCGCCGCTGGACCCTGCGGCTCCCCGCCGACCGGGCCCGCGCCGCCGTCGCCGACGTCACCTCCGGCGCCGCCTTCGCGGCGCTGGACGATTTCACCCTCGCCACCCCGAGCCTGGAGGATGTCTACCTCGCACTCGGCGGCCGTGCCGAGGGACTGGTCAAGGCGTGAACCGCCGGGGCGTACGGCCGTCGCGCCGCGCCGCCGAACCGAAAGGCAGAGTGAACGCGTGAGTGGGGTTTCCGCGCAGGCCGTGGCGGGGGCGGCACCGACGGGCGGGCGGGCACGGTCCGACGGCACCCCGGACGCGCCCGGCCGGGAGGCGTGGCCCGCCCCGCTGGCCCCCCGCGCCCGGCTGCTGCCCGCGCTCGGCGCCGTCTACCGCGCCCAGCTCTCCCGCGCCCGGGTCGCCCGTATCCCGCTGCTCTTCGTCGCCACCTTCCAGTCCGTCGGGATCATGGTCCTGATGCGCGGGGTGGCCGACGGGCCCGCCGAGGCGCGCGCCGTGGTCGCCGGATCCAGCGTGCTGGTCGTCGCGTTCGTCGCTCTCAACCTCCTCGCGCAGTACTTCGGGCAGCTACGGGCCGGTGGCGGCCTCGACCACTACGCGACGCTGCCGGTGCCGCCCGCCGCCGTGGTGCTGGGTGCGGCCGCCGCGTACGCGTCGTTCACCGTCCCCGGCACGGTCGTCACGGCGGTCATCGGCTGTGTGCTGTTCCAGCTGCCGATGGCGCATCTGTGGGTGCTCGCCGCCGTCCTGCCGCTGGCCGGTGCGGCGCTCGCCGGGCTCGGCGCGTTCCTCGGGCTGCTCGCGCCGCGCCAGGAGCTGGCGACCCTCTGCGGGCAGCTCGGCATGTCGGCGGCGCTGCTGCTCGGCGTGTTGCCGGCCGAGCGGCTGCCCGCGGTCCTCGGCCTCGCCCGCGACCTGCTGCCGTCGACATACGGCGTGGAGGCGCTGATCCGCACCTTCGACGCGGACCCGGACTGGCTCGCGGTCGCTGCCGACCTGGGCGTCTGCGCCGGGGTGGGGCTGCTCGCGCTGACCGCCGCTACCTGGGCGTTCCGCCGCGCGGCGACCCGCTGACACCTGGGCGTTCCGCCGCGCGGCGACCCGCTGACCGGTCGCCCGTCCGGCGATATCGCGCCCGGTCGCTGTCCTGCCGCCGGAGTCACCCCGCCCACCTGGCACGATGGCGGGGTGACCGCACCGCTGACGCCACGCGACAACCAACCGCCCGAAGAGCCGCACACCCCGCCGACCGCCTCCGGCGCCGGTTCGTCGGCCGAGCCGCCCGCGCATCCGCCGACCGAGAATGACACGTCGGCCGACCCGCCGCTCGGCCAGGAGCTGCGCGAGGCCGCGCTGACCGTTCTCGTGCTCGCGCTCGTCGGCGCGCTGCTCGGCCTGCTCTGGCTCTGGCTGGCCCCGCGCATCCCGCTGGTCGCCGACACCCACAACGTCTATCTGAAGGACACCGAGGGCGAGGAGGCGATCGGCGCCGACGGCGTCTTCCTCCTGCTCGCGGCCGGTTTCGGCATCGTCAGCGCCGCCGTGCTCTTCTGGCTGCGCCGCCGCGGCGGTGTCCCGCTGGTGATCGCACTGGCCGTCGGCGGGCTGCTCGGCTCCGTCCTGGGCTGGCAGCTCGGCATGGTGCTGGGCCCGACCGACGACCTCGCCGCACACGCCGCGCAGGTCGGCCCCGGCGTCGTCTTCGACGGACCGCTGCGGCTCCAGGCGATGGGGGTGCTGCTGGCCTGGCCGATCGCCGCGATGCTGACGCAGCTGGCGCTGACCGGCCTCTTCGGCCCGCGCGACGAGGAGCCGCCCCTGCCGGGGACGCCGGTGCCGGGGGCGCCGGATCTGGCGAAGGACGATCCGGCGGCCTGAGCGGGCCGCCGGCCGGGAAGCGCCGCGTGAAAAGGGCGTGGCCGGGCGGACGCGGCGCCCGGCCCGGTGCCGTTCGGCCGAGCCGCCGAGCCCGGCCCCGCTCAGCCCCGTCCGATGGCCGCGACCACGGCTCCGGTGAGGGCGACAAGATCCGCCGGGGCCAGTTCGACCTCCAGGCCGCGGCGGCCCGCCGAGACGCAGACCGTGAGGCGGCCCGCGGCCGAGGCGTCCACGACCGTCCGCAGTCGCTTGCGCTGGCCCAGCGGGGAGATGCCGCCGCGGACGTAGCCGGTGCTGCGTTCGGCGGCGGCCGGGTCGGCCATCGCCGCCCGCTTGCCGCCCACCGCCGCGGCCAGCGCCTTGAGGTCGAGGGAGCCGGAGACCGGCACCACCGCGACGGTCAGCGCGCCGTCGACATCCGCCAACAGCGTCTTGAACACCTGCTCGGGCGCGACCCCGAGCGCCTCGGCGGCCTCCTCGCCGTATGAGGCGGCGGCCGGATCGTGGGTGTAGGCGTGCACGGTGAAGGGCACGCCCGCGGCGGCCAGCGCGACCGTCGCCGGGGTGCCGCCCGCCGCGGACTGCGCGCCCTGGGCCTTCTTCGACTTCTTGGACAACTCGTCGGCGCCTTGCGTTCGGGAACGGGGACCGGGCGCGCGGCCCGGTGTCACGGCCGCGTGGCGAGGTCAGTTGGGGCTGGTCGGCCGCCGGGTCAGCTCCACGGCCGGCAGCGACGGGAGCTTACCGAGCACCGCCGACTCATGGCGCAGGATTTTCAGCTCCTGGCCGAGCCGGTCCGCGGTGTCCGGCGCCGCCAGCAGCCGCTGCTTGGCCGGGACGTCGAGCACCGCCGCCGCGGCGACCAGGTACGACAGCACCGACGGATCGCCCGGCAGATCCTGCCCACCGGCCAGCGTCCGCTCGTTCGCCCAGGCCAGCCGCTTCTGATACGTACGGAACGCCCGGACGACACCGGACGCGAGAGCCCCAGGGCCCTCGCCGCCGTGCTCGTTCAGCTCCTCCACCTCGGCGGTCAGATACGGCCCGGACGCGTCCACCGACAGCAGCCGGAAACGGGTGGTGCCGGTGGCCAGCACCTCGTAGCCGGAGTCCTCCTCGGCGGACTTCGCCCGGATCGTCGTCGCGTCGGCGACACAGCCGATGGTGTGGAACGCGGCCATCGGATCGTCGCCGAACCCGGCGGCGGGCCCGTCCGCGGCCGGAAGCGTGGCGTCCGGCATGCCCTGGGCGGTCGGCGCCACCTCACGGCCGTCGCGGATCGCGATCACCCCGAACCGGCGCTCGTCCTCGGGCCGCTCACCGAGGTCGCGCATCAGCGCCCGGTAGCGGGCCTCGAAGACGTTCAGCGGGAGAACGAGTCCGGGGAACAGCACCGAGTTGAGCGGGAACAGCGGCAGGCGTACAGAGGTCACAGCGGGTAAGCCTAGAGGCTGGGCCGCGCCACCCGGATGCCGGGCGCCACGCGGAGGGCGAAAGCCCCGGTGACGGCCCCGCGAACGGCACCGGGCGCTGCCCACGCGAAGACCGCCTTGGCCCGGCTCCCGCCGCATGGCCCGGCTCCCGCCGCGCGGCCCGCTACTGCCGCCTCAGCAACCGTGACGCGCCCGCCGCGACCGTCGTGGCCAGGATCCAGCCCGCGATGATCAGCACCGCCGCCACCCACTGCGCCCCGCCCCGTGGGTTCCACGCCGCCCGCTGGTTCAGGTCGATCACCGGCAGCAGCAGATCCAGGACGTACAGATACGGGTTCCACGGCGGCGCCTCGTCGCTCTTGAGGGGCGGGGGCGGCGACGAGGTGAAGAAGACCGTGCCCAGCGCCCACAGGATCGCCATCCACAGCGCGGCTCGCCCCGGGCGGTAGCCGTACGCGACCGTCCAGTCCTGGAGGAAGCCCCACCCCTTCCCGGCCAGTGGCAGCGTCTCGCGCCGCCGCCGCTGCTTGGCCAGCAGCACCACCCGCGCGTCCGCGTCCTCCCCGCTGGAGCGCAGCGCCGTGGCCAGCATCTCGTACGGCTCCGGCGCGTACTCCGGCGTCGCCGCCGCCACCCACTGCAACCGCGCCGCCAGCGGGAAGTGCCCCCGCGGGATCAGCGTCTCGTACGCGAACCCGGCCATCTGGAGTCCGCCCGCGCCGGGCCAGCTCGCGGAGCGGTCGACGAGGTTGACGACCCGGGCACCCGAGACGATCACCCGCCCCCGCTGCGGACGCTCCCCGAGAAACCGCAGCTCGGGCGTCTGGATCCGGCGTAGCGACAGCTCCTGGTCGGACTCCATCACGAACCGCGCGTGCTCCAGATCGACCGCGTCGCCGAACCGCCCGTCGTCCAGCCGCATCCCGCCCTCGCACTCGAACCGCTGCATCCGCGTCCCGCGCGGCGGCGTGGTGAGCGTGCCGTACGCCGGGGTGTGGACCGTGCCGAACGGGGGAGTGGCGCCGGAGGCGAACGGGGAGTTCGCCAGGCCCGCGGCCGTCAGGTGCAGGGTGCGCTCGACGGTCAGCTGCGGGGCGTTCAGCGCGCGGCGGCCGAACGGGTTGCTCAGGTGGCTGCCGCGCAGGCTCAGCGACCCGCCGACGGTCGCGCCGCGCAGCGACAGCTCGCCGTACGACTCCAGCATCTCGGCCTGGAGGTCCTGGGTGACGGACAGCCCGTCCGCCAGGATCGAGCGGCCCTGGCGGTCCTTGTGCACCACCGCCTGGCTCAGCAGCAGATCCGTGCCGATGTGCGCGTCGGTCAGGCGGATGCCGCAGAGCACCACGCACCGCGGCAGATGCAGATCGCCCTCGGTGGTCAGCCGCGCCGCCTCCAGCCGGGGCAGCGCGCAGTTCACCAGCCGCAGCGTCGTGAAGTGCGCCTCGGGTAAGACCACCTCGCCCTCGAACCGGCAGTCCCGCAGCTCGACGAATGGCTTGATCGAGCCGCCCGCGAGGTCGAGGATGTCGGTGATGTACGCGCCGGTGACCTTCAGCGCCGAGACCCGCCCGGGCTGCGCCGGCGGCCCGTCGAGCAGCAGCAGCGCCAGCACCCGCGCGCGTATCCGGCGCTCCGGGCCCCACAGATGGCGGCCGTGCGGATCGTCCCGGGCCGGATCCCCGATGTGCAGGTCGCAGGTGCTGCCGTTGCGGAACGCCTGCCACATGCTCCATTCCGCAGAAGTCAGTTGCAGATCCGCCGGTGCGTCCCCGTCCCCGGGCTCGATCACTGTCGTGTCCCCCCTTTCGTCTCTGTCCGGATGCGTCCGGCGCGCCGGCCGTCGTCCGCGCGTCACACCGGTACGCGAAGCGGGAACCGGGGGCGGGCGGCGGGACACGCCGAAGCCGTCACCCGGCCTTTGCCCGCCCCGTGACCTGTTGAACACGCGTGGTCAGGGCCAACTCCGGTCAACTTCACCGGCCCCTCCGGAGCGCATTGTGCGGTGTATCACTGGGTGATACGGCGGGCGGGACCGGCGGGCGGGTCTGAGACACTGGGAGGGTGATCTCCCGAATCGATCTGCGCGGTGCCGCCCTTCCCGAGGGCGGCGCCCTGCGCGACCTGCTGCCCCGTGCCGAGTTCGACGTGGAAGCCGCCCTGGAGAAGGTGCGGCCCATCTGCGAGGACGTGCGCCATCGCGGCACCGCCGCGCTGATCGACTACGCGCGGCGGTTCGACGGTGTCGAGATCGAGCGGGTCCGGGTCCCGGACGAAGCGCTGGGGCGCGCCCTGGCCGAGCTGGACCCGGCCGTCCGCGCCGCCCTGGAGGAGTCCATCCGGCGCGCCCGGCTCGTCCACCGTGAACAGCGCCGTACGGACACCACCACCAAGGTCGTCCCCGGCGGCACGGTCACCGAGCGCTGGGTGCCGGTCGAGCGGGTCGGGCTGTACGTCCCCGGGGGCCTCGCGGTCTACCCGTCGTCCGTCGTGATGAACGTCGTCCCCGCCCAGGAGGCGGGCGTCGAGGGCGTCGCGGTCACCTCGCCGCCGCAGAAAGAGTTCGGCGGCCTGCCGCACCCGACCATCCTCGCCGCCTGCGCGCTGCTCGGCGTCGACGAGGTCTACGCCGCCGGCGGCGCCCAGGCCATCGCGATGTTCGCGTACGGCACCGACGAGTGCCGCCCCGTCAACCTCGTCACCGGCCCCGGCAACATCTTCGTCGCCTCCGCCAAGCGCCTGCTCAAGGGCCGGATCGGCATCGACGCCGAGGCCGGGCCCACCGAGATCGCGGTGCTCGCCGACGCCACCGCCGACCCGCGGCACGTCGCCTCCGACCTGATCAGCCAGGCCGAGCACGACACCCTCGCCGCCGCCGTCCTCGTCACCGACTCCGCCGAGCTGGCCGACGCCGTCGAGGCCGAGCTGAAGACGCAGGTCGCCGCGGTCAAGCACGTCGAGCGGATCACCGAGGCGCTGGCCGGGCGGCAGTCCGCGATCGTCCTCGTCGACGGCCTCGACGCGGGCCTGACGGTCGTCGACGCGTACGGCGCCGAGCACCTGGAGATCCAGACCGCCGACGCCTCCGCCGTCGCCGCCCGGGTCCGCAACGCCGGAGCGGTCTTCGTCGGCCCGTACGCCCCGGTCTCCCTGGGCGACTACTGCGCCGGTTCCAACCACGTCCTGCCGACGGGCGGCTGCGCCTGCCACTCCTCGGGCCTGTCCGTGCAGTCGTTCCTGCGCGGCATCCACGTCGTGGACTACTCCCGCGACGCGCTGGCCGAGGTCGCCCACCATGTGGTGACCCTCGCCGAGGCCGAGGATCTCCCGGCCCACGGCGCCGCCGTCCTGGCGCGTTTCCCCGAGGGGGAGCGCGAGGATCGCACTGACTGGAAGGTCCCGCAGAGCACGTGACGAACAGCCCCGACGCGTTCCCCTGGGACGCGCTCCCCATCCGGGACGAACTGCGCGGCAAGACCCCGTACGGCGCCCCGCAGCTGGACGTACCGGTCCGGCTCAACACCAACGAGAACCCCTACCCGCTGCCCGAGGAGCTGGTCCGGCGGATCGCCGAGCGGGTCGCCGACGCCGCCCGCAACCTCAACCGTTACCCGGACCGCGACGCCGTCGAGCTCCGCACCGAGCTGGCCCGCTACCTCACCCGCACCGGCGGCCACCCGGTCACCGAGGAGCAGGTCTGGGCGGCCAACGGCTCCAACGAGATCCTCCAGCAGCTGCTCCAGACCTTCGGCGGCCCCGGCCGCGCCGCCCTCGGCTTCGAGCCCTCGTACTCCATGCACGGGCTGATCTCCCGCGGCACCGGCACCGAGTGGATCTCCGGGCCCCGCAACGACGACTTCACCATCGACGTCGCGGCGGCCCGGGCGCTGATCGCCGAGCGCCGCCCCGACGTGGTCTTCCTCTGCTCGCCGAACAACCCCACCGGCACCGCCGTCGCCGCCGAGACGGTGCTGGCGCTGTACGACGCCGCGCAGGCCGCGCGGGCGGAGACCGGCGGCGCGCTGGTGGTGATCGACGAGGCGTACGGCGAGTTCAGCCACCATCCGTCGCTCCTGCCGCTGATCGAGGGGCGGCCCAACCTCGTCGTCTCGCGGACGATGTCGAAGGCGTTCGGCGCCGCCGGGCTCCGCCTCGGCTACCTCGCCGCCGACCCGGCCGTGGTCGGCGCCGTCCAGCTGGTCCGGCTGCCGTACCACCTCTCCTCGGTGACGCAGGCGACGGCGCTGGCCGCCCTGGAGCACACCGACACCCTGCTGAGCTACGTCGACCAGCTCAAGGCGGAACGCGACCGGCTGGTCACGGAGCTGCGCGCGGCGGGCTGCGAGGTCGTCGACTCCGACGCCAACTTCGTGCAGTTCGGCCGGTTCGACGGCGCGGGCGGCGCGCACGCCGCCTGGCAGGCACTCCTCGACCGGGGCGTCCTGGTCCGGGACAACGGCGTGCCGGGATGGCTGCGGGTCTCCGCGGGAACCCCGGCCGAGAACGACGCGTTCCTCGAAGCGGTACGCGAACTGATGAAGGAGCAGAGCGCATGAGCCGCGTCGGACGCGTCGAGCGCACCACCAAGGAAACCTCGGTGCTCGTCGAGATCGACCTCGACGGCACCGGCCAGGTCGACGTCGCGACAGGTGTGGGTTTCTACGACCACATGCTCGACCAGCTCGGCCGCCACGGCCTCTTCGACCTCACTGTCAAGACCGACGGCGACCTGCACATCGACACCCACCACACCATCGAGGACACCGCCCTCGCGCTCGGCGCCGCCTTCCGGCAGGCGCTCGGCGACAAGGTGGGCATCTACCGCTTCGGCAACTGCACCGTCCCGCTCGACGAGTCCCTCGCGCAGGTCACCGTCGATCTCTCCGGCCGCCCGTACCTCGTGCACACCGAGCCGGAGAACATGGCGCCGATGATCGGCACCTACGACACGACGATGACCCGGCACATCTTCGACTCGTTCGTCGCGCAGGCGCAGATCGCCCTGCACATCCACGTCCCGTACGGCCGCAACGCCCACCACATCGTGGAGTGCCAGTTCAAGGCGCTGGCCCGGGCCCTGCGGTACGCCAGCGAACGCGATCCGCGCGCCGCCGGAATCCTCCCGTCCACGAAGGGTGCCCTGTGAACGGCATGTCGACCGCCTTCATCCTGGTCGGTCTCTTCCTCGTCGGTGGCATCTACTCCTTCTGGAAGCAGAAGATGCCCCGCAGCCTGATCACGCTGCTGTCCATCGGCGCGGCGATGTGCCTCGTCGCCGGGGTGATGCGGCTGGAGGTGTGGAATTGACGGCCGCGAAGAAGGTCGTGGTCTTCGACTACGGCTTCGGTAACGTCCGCTCCGCCGAGCGCGCCCTGGCCCGCGCCGGAGCCGAGGTGGAGATCACCGGCGACTACGACCGCGCGATGAACGCCGACGGGCTGCTGGTCCCCGGCGTCGGCGCGTTCGCCGCCTGCATGCAGGGGCTGCGCGGCGCCCGCGGCGACTGGATCGTCGGCCGCCGCCTCTCCGGCGGCCGCCCGGTGATGGGTATCTGCGTCGGCATGCAGATCCTCTTCGCCCGTGGCATCGAGCACGGCGTGGAGACGGAGGGCCTGGACGAGTGGCCCGGCACCGTCGGCCCGCTGAAGGCCGACGTCGTCCCGCACATGGGCTGGAACACCGTCGAGGCGGCCGACGGCTCCCGCCTCTTCGCCGGTCTGGACGCGGACGCCCGCTACTACTTCGTCCACTCCTACGCGGCACACGACTGGGAGCTGGAGGTCGGCAACCCGCACATCGCCGCCCCCAAGGTCAGCTGGGCCACCCACGGTGCGCCGTTCGTGGCCGCGGTCGAGAACGGTCCGCTGTGGGCCACGCAGTTCCACCCCGAGAAGTCCGGCGACGCCGGAGCCCAGCTGCTGAGCAATTGGATCGAGACCCTGTGATGGCCCACCCGAAGCTCGAACTCCTCCCCGCCGTCGACGTCCGCGACGGCCAGGCCGTCCGCCTGGTGCACGGCGAGTCCGGTTCCGAGACCGCCTACGGCGACCCGCTCCAGGCGGCGCTGGCCTGGCAGCAGGCCGGTGCCGAGTGGCTGCACCTCGTCGACCTCGACGCGGCGTTCGGCACCGGTGACAACCGCGCGCAGATCGCCGAGGTCGCCCGGGCCATGGACATCAAGGTCGAGCTGTCCGGCGGCATCCGCGACGACGCCTCGCTCGCCGCGGCGCTCGCCACCGGCTGCCGCCGGGTCAACCTCGGCACCGCCGCGCTGGAGGCCCCCGAGTGGGTCGCCAAGGTCATCGCCGAGCACGGTGACAAGATCGCGGTGGGTCTGGACGTCCGCGGCACCACGCTCCGCGGCCGCGGCTGGACCCGCGACGGCGGCGACCTCTACGAGACGCTGGCCCGCCTCGACTCCGAGGGCTGCGCCCGCTACGTCGTCACCGACATCAACAAGGACGGCACGCTCCAGGGCCCCAACGTCGAGTTGCTGAAGAACGTCTGCGCGGCCACCGACCGCCCCGTCGTCGCCTCCGGCGGCGTCTCCTCCCTCGACGACCTGCGGACCCTGGCGTCCCTGGTGCCCGAGGGTGTGGAGGGCGCGATCGTCGGCAAGGCGCTCTACGCGAAGGCGTTCACCCTGGAAGAGGCGCTGGCAGCAGTGTCCTGACCGGATAACCGAAAGGCGGCGTGATGACCATCGAGCGCGTACGGACCGGAGGTCCCTGGGAAGAGGCGATCGGCTTCGCCCGTGCCGTGGCCGCCGGCGACCGGGTCCTGGTCGCCGGCACGCTGCCCTTCACCGACGACGGTGTGCTCCAGGGCGAGGGCGACCCCTACGAACAGGCCGGAGCGGCCTTCGGCAACGCCCTGGCGGCCCTGGAACCGTTCGGCCTTGACGCCTCCGCCGTCCTGCGCACCCGGATGTACCTGACCCACGTGCGGGACGTGGACGCGGTGGGCCGGGCCCACCGGGAGATCTTCGGCGCGGTGCCGCCGGCCGCGACCCTGGTCGTGGTCTCCGGCTTCGTCGATCCCCGTGTGCTGGTCGAAGTAGAACTAGAAGCCTTCAAGCAACCCTCCGAAGGAGCCTGACGCCATGACCCTGGCGGTCCGAGTCATCCCCTGCCTGGACGTCGACAACGGCCGGGTCGTCAAGGGCGTGAACTTCCAGAACCTGCGCGATGCGGGCGACCCCGTCGAGATGGCCCGGATCTACGGCGAGGAGGGCGCCGACGAGCTGACCTTTCTCGACATCACCGCCTCCTCCGGCAACCGCGAGACCACCTACGACGTGGTCCGCCGCACCGCCGAGCAGGTCTTCATCCCGCTGACCGTCGGCGGCGGCGTACGCACCGCCGAGGACGTCGACAAGCTGCTGCGGGCCGGTGCCGACAAGGTCGGCGTGAACACCGCGGCGCTGGCCCGGCCCGAGCTGATCCGGGAGATCGCCGAGCGGTTCGGCAGCCAGGTGCTGGTGCTCTCCGTCGACGCCCGCCGGGTGCCCTCCGCCGACGGCGCCGCCACCTCCTTCGAGGTCACCACGCACGGCGGGCGCCGCTCCGCCGGGGTCGACGCCGTCGAGTGGGCGCACCGCGCGGCGGAGCTGGGCGCCGGGGAGATCCTGCTGAACTCCATGGACGCCGACGGCACCAAGGACGGCTACGACACGGAGATGATCGAGGCGGTCCGCAGGCACGTGTCCGTACCGGTCATCGCCTCCGGCGGCGCGGGCCGCCTCGCCGACTTCGCCCCCGCCGTCGCCGCGGGCGCCGACGCCGTGCTGGCCGCCTCCGTCTTCCACTTCGGCGACCTGCGCATCGGCGAGGTCAAGGGGGCGCTGCGGGAGGCGGGGCATCCGGTGCGGTGAGCTGACGGGGCGGGGCGACGGCGGTACGCGTTCCGTCCGGGGGCTCGGCGCCCCGGCCCAGCCCGACCGGGCCGTCACCCAGGTCCCGCGCTCAGATCCCCAGATCCGCCTGCCGCGCCCCCGTCACCGCCTCCGGGTCGCCTGCCAGCTCGACGTCCGCGGCCTGCTGGCGTCCGAAGGAGAAGAGAGTCAGTTCGCCGGGCTCGCCGACGACCGTCACCACCGGTGCGCCCCGATGGGCCACCGCCGTGCGCCCGTCCGGGCGCCGTAGCACCAGGCCCACCGGCGATTTCCGGCCCAGCAGCTTCGCCATCTTCTCCAGCCGCGACCACAGCGCGTCCGCGAAGACCGGGTCCAGCTCCCGCGCCGACCAGTCCGGCTGCGCCCGCCGCACGTCCTCGGTGTGGACGTAGAACTCGACGGTGTTCGACGCCTCGTCGAGCTGCTTCAGCGCGAACGGCGACATCCGCGGCGGCCCGCTGCGGATCAGCCCCAGCAGCTCCTCGTACGGCTTCGCGGCGAACTCCTCCTGGACGCGCTCCAGCCGGGCCGCCAGTGGCTTGAACAGGAGGCCGCCCGCCGCGTCCGCCCGGCGCTCGCGCACCACCACATGGGCGGCCAGATCGCGGGTGCGCCAGCCTTCGCAGAGCGTCGGCGCATCGGGGCCGACGCTCTCCAACAGGTCGGCGAACAGGAGCCGTTCACGCTTTGCATGGGTCGACATAGGGCCAGCCTACGACCGGCCCCGCCGCCTTGCCACGCCGCGGCCCACCGCGCCTCCGGGCCCCCGCACGGCACAATGGCCCCATGAGCAGCCGCGCCACCGACACCGCCGCCCCCGCCCCGCAGGACCGGCCCGCCCCGAACGGGCCCGCCGCCCCCGGCAGCACCGCCCTCGCCCCCGCCGTCGCCGCCCGCCTCAAGCGCGACGCCGACGGTCTCGTCCCGGCCATCGCCCAGCAGCACGGCACCGGCGAGGTCCTCATGCTCGGCTGGATGGACGACGAGGCGCTGCACCGCACCCTCACCACCGGCCGCTGCACCTACTGGTCCCGCAGCCGCCGCGAGTACTGGGTCAAGGGCGACACCTCCGGCCACGTCCAGCGCGTCCGTTCGGTGGCCCTGGACTGCGACGCCGACACCGTTCTCGTCACCGTCGAGCAGACCGGCGCCGCCTGCCACACCGGGGCCCGCACCTGCTTCGACGCCGACGTTCTGCTCACGGACGGCGACCAGTAGGCTCCGCTGCCATGACCACGGGAACCACCGGCACCGCCACACCGGACCTCGACAGCTTCCGCACCCTCGCCAAGGACCGCAGGGTCGTCCCCGTCACCCGGCGTCTCCTCGCCGACGGCGACACCCCGGTGGGGCTCTACCGCAAACTCACCGGTGAGCGGCCCGGTACCTTCCTCCTGGAATCGGCGGAGAACGGCCGTACGTGGTCGCGGTACTCGTTCATCGGCGTCCGCAGCGCCGCCACCCTCACCGCCCGCGACGGCCGCGCCCACTGGCTGGGCACCCCGCCCGTCGGCATGCCCGCCGGCGGCGACCCGCTGGCCGCGCTCCGCACCACCGTCGAGGCGCTGCACACCCCGCGTGACCTGCTGGAGGACGCCGGTCTGCCGCCCTTCACCGGCGGCATGGTCGGCTACCTCGGCTACGACATCGTGCGCCGCCTGGAGAAGATCGCCGAGCAGACCGAGGACGATCTGCGGCTGCCGGAGCTGACCATGCTCCTCACCTCCGACCTCGCCGTCCTCGACCACTGGAACGGCACCGTCCTGCTCATCGCCAACGCGATCAACCACAACGACCTCGACACCGGCGTCGACGAGGCGTACGCGGACGCCGTCGCCCGCCTCGACGCGATGGCCGACGACCTCGCCCGCCCGGCCCCGGCGAGCGCCGCGGCGCTGCCGCCGTCCGCGCTCCCGCCGTTCACCGCCGAATGGGGCGGCGCCGCGTACCAGGACGCCGTCGAGGACATCAAGGAGCGCATCCGCGCCGGTGAGGCGTTCCAGGTGGTGCCCTCGCAGCGCTTCGAGACGCCGTGCACGGCGAGCGCGCTGGACGTCTACCGGGTGCTGCGGGCCACCAACCCCAGCCCGTACATGTACCTCTTCCGCTTCGACGGCGACGGCGACCGCAGCGGTTTCGACGTGGTCGGCTCCAGCCCCGAGGCGCTGGTCAAGGTCGAGGACGGCCGCGCCATGGTGCACCCCATCGCCGGGACCCGCCCGCGCGGCGCCGGTGTCCAGGAGGACCAGGCCCTCGCCGACGAGCTGCTGGCCGACCCGAAGGAGCGCGCCGAGCATCTGATGCTCGTCGACCTGGGCCGCAACGACCTGGGCCGGGTCTGTGAGCCGGGCAGCGTCGAGGTCGTCGACTTCATGTCGGTGGAGCGCTACAGCCACGTCATGCACCTGGTCTCCACCGTCACCGGCACCGTCGCCGAGGGCCGTACCGCCTTCGACGTCCTCACCGCCTGCTTCCCCGCGGGCACCCTCTCCGGCGCGCCCAAGCCCCGCGCGCTGCAGATCATCGAGGAGCTGGAGCCGACCCGCCGCGGTCTGTACGGCGGCTGCGTCGGCTACCTGGACTTCGCCGGTGACTCCGACACCGCCATCGCGATCCGCACCGCCCTGCTGCGCGACGGCACCGCGTACGTGCAGGCCGGTGCGGGCGTCGTCGCCGACTCCGACCCGGTCGCCGAGGACACCGAGTGCCGCAACAAGGCCGCCGCCGTGCTGCGCGCCGTGCACACCGCGAACCACCTCGGCACCTGACCCCGGCGCGCCCGTAGGACGCGTCCCGGCCGCCCGCGGCGTCCGGCCACCCCGTGGCCCGGTGCCGCGGGCGGTGCGCGATAGTGGGGGAGTGAGTGCCGCAACCCAGCCCCCCGCCGCCACCGCGCCCGCGCCGTCCGCCCGGCCCCGCAGCGCCCGGCGCAGTCTCGCCGCCGCGCTGCTGCTGGGCGCCGCCGGTTCCGCCCTCGCCCTGCTCGCGTCGGGCCGCGTCTGGTCCCGGGGCACCGCCGCCCTCGCCCAGGGTGATCTGCCGCGCACGGTGACCGGCTCCGACGTCACGGGCGTCCCCACCGCGCTGGCCGTCGTCGGCCTCGCCGCGCTGGTCGCGGTCTTCGCGGTGCGGCGCGCCGGGCGGTACGCCGTCGCCGCGCTCCTCGCCCTCAGCGGTGCGGGCGCCGCCGTCGCCGCAGCGGCCGGTTACGGCGACACCTCCGCGCTGCGCGAGCAGGCCGCCACCGCTGTCGGGCTGAGCGGCACGGATGTGCATCACGTCACGCACAGCGCCTGGCCGTGGGTCTCCGTCGCGGGCGGGGTGCTGCTGCTGGCCGCCGGTCTCCTCGCACTGCGCTTCGGCCGCCACTGGCCCGCGATGTCGGGCCGTTACGAGCGCACGCCGGGCGGCGCACGCGCCCCGCGCCGGGCCGCCGCCGCGGTGGACCCGGACCGTCCGGAGGAGCTGTGGAAGTCCCTGGACCGGGGCGAGGACCCCACCCGGTAACGGCGTTCCCCCCGGCATCGGTGACAATGGACCGCGAGTTATCACCGCGCCCCCGATCCGGCGCGACAGAGCTACGAGGAGCACTCATGTCGAGCAGTGGCCACGGACACACCCCCGCCGCCTGGACCGGCGTCATCATCTCGTTCATCGGCTTCTGCGTCGCGGGCGCCTTCATGGTGCTGGCGAACGTGCCCGGGTTCTGGGCCGGCATCGTCCTCACCGTTCTCGGTGCGGTCGTCGGCGGTCTGATGCGCCTCGCGGGTCTCGGCTCGGAGCCCAAGCGCTCGGCCGCCCCGGCCCCGGTCGCCGTGGCCCAGCCCCAGGAGGGCTGACCCCGTGGCGCCGGACCCCGGCGCCACCCCCCGCGCCTCTGAAGGTGCCGCTTCCCGTTGCCGTCCGTAAGGGCTGTCCCGTCATCCCTGGCGGGCGCACGCTGATCCACCAGGG
>NZ_JBHYGX010000040.1:51611-55423 GCF_042739975.1 Streptomyces sp. NPDC059080
CGCCCCCGCCGGGGCGCCCCCCACCCCGGGGGGGGGCCCCCCCACACCCCCCCCGGTGGCCGGGGACAGCCCTTACCCCGTACGGAGCCCGGGAAGCGGCGCCTTCGTGCGTTCCCCGGCACAATCGGCGGGGTGAACGCACCCGTGGCCCCGCCCCGGTCCGCCGCCCCGCGCCCCGCGGCGCCCGCCGCCCGCCGGGGTCCGCTGCGCCGCCTCTCCGCTCCGCTGGGCACGGCCGCCGCCGCGGTCGCCGCCTTCGGCTACGTCGGCGCGGTCGACCCGAACCACCCCGGCCACTACCCGGTCTGCCCGCTGCTGCATCTGACCGGCCTCTCCTGCCCGGCCTGCGGCGGCCTGCGCAGCGCCCACGCGGTCGCCCACGGCGAGCTGCCCGCCGCGCTCGGCGCCAACGCCGTGGCGGTCCTCGCGTACGCCGCCTGCGCGGTGTTCTGGGCGGTCTGGACGGTGCGCGCGGCGCGCGGGCTGCCGACCGCGGGGCCGCGCCCGCACCCCGTCCACTGGTGGGCGCTGGCCGCCGCGCTGGCCGTCTTCACCCTCGTCCGCAACCTCCCCTTCGGCGCCTTCCTGCGGCCCTGACCTGGGGGTGTCTTGCCGATCTCCGTGGGGCGGCCGCTGTCCAGGTGGTGGGACGGCCGACGACCGGGTGCGGGACCTGCGGCCGCGGCCGGATACCATCGGAAGTGCCTACGGTGAGTTCCGCTTGCCGCCCGGTGCCCGTCCCCTCCACCGCTTCAGAAGGAGGCCGCTCGCGTGAGTGTGCTCGACGAGATCATCGACGGAGTCCGCGCCGACCTCGCCGAGCGACAGGCGCGCGTCAGCCTCGACGAGCTGAAGGAGCGCGCCCGCGCCGCCCGCCCGGCCAAGGACGGCGTCGCCGCCCTCAAGGGCGAGAGCGTGACGGTCATCTGCGAGGTCAAGCGCTCCAGCCCCTCCAAGGGCGCGCTCGCCGCCATCGCCGACCCGGCGGGCCTCGCCGCCGACTACGAGGCGGGCGGCGCCGCGGTCATCTCCGTCCTCACCGAACAGCGCAAGTTCGGCGGTTCGCTCGCCGACCTGGAAGCCGTCCGCGCCCGCGTGGACATCCCGGTGTTGCGCAAGGACTTCATCGTCACCGCCTACCAGCTGTGGGAGGCCCGTGCGTACGGCGCCGACCTCGCGCTGCTGATCGTCGCCGCGCTGGAGCAGGAGGCGCTGGTCTCGCTCATCGAGCGGGCCGAGTCGATCGGCCTGACGCCGCTGGTCGAGGCGCACGACGAGGAGGAGGCCGCCCGCGCGGTCGACGCCGGGGCCAAGATCATCGGTGTGAACGCGCGCAACCTCAAGACCCTGGAGGTCGACCGCGGCAACTTCGCCCGGATCGCCCCCGAGATCCCCGACCACATCGTCAAGATCGCCGAGTCGGGCGTGCGCGGCCCGCACGATCTGATCGCGTACGCCAACGACGGTGCGGACGCCGTCCTCGTCGGCGAGTCGCTGGTCACCGGCAAGGACCCGCGCACCGCCGTCGCCGATCTGGTCGCGGCCGGCTCCCACCCCGCGATCCGGCACGGCCGGGCCTGAGGGCGGACGCGACCCCATGACCGCCACCGGTAGCCACCGCACCGCCCGGGAGATGTTCCCGGGCGCGTTCGGCGTGCCCGCCGGTGCGCCCGCCGGGTGTGCGCCGGACGGCCTGCCCGGTCACGGCCCCGCCCTTTCCCTGACGCCCCGGGCCCGCCGTACCGCGCGGCGCGCGGCGGTCCGCTGCGCGCTGCCGCCCTGGCACCGGGGCTGCCGGGCGCCCGCCCGCCGGGTGCGCGGCCGCCGGGTCAGGTACCACATCGGCTCCGAGCCCGGCCAGACCAACGGCATGCGATGGCGCCGGGGGCCCGTGCGCTGACGCGTGCGCGCCCCGGCGGCCGGTGTGGCGGTACGCCGCTCCGGACTGCCAGGACTCCGCCCGGCGGGTGACCGCGGCCGGATCATCGGTCCGGATGCGTACTTCCGGTGCCCTCGCGGCCCGGTTGCTCGTTAGGCACGGCGCGGCGCTCCCACGGCCCGGCGGACGTCCCACGGCCGTACGGCGACCGGGAGTCACCGGCGGCCGGATTCGTCGGCGTACCGCGCCCCGCGCAACGCCCGCGCGGGCGGCGCATGGCCCCTTTGGCTTCTCCACACCCTTCCCGTCTCTTCCTCATCCTTCCCGTTTCTTCCTCATCTTTCTCATCTTTCCGACAGACCCAGTTGTCCGGGGCGAGGGCCCCGGCAGAGGAGTGCGTCAGATGTCCTCCGAATTCTTCGTGCCCGACCCCGAGGGGCTGGTTCCCGGCCCCTCGGGCTACTTCGGCGCCTTCGGCGGCAAGTTCATCCCCGAGGCGCTGGTCGCCGCGGTCGACGAGGTGGCCGCCGAGTACGAGAAGGCCAAGGCCGACCCGGCGTTCGCGGCCGAGCTGAACGAACTGATGGTCAATTACACGGGCCGTCCCAGCGCCCTCACCGAGGTGGCGCGGTTCGCCGAACACGCCGGTGGCGCTCGGGTGTTCCTCAAGCGCGAGGACCTCAACCACACCGGTTCCCACAAGATCAACAATGTGCTGGGCCAGGCGCTGCTCACCCGGCGCATGGGCAAGACCCGCGTCATCGCGGAGACCGGCGCCGGTCAGCACGGCGTCGCCACCGCCACCGCCTGCGCCCTCTTCGGCCTCGAATGCACCATCTACATGGGCGAGATCGACACCGAGCGGCAGGCGCTGAACGTCGCCCGGATGCGGATGCTCGGCGCCGAGGTCATCGCCGTGACCTCCGGCAGCCGCACCCTCAAGGACGCCATCAACGAGGCGTTCCGCGACTGGGTGGCCAACGTCGACCGCACCCACTACCTCTTCGGCACGGTCGCGGGCCCGCACCCCTTCCCGGCGCTCGTCCGCGACTTCCACCGCGTCATCGGCGTCGAGGCGCGGCGGCAGATCGTGGAGCGTGCCGGGCGGCTGCCCGACGCGGCGGTCGCCTGCGTCGGCGGCGGCTCCAACGCCATCGGCCTCTTCCACGCCTTCCTTCCCGACGAGAGCGTGCGGCTGGTCGGCTGCGAGCCCGGCGGCCACGGCCTCGCCACCGGCGAACACGCCGCGACCCTCACCGAGGGCAGCCCGGGCATCCTGCACGGCTCGCGGTCGTACGTCCTCCAGGACGAGGACGGGCAGATCACCGAGCCGTACTCGATCTCCGCGGGTCTCGACTACCCGGGCATCGGCCCGGAGCACTCGTACCTCAAGGACAGCGGCCGGGCCGAGTACCGCGCGGTCACCGATGACGCGGCGATGCAGGCGCTGCGGCTGCTGTCGCGCACCGAGGGCATCATCCCGGCCATCGAGAGCGCGCACGCGCTGGCCGGCGCCCTGGAGCTGGGCCGCGAGCTGGGCCCCGACGGCCTGCTGCTGGTCAACCTCTCGGGCCGGGGCGACAAGGACATGGACACCGCGGCCCGCTACTTCGGGCTGTACGACAACGCAGGCGACCGCACCGCTGCGGGCGAGGGAGAGAAGTGATGACGGGGACGACGGGCAACATCGCCCTGCTGGACTCGGTGCTGGCGACGGCGCGCGAGGAGAACCGCGCCGCGCTGGTCGGCTACCTTCCCGCCGGATTCCCGACCGTGGACGGCGGCATCCGGGCGGCGACCGCGATGCTGGAGGGCGGCTGCGACATCGTCGAGGTGGGGCTGCCGCACAGCGACCCGGTCCTCGACGGGCCGGTGATCCAGACCGCGGACGACATCGCGTTGCGCGGCGGTGTGCGGATCACCGATGTGATCC
>NZ_JBHYGX010000041.1:0-42647 GCF_042739975.1 Streptomyces sp. NPDC059080
ACTCTGTGGGAGAGTAGGACGCCGCCGAACAATTTTTGAGCTCCGGTCTCCGGAAACCATTCAGTGGTTTCCGGGGGCCGGAGCATTTTTGCGTTTCATGGGCAACCTGCAGACCCCAGGAGCAAACCGCTCGGGGCGGCAGGTAGGGTCAGGGAGCATTGTTGGAACATTTCCCACAGGAGGCCCCCGCGTGGAGGTCCAGGAGACGCGGGTCCACACGGATCGCGTCCTCACCATCCCGAACATTCTGAGCATGGCGCGCCTGGTCGGCGTGCCGGTTTTCCTGTGGTTGATTCTGTGGCCGGAATTCGGCGGCCCCAAGGCCGATGGCTGGGCGTTGCTCGTGCTGGCCCTGAGCGGAGTCAGCGACTATCTCGACGGTAAACTCGCCCGTCGCTGGAACCAGATCAGCAGCCTGGGACGCCTCCTCGACCCGGCCGCGGACCGGCTGTACATCCTTTCCACTCTCGTGGGACTCACCTGGCGGGAGATCCTGCCACTGTGGCTCACCGCGGCGTTGGTGGCGCGGGAACTCATGCTGCTGATCGCCGTCGGATTCCTCGGTCGGCACGGATACGGTCCGCCCCAGGTGAACTTCCTCGGCAAGGCCGCAACGTTCAACCTCATGTACGCCTTCCCGTTGCTCCTTCTCAGTGAGGGAAGTGGCTGGCTTCATACCCTCGCTGCTGTTTTCGGATGGGCTTTCGCCGGATGGGGTACGGCGCTCTACTGGTGGGCAGGAATCCTCTACGTGGTTCAGGTCCGCAGGATCATCAGGGCGGACGCCACAGCCGACTGAGCTCGCCGAACAGGCAATACCAGTGCCACCCTGGCGCCCGTACGTGAGAACAGTGGGCGATCCAGACGGGTGAAGTCGGCAAGACCGTCGTCTCTTAGAGGAGGACGCTTCCGACATGAAGGCCGTTGTGATGGCTGGTGGCGAAGGCACACGTCTTCGCCCCATGACGTCCAGCATGCCCAAACCTCTGCTCCCCGTGGCCAATAGGCCGATCATGGAGCATGTACTGCGGCTGCTGAAGCGGCACGGTCTCACCGAGACCGTGGTAACCGTGCAATTCCTCGCCTCACTCGTCCGGAACTACTTCGGCGATGGCGAAGAGCTGGGCATGGAACTGACCTATGCCAATGAGGAAAAACCCCTCGGCACCGCGGGCAGCGTGAAGAACGCCGAAGAGGCCCTGCGGGACGATACGTTCCTCGTAATTTCCGGTGACGCCCTCACTGACTTCGACCTCACCGACCTCATCCGTTTCCACAAGGAGAAGGGCGCCCTCGTCACCGTCTGTCTGACGAGGGTTCCCAACCCCCTCGAATTCGGCATCACCATCGTCGACGAGGCGGGCAAGGTCGAACGCTTCCTGGAAAAGCCCACCTGGGGCCAGGTCTTCTCGGACACCGTCAACACGGGCATCTACGTCATGGAGCCCGAGGTCTTCGACTACGTCCAGCCCGATGTCTCCGTCGACTGGTCCGGCGACGTCTTCCCCCAGCTGATGAAGGAAGGCAAGCCGATCTACGGCTATGTCGCGGAGGGCTACTGGGAGGACGTCGGCACCCACGAAAGTTATGTGAAAGCCCAGGCCGACGTCCTGGACGGCAAGGTCGACGTCGAAATCGACGGCTTCGAGATCTCGCCCGGCGTATGGGTGGCCGAAGGTGCCGATGTCCATCCCGACGCCATACTGCGCGGTCCGCTGTACATCGGGGACTACGCCAAGGTCGAAGCGGATGTGGAGATCCGCGAACACACGGTCATCGGCTCCAACGTCGTGGTGAAGAGCGGCGCGTTCCTCCATAAGGCCGTCGTGCACGACAACGTCTTCATCGGGCCCCGGACCAACCTCCGCGGCTGTGTCGTCGGGAAGAACACCGACATCATGAGCGCCGCCCGGATCGAGGACGGTGCGGTCATCGGCGACGAATGCCTCGTCGGTGAGGAATCGATCGTTCAGGGCAATGTGCGGGTCTACCCGTTCAAGACGATCGAGGCCGGTGCCTTCGTCAACACGTCGGTGATCTGGGAGTCGAAGGGGCAGGCGCATCTGTTCGGCGCCCGGGGGGTCTCCGGGATCCTCAACGTGGAAATCACGCCGGAGCTGGCCGTACGGCTCGCCGGAGCCTATGCGACCACGCTCAAGAAAGGCGCCACGGTCACCACGGCACGTGACCATTCCCGAGGCGCCCGCGCGCTCAAACGCGCCGTGATCTCCGCGCTCCAGGCCAGTGCCATAGACGTACGGGACCTGGAGAACGTGCCGCTGCCGGTCGCCCGTCAGCAGACCGCGCGGGGCAGTGCCGGCGGCATCATGGTCCGTACGACACCCGGCGTTCCCGACTCCGTCGACATCATGTTCTTCGACGCACGCGGCGCCGACCTATCCCAGGCCGGGCAGCGGAAACTTGACCGCGTCTACGCCCGTCAGGAATACCGCCGCGCCTTTCCCGGCGAAATCGGTGATCTGCGGTTCCCGTCCAGTGTCTTCGATTCGTACACCGGATCGCTGCTGCGGGCCGTTGACACCGAAGGGCTCGCGGAATCCGGGCTGAAGGTCGTCGTCGACGCGTCCAACGGCAGCGCCGGGCTGGTTCTGCCGAGCCTGTTGGGCCGCCTCGGCGTGGACGCCCTCACGATCAATCCCGGCCTGAACGAGGCGCGGCCGACCGAGACGGGCGAGGCCCGGCGCAAGGGACTCGTCCGCCTCGGCGAGATCGTCGCGTCGGCGCGGGCGGCGTTCGGAGTGCGCTTCGATCCGGTCGGCGAGCGGCTGTCGCTGGTGGACGAGCGCGGCCGGATCATCGAGGACGACCGTGCACTGCTGGTGATGCTCGATCTGATCGCCGCGGAGCGCCGCAGCGGCCGGGTGGCACTGCCCGTGACGACGACCCGCATTGCCGAGCAGGTCGCCGCGTACCACGGCACACAGGTCGAATGGACGACAACGTCGCCCGACGACCTGACGCGGGTCGGGCGGGAGGACGGCACGGTCTTCGGCGGCGACGGCCGAGGCGGCTTCATCATCCCGGAGTTCAGCAGCGTCTTCGACGGCTCCGCCGCGTTCGTGCGACTGCTCGGGCTGATCGCGCGGTCGCAGATCACGCTCAGCCAGATCGACGCGCGCATCCCGCGGGCGCACGTACGGCGCCGGGACGTCGCGACGCCTTGGGCCGTCAAGGGCCTGGTCATGCGGCACGTCGTCGAGGCCGCAGGGGACCGGTCCGTGGACACCACCGACGGCGTGCGGGTGGTGGAGGCGGACGGCCGGTGGGTGCTCGTTCTGCCCGACCCCGCGGAGGCGGTCACGCATCTGTGGGCGGAGGGTCCCGACGAAGCCTCCGCGGACCGGCTGCTGGACGAATGGTCAACGGTGGTTGACGGCGCGGGCCGCTGACCTGCACCCCACCGGCGTGCCGCGATCCGGCACGTCGGTGGGGCCATTGGGAGGCCACGCGGGCGACGTGCGACGATGTGCGGCATGTCGCAGCAGCGCCCCGATCGGAGCACCACCAGGAGACAGGCCGCGCGCCCCGACGCGTCCATGTCGCTGCTGACCAATGTGATGGATCACAGCCTCGACGACGGATACGCGGAGGCCGCCGAGCGGAAGGCCACCGCGGGTTTCGGCGGCCTTCCGCGCACGCTGCAGGCGAAGTTGGGGCTCGCCGCCGGACTGGTGCTCGCCGCGGTGGTGGTGACGGTGGGCGCCGCGCAGGCGCGGATATCCGCGCCGACGCTCGCGAAAGAGCGCGAAGAGCTGATCAACCGTATCCAGAAGGGCACCGACGAGGCCGACGCGCAGCAGCACCGGGTCGATGCCCTGCGCGACTCCGTCGACGCCATGCGGCGCGAGGCTCTGCGCCGCTACGGTGGGGACAAGGCCGAGCTGCTGGCCCTGCTGGCCGGTTCGACGCAGGTCACCGGCCGTGGCGTGAAACTCGTGATCGACGACGCCAAGGGCGCGGAGTCCGGGAACGGCGGCGGCCCCCGGGAGAGCAATGGTTTCTCCGACACCGGGCGGGTACGCGACCGGGACGTGCAGCGTGTGGTCAACGGCCTCTGGCAGTCCGGAGCGGAGGCGATCTCCGTCAACGGGCAGCGGTTGACGTCCCTGTCGGCGATCAGAGCCGCGGGAGACGCCATACTGGTCGACAACAAACCGCTGGTACCGCCGTACACGGTGCTGGCGGTGGGGGACGGGCAGCGGCTCAGTACCGCGTTCCAGGACAGCGTCGACGGCCGGTATTTGCACGTGTTGCAGGAGAACTACGGCGTGCGCACCAGGATTTCCGTGGAGAGTGAGGTCACCCTGCCGCCCGCGCCCAGTGTGATCGTACGCACAGCACAGCCGCAGACCGGCGCCACGAAGGCGGACGGCGCCGACATAGGGAAGGGCACATCGTGATCGCCGTATTGGGGCTCATCGTGGGGGTCGTGGTCGGGCTCGTGGTCCGGCCCGTGGTGCCGACGGTGGTCGAGCCCTACCTGCCGATTGCTGTGGTGGCTGCGCTGGACGCCGTGTTCGGAGGTCTGCGTGCGATGCTGGACGGCATCTTCGACGACAAGGTCTTCGTCGTGTCGTTCCTGTCGAACGTCGTGGTCGCCGCCCTGATCGTGTTCCTCGGGGACAAGCTCGGCGTAGGCGCCCAGCTCTCCACTGGCGTGGTCGTGGTGCTCGGCATCCGGATCTTCTCCAACGCCGCCGCGATCCGCCGGCACATCTTCAGGGCGTGAGGCGGATGGCGAACGACGAGACCCCCGAGCCGGAACGTTCGGCCGCTGACGGGACGCCGCGACCCGAGGGGGACACGGCTCCGGAGACGATGCCCCGCGGAGAGGTCGCGCGCCGTCCGCGGGCCGAGGCTCCCGTGAGCCGCCCGCAGGCCGGGGCTCCGGCGCGCCGTGAGCTTCCCGATGACGGTGCGGCTCCTGTACGCCGTGAGCTTCCGGAGGCGGAGGTCGCGGGCCGGGCGGCAGATCAGCCCGAGCGGCGGCCTGCGGACCGGAGGCCGATGCCGCCCGAGAGCCGACTGCGGCCGGACGCCGGGGCGGGACACGCCGGTCGGGACGGTGGGGCCGGTCCCCGCGATCCGGCGGACGGAAGCGACGCGTCCGGGGGCGCCTCGGGCGGCGGGAGCGGCGCCGGTGGGCGGCCGGACGGGGCCGCGGAGGGCGGCGACGGCGGGGAGCCGCCGATGACCGGTCGCCAGCGGCTGCGCGCCGGTCTGTGGCCGCCACGGCTGACCCGCGCTCAACTGATCGTTGCGGTGCTGCTGTTCATTCTCGGCCTGGGGCTGGCGATTCAGGTACGTTCCACGAGTGACAGCAGCGCGCTACGTGGTGCGCGCCAGGAGGATCTGGTACGCATCCTGGACGAACTGGATAACCGCTCGCAACGGTTGACGGACGAACAGCGGCGCCTGGAGGGGCAGAAGACCGAGCTGGAGAACAGCTCGGACCAGGCAGAGGAGGCGCGTAAGCAGACCGTGGAGAAGGAACAGCAGCTGGGCGTGCTGGCCGGGACTGTCGCGGCCCAGGGGCCCGGCATCAACCTGACCATCGACGACCCGACGCACTCCGTGGAGGCGGACAAGCTGCTCGACACGATCCAGGAGCTGCGTGCCGCGGGTGCCGAGGCGATTCAGGTGAACGACGTCCGTATCGTTGCGAACAGTTACCTCTCGGATGTCCGCGGCGGAGTGGAGATCGACGGCAAGAGGGTCACGCAGCCGTACCGTTTCAAGGTCATCGGGAAGCCGCAGGATCTGGAGCCGGCGCTCAACATCCCCGGTGGTGTGGTGCAGACTCTGGAAAAGGAGCAGGCCGCGGTGGGTGTCACGGGTGAGCAGAAGATCATCGTGGACGCCTTGCGAGAGGCGAAGCGGCCTGACTACGCTCGGTCGTCATCGCAGTGAGAGAGACGCGTATGGGGATGGCCCGGGAAGGGCATGAGGTAGCGGGGGGTCGACGCACCGTGTATGGGGCGTGTGAGGGAAACTGTCTGGAGGCCGCGGACGTTCACAGGATGTCCGGATCGGCCGGTGTGTGCATCGAGGGTTCGTCCTGCCCCACGGGCGGGTCTGTTTCGTACAAGGGGAATCGCCCGTGAAGTTGTTTGGAAAGCTGTTCGGCAAGAGCGCACGCCAGGAGGGTGACAGCGGCACGGCGCGGCACCGCGCCCCGCGTCAGCCCGAGGAGGGCGGCGCCGGAGCGGACCGTCCGCTCTTCCGCGATGAGGTCGCGGGTGGTCCCGGGGCAGGTGCTGGTGACCCGTCCGGTGCCGGTCGCATAGGTGCCCAGGGCTCTGCGGCGCCGGGTGCGGAAGGGGCGGCGGCCTCGACCTGCCCGAGGTGTGGTCACCGGAACGCCGAGGCGGGCAAGTTCTGTTCGCAGTGCGGCGCGCCGCTGCGTGCGGGCGCGCAGCCCGAGCGCCCGTCCGAGACGACGTCGACGATCTCGATCTCCGGTATCGAGGCGTACGACGGGGAGGCCACGGGGCAGAACCTGAGCCCGTCGCTGTCGCCCGAGGCGCAGGCGGCGGTCGACGCGCTGCCGCTGGGATCCGCGCTGCTGATCGTCCGCCGGGGGCCCAACTCCGGCAGCCGCTTCCTGCTGGACGGCGAGCTGACGACGGCGGGCCGGCATCCGCAGAGCGACATCTTCCTCGACGATGTGACGGTCTCCCGCAGTCATGTGGAGTTCCGCCGAGGTCAGGACGGTGTCTTCACTGTCTCCGACGTCGGCAGCCTCAACGGCACCTACGTCAACCGCGAGCGGATCGACTCCGTCGCTCTGGCCGGCGGTGACGAGGTGCAGATCGGTAAGTACCGCCTGGTCTTCTACCCGAGCCAGCGGGGCGCGGGGATCTGACCGGCCAGGGAAGGCATATGCGCCACACACCGACAGGTGGTGCCGGTTCGTCCGGCACCACCTCCTCGGACGGCAAGCCGGTGAGCATCGGCGCGGTGCTCGGCCTGCTGCGCGAGGAGTTCCCCGAGGTCACGATCTCCAAGATCCGTTTCTTGGAGGCCGAGGGACTCGTCGAGCCGACGCGTACGTCGTCCGGGTACCGCAAATTCACCACCGCGGATGTCCAGCGCCTCGCGAGCGTGCTGCGGATGCAGCGGGATCACTACCTCCCGCTGAAGGTCATCCGTGAGCACCTCGACGCCCAGGAGCGCGGCGAGGAGGTGCCGCTGCCCGCCCCGGCGCCCTCCAGGGACCTGGTGGAGGGCGTCCCCGAGCTGGGCGAGGAGCGGCCCGCGACGGCCCGGATCGGCCGCGCCGAGCTGCTCGCCGCCGCTGAGGTGGACGAGGCCGCGCTGGCCGAGTGGGAGTCGTACGGCCTGCTCACCGCCGATGCGGAGGGCCGCTACGGCGGCGAGGCCGTCGGTATCGCCCGGCTCGTCGCGGATCTCGGCGGTTTCGGGCTCGAACCGCGTCATCTGCGGGCCGTGAAGGCCGCCGCCGAGCGCGAGGCCGGCCTGGTGGAACAGGTCGTGGCGCCGCTGCGGCGGCACCGTAACCCGCAGACCAGGGCGCATGCGGAGGCCACGGCCAGGGAGCTGGCCACCCTCTCCGTGCGGCTGCATGCCGCGCTCGTCGAGAGCGCGCTGCGGGCCCAACTCCAGTGAGCAAATACCTGCCCGACTACCCAAACCTGCCGGGCACGTCCTAGGGTTGCTGTGTGAACGAGCTCGACGTCGTGGGTGTCCGGGTGGAAATGCCTTCCAGCCAACCGATCGTGCTCCTGCGGGAGGTGGGAGGCGATCGTTACCTGCCCATTTGGATCGGGCCGGGGGAGGCCACCGCCATCGCCTTCGCCCAGCAGGGCATGGTCCCTGCCAGGCCGCTGACGCACGACCTTTTCAAGGACGTGCTGGAAGCGGTGGGCCAGGAGCTGACGCAGGTCCGCATCACGGATCTGCGCGAGGGGGTGTTCTATGCCGAGCTGGTCTTCGCCAGCGGGGTGGAGGTCAGTGCACGGCCGTCCGACGCGATAGCGCTGGCGCTGCGCACCGGTACGCCGATCTTCGGCACCGACGGTGTGTTGGACGACGCGGGCATCGCCATTCCGGACGAGCAGGAGGACGAGGTGGAGAAGTTCCGCGAGTTCCTCGACCAGATCTCGCCCGAGGATTTCGGCACCAACAGCCAGTGACAGCGGCCGGTGGCGGCGCTTCCATGGGCTCCGCAAGAAACCGGCCATCGGCTGAAGTTTTCGGCCAACCGACTACGCCTTCCCCGTCTCGGGGTACGAGAAACCACTCGTGGGGTGATTATCACTCGGCGTGGCGAGCGCGGCGATCGTTGACGCACCCCGAGCGACTGCATACCGTCGATACGGCAGGTCCCGTCCGGGACGTGGAGGACGGAGGGCGGCGTGGCAATCACCGGTGACGGTACGGCGGAGGGGGCGTTGCCGCTCCCTCCGGGTGTGGTGGCGGACCGAGCCCCGGTACAGGCCGCCGCGGTGTCGGCGGAGCGTGGAACGGCGATCATCGGTTACCGCGGACCGACCGCGTGTGCGGCCGCGGGCATCACCTACCGGCAGCTCGACTACTGGGCGCGTACCGGCCTGGTGGAGCCGAGTGTTCGCCCGGCGTACGGCTCGGGGACCCAGCGGCTCTACAGCTTCCGGGACGTCGTCGTGCTGAAGATCGTCAAGCGGCTGCTGGACACGGGCGTGTCGCTCCAGAACATCCGCACCGCGGTGCAGCACCTGCGCTCCCGGGGCCTGGCCGATCTGACGCGGATGACGCTGATGAGCGACGGCGCGACGGTCTACGAATGCACCTCCCCGGATCAGGTGGTCGATCTCCTCCAGGGCGGTCAGGGCGTTTTCGGCATCGCCATCGGCGTGGTGTGGCGGGACGTGGAGAGCGCGCTGTCCCAGCTGCACGGTGAGCGGGTGGACACGGGCGAGACCCTGGTCGGGCAGAACCCGCACGACGAGCTGGCCCGGCGGCGCAACCGCGCGGGCTGAGCCCCGGCCGCCTCCGGGCGGCCTTCGGCGGACGTTCCGGCCCTGCTCGGGGCCGATTGTCAGTGGCATGCGGCAGCATCGGTTGTGTGAGACGTGCGCCGACGATTCTGCATCTCGACATGGATGCGTTCTTCGCGGCCGCCGAGCAGGCGGCCAAGCCCAGCCTGCGCGGTAAGCCGGTGGTCGTGGGCGGAATCGGGCCGCGCGGCGTCGTCTCGACCGCGTCGTACGAGGCACGGGTTTTCGGGGTGCGGTCGGCGATGCCTACGGCCCAGGCACGCAGGCTGTGCCCCAATGCCGCCTATCTCAGTCCGCGCTTCTCCGTCTACCGGCAGGTCAGCGGCAGCGTCATGGAGCTGCTGCACGCGCTGTCGCCGCTGGTCGAGCCGTTGAGCCTGGACGAGGCGTTTGTCGACCTGGAGGCGGGCGGCGTCGCGGCCGACTCCGCCGCCTCCCGCGCGGTCGGCGAGCAGCTGCGGCGCGACATCAGGGCTGTCACGGGGCTGACGGGCTCGGTGGGGCTGGCCGGGGCCAAGATGCTCGCCAAGATCGCATCGGAGGCAGCCAAGCCGGATGGCCTGCGGATCATCGAGCCGGGCACCGAGCGCGAGCTGCTGGGGCCGATGACCGTCCGCACCCTGCCGGGTGTCGGACCGGCGACGGCCGAGGCGCTGCGCCGGGCAGGGATCACGACCGTCGCGGAGACCGCCGAGGCGGGGGAGGCGGAGCTGGTGCGGTTGCTGGGGAGGGCGCACGGGGCGGGGCTGTACGCGATGGCGCTGGGCCGGGACGACCGGCCGGTCGTCGCCGAGCGGGACGCGAAGTCGGTGTCGGTGGAGGACACCTTCGAGGTCGACCTCACCGACCGCACCCGGGTGCGCAACGAGCTGGTGCGGCTGGCGGAGCGGTGTGTGCAGCGGCTGCGGGCCGCCGGTCGCTCCGGCCGCACGGTCGTGATCAAGGTACGGAACTACGACTTCTCGACCCTGACGCGGTCGGAGACGCTGCGAGGGCCCACCGATGACCCGGCGGTGGTGCGGGAGGCGGCGCTCCGCCTGCTGGACCTGGTGGACACCACGGGCGGGGTGCGGCTGCTGGGGGTGGGGGTGAGCGGGCTGGCCGACTTCACACAGGAGGATTTGTTCGCCCAGCTGGCCACGGAGCGGGAGGCCGTCGAAGCCGCTCAGCTGGCCCTGGGGGCGGCTGCGGAGGGTGGCGAGGAGCGGGGCGGGGCGGAGCCGGAGGAGGAGCGGCCGCGGCGGTGGCACCCCGGGCTGGACGTCGTCCATGACGAGTACGGCGCCGGATGGGTGCAGGGCAGCGGGGTGGGACGGGTGACGGTGCGCTTCGAGCAGCCGTGGTCGGCGCCGGGGCGGGTACGGACCTTCGCCGTGGACGATCCGGCGCTACGGCCGGGAGAGCCGCTGCCGCTGGTGGGTGGCGCGCCGACGGCGGGTCCCGTACGGGGTGAGGCAGCGCCGGTCATGGGCGGAGAGAGCGGGCCGAGCGGGATATTCGGCCGCCCGATATCCGGCGGTCCGGAGTCGTACGACCAGGAATCGGGCCCTCTGGAGTCGGACGACCTGGGGTCGGGCCTCCTGGAGTCGGGCCGGGCGGAGTCGGGTCACCAGGAGCCGGACTGCCCGAAGCCTGACCGGGCAGGGGCGTCGCCCGATGGCGAGCCCGCACGTGGGGTGGCTTCCCCCGGCCCGTCGACGATCTCCTCCTCGGGAGGCGCCTGCCGCGGCTCGTAGTGCGTCGGCCGGGCGCGGATCGTCGGGCTGTGTATCAGGGACGGCCGTCAGCCGTCCGACCCCGCGATGTTGCCGAAGTTCTTGTCGGCGGGGGGACGGTCGACGTCCGCCGGGGAGGTGAGGTCCAGCCGGTAGTGGTGGTAGAGCTGGAGTTCCTGTTCGGGGGAGAGGTGGCGGCCGACGCCGAAGTCGGGGGCGTCCTTGATCAGCTTGCGGTCGTAGGGGATGCGCAGGGCGTCGTCGACCAGACGGCTCGGCTCCAGGGGGACGAAGGCATCGCGGCTGAAAAGACCGGTGCGCACTGCCGCCCATTCGGGTTCGCCGGTCGCGTCGTCGAGGTAGACCTCGTCCACGGTGCCGATCTTGGCGCCTTGGCGGTCGTATGCCTTGCGGCCGATCAGGCTCCGCGGGTCGATATCGGTTTGCACGGCCCCTCCAAGTGGTCGCAACTGCATTGTGACACCTACCAAACGGCACATTTCTTATGTCGGCCACTCGAAGGATCGCCCAGATGACGCGCTGGTAGGCTGGCAAATGGCCGCTGACCCCGTGCGGGAGAGTCCATGTCGTTCACGGCGCGGACGCCGAAGGAGCAAATCCTCCCCGGAAACTCTCAGGCACACGTACCGCTCGGACGAGGTCACTCTGGAAAGCAGGGCGGGCCACGGACGACGCAGCGCCGGAACCCCTCCTCACCGACGGTGAAAGCCGGGCCGCAGCGGTGGGCCGGTGAAGCTCTCAGGTTGAGATGACAGAGGGGGAGGCCGTCCGGGCACCAGCGCCGTGGTGCCCCTCGTAGGTCGTTGAGACCAGGAGGCCCCCGCAGATGACCACCAATCGCATCCCTCTGGCCGAGCTGGAGGGCGGTACGCCCTTCGAGCACCGGCACATCGGTCCGGACCATGAGGCGCAGGCGAAGATGCTCGCGCAGGTCGGATTCGGTTCGCTGGACGAGCTGACCGCGGCCGCCGTGCCCGATGTGATCAAGAGTGCCCAGGCGCTGGGGCTACCGCAGGGCCGTTCGGAGGCGGACGTCCTCGCCGAGCTGCGCGCCCTCGCCCAGCGCAACCAGGTTCTGTCGTCCATGATCGGCCTCGGCTACCACGGCACGTTCACGCCGCCGGTGATCCTGCGCAACGTCATGGAGAACCCCGCCTGGTACACGGCATACACCCCGTACCAGCCGGAGATCTCGCAGGGCCGGCTGGAGGCGCTGCTGAACTTCCAGACGATGGTCGCCGACCTCACCGGCCTGCCCACCTCGGGCGCGTCGCTCCTCGACGAGGGCACCGCCGCCGCCGAGGCCATGGCGCTCTCCAGGCGGGTCGGCAAGGTCAAGCAGGGCGTCTTCCTCGTCGACGCCGACTGCCTGCCGCAGACCATCGCCGTCATCCGGACGCGCGCCGAGCCCACCGGCGTCGAGGTCGTCGTCGCCGACCTCGGTGACGGCATCCCGGCGGAGATCGCCGAGCGCGGCGTTTTCGGTGTGCTGCTGCAGTACCCCGGGGCGTCCGGCGCGGTCCGCGACCCCCGCCAGGTCATCGCGCAGGCCCAGGAGCTGGGCGCCGTCGTCACCGTCGCCGCCGACCTGCTGGCCCTGACCCTCCTCACCTCGCCGGGCGAGCTGGGCGCCGACATCGCGGTGGGCACCACCCAGCGCTTCGGCGTCCCGATGGGCTTCGGCGGCCCGCACGCCGGTTTCATGGCCGTACGCGAGAAGTTCGCCCGGAGCCTGCCCGGCCGCCTGGTCGGCGTCTCGGTCGACGCCGACGGCGCCAAGGCGTACCGGCTCGCCCTGCAGACCCGTGAGCAGCACATCCGCCGTGAGAAAGCCACCAGCAACATCTGCACCGCGCAGGTGCTGCTCGCCGTCATGGCCGGAATGTATGCGGTCTACCACGGTCCGGACGGGCTGGCCGCCATCGCCCGCCGTACCCACCGCTACGCCACAGTCCTCGCCGAGGGCCTGAAGGCCGGTGGCGTGGAGCTGCTGCACGGCGCGTACTTCGACACCGTGACCGCCCGGGTGCCGGGACGGGCCGCCGACGTCGTCGCCGCGGCCCGGGACGCCGGTGTCAACCTCCGCCAGGTCGACGTGGACCACGTCGGCATCGCCTGCGACGAGACCACCGGCCGGGCGCAGCTCGCCGCCGTCTGGCGCGCCTTCGGCCTCTCCGGCGACGTCGAGCAGCTGGACGCCGCGGCCGCGGATGTGCTGCCCGAGGGCCTGCTGCGCACCGACGGCTACCTCACCCACCCCGTCTTCCACCAGCACCGTTCCGAGACCGCGATGCTGCGCTACCTGCGCCGCCTGTCCGACAAGGACTACGCGCTCGACCGCGGCATGATCCCGCTCGGCTCCTGCACGATGAAGCTGAACGCGACGACGGAGATGGAGCCGGTCACCTGGCCGGAGTTCGGGCAGCTGCACCCCTTCGCCCCCGCCGAGCAGGCGCAGGGCTACCTCACGCTGATCCAGGAGCTGGAGGAGCGGCTGGCCACCGTCACCGGCTACGACAAGGTCTCCCTCCAGCCGAACGCCGGATCCCAGGGTGAGCTGGCCGGTCTGCTGGCGGTGCGCGCATACCACCGCGCCAACGGCGACGAGCAGCGCACCGTCTGCCTCATCCCGTCGTCGGCGCACGGCACCAACGCCGCGAGCGCTGTGATGGCCGGCATGAAGGTCGTCGTCGTCAAGACCGGCGAGGACGGCGAGGTCGACACCGAGGACCTGCACGCCAAGATCGACAAGCACCGTGACGAGCTGGCCGTTCTGATGGTCACGTACCCGTCGACGCACGGTGTGTTCGAGGAGCACATCAGTGAGATCTGCGCGGCGGTGCACGACGCGGGCGGCCAGGTCTACGTGGACGGCGCCAACCTCAACGCGCTGGTCGGGCTCGCCGAGCCCGGGAAGTTCGGCGGCGACGTCTCGCACCTGAACCTTCACAAGACCTTCTGCATCCCGCACGGCGGCGGTGGCCCCGGCGTCGGCCCGGTCGGTGTCCGCGCCCACCTCGCGCCGTACCTGCCCAACCACCCGTTGCAGCCCACCGCGGGCCCGGAGACCGGCGTCGGCCCGATCTCCGCCGCGCCCTGGGGTTCGGCCGGAATTCTGCCGATCTCCTGGGCGTACGTCCGCCTCATGGGCGGCGAGGGCCTCAAGCGCGCCACGCAGGTCGCGGTGCTCTCCGCGAACTACATTGCCAAGCGCCTGGAGCCGCACTTCCCGGTGCTCTACGCCGGTCCCGGCGGGCTGGTCGCGCACGAGTGCATCATCGACGTCCGGCCGCTGACCAAGGCCACGGGCGTGAGCATCGACGACGTCGCCAAGCGCCTCATCGACTACGGCTTCCACGCCCCGACGATGTCGTTCCCGGTGGCCGGCACGCTGATGATCGAGCCGACCGAGAGCGAGGACCTCACCGAGCTGGACCGCTTCTGCGACGCGATGATCGCGATCCGCGCGGAGATCGAAAAGGTAGGCACCGGCGAGTGGGACAAGGATGACAACCCGCTGTGCAACGCCCCGCACACCGCGGGTGCGCTCGGCGGTGAGTGGTCGCACTCGTACACCCGCGAGGAGGCCGTCTTCCCGGCGGGTGTCGTGGCGGCGGAGAAGTACTGGCCGCCGGTCCGCCGCATCGACGGTGCCTTCGGCGACCGTAACCTCGTCTGCTCCTGCCCGCCGCTGACGGAGTACGACGTCTGACGCCCGCACAGCGATGAGGGCCCTCGGCGATCGCGCCGGGGGCCCTTTGACGTGCGACGGGTCAGACGGTGGTGGCGACCCGGTTCGTGCCGTCCGGACGGTGCGGGGCGATGACCTGACCGTCCGGCAGAAGCTCACCGGTGTCCTCGAAGAGGAGGACGCCGTTGCACAACAGGCTCCAGCCCTGCTCCGGGTGGTGCGCCACGGGATGCGCGGCTTCCCGGTCGGTGGAGTCGGCTGACGGGCAGGGCGGCTGGTGCTGACACATGGGCGTTGTCTTTCGCTGCGAATGGGTGAACGTCGTCGTGCGGCTCGATGAGCGTGAAGTGGTCATGGCCGCTTCCCCCGTTTTCCTTCGGTTGGACTCAGTGTTGCCCCGCGGACGGATTTCCGCAGGGATTTCGCAGCAGTGGTACGCACTCGATACGGACGTGTCACCCGTGCGGGCGGTTGCTCCCAAATGCGCACCTTGCCAGGGGGGTTGAGGGGAGGGGCGGCGGACGGTTGCACGTGGGTCGCACAGCCGAGCGCCCCGCGGCCTCGGGGGCTCGCGGGGCGCTCGGCCGCGCGGTGCGTACGCCGTGCGGAGGGCGCCGGTCCGGCGGTCCGTGTCCGTCGGACGGTCGCTTCCGGACGCGCTCAGGCGGTGGAGCCGAGGAGCGGTGGCGGGGCGAGCCGGTCGCTGAGCCGGGGCAGGAGGTCGGCCACCCGCTGCGGGAGGTGCGCGGCGATCCCGGGCGGTGCGGGGGCCAGCGGCACCAGGAGATCGCCCGCGGCCGGCAGCCCCGAGGTGCCGTCGGAGGCGGTGTCGTGGTGCAGCCACAGCGTCAGCATGTACAGCTCCGGTACGGACAGCAGCCGCGGCTGGTACGCGGCGCTGAGCGATTCGGCCTGGTGAAGGGCCTGTTCGGTCGCCGTGACGTACGGGCCGCCGCAGAAGTGGGCGAACGCCCAGCCGTCTGCCGTCAGCCGTGCCTCGGCTGCGGCGACCGGCCGCTCGCCGCCGAGCACCAGGAAGCGCCACCCGGCCAGGCGGGTGCGGGACGGGGCGCCGGTGCGGCCGATGCCGTCCAGGACGTGGACCGGGAGCGGGTGGTCGGCGCTGAGCGGTCCCTGATGCGCGCGGAGTGCGGCGGGGCGGGCCTCGCGGACGGCGCTGGGCGCGCCGAGAGCGGTGAGAACGCTGCGCAGGGCGGGTGCGGGGGCAGCGGGTACGTGCAGCGGCATGGTGGTCGCCTCTCACTTGGGAGACACGGTGAGGCACGGCAGACGCGGACGGCGTTGTCAGCGTGCGGGGTCGGAGCCGGGCGCGTATCTCCGCGCAGGGGCGCGCAACGCGACACGGGGCCAAGTCTCCGCCTCGTGGACGGAGTTTATACGACATATGTTCCCGCGGTGTTTCCGGTAATCGTTCCCATGATTTCCGGCAAGAGGTAATCCGGACCCATGAAGGAGACGTTTTCTCCTTCTTTGTGTGGAGGGCGGGCGAATCGCCTCGATACCCTCTCGTCAGGCGGTAGGCCGAATCTTCCCGATGGATATCCGGAGAATTGTCGGCGGCGGTTGTCGCTGCAATATGCCAACGGTACGTGCCGGGCTCTCCGCCACTTCGAGCCTATCGGGCAGCCGAACGCCCTCAAGGCGTTATGGATCAGATCACCGGGGCATCATCGACCGTGATGCGTGCCCCGGTGGTGCCGGGGACGGCCCCGGACGGCCCGTGGCTGCGGGCCGTCCACTGGAGGAAGGACCCTTCGATGGGGGAGAAGGTCGCCGCGGACGGCATCGGCCTGGCGGACCGGGAGCGTTATCGAAGAAAGCTTCAGGAGTGTCTTGAGGGGTTGGCGAGGCTGCTGGGAGAGAAAAGGTTCGACCGGCCGAAGAATCTGGTGGGCTTGGAGATCGAACTCAATCTCGCCGGGGCCGACGGGCTGCCCCGGATGATGAACTCCCAGGTGTTGGAGCGTATTGCGAGCCAGGATTTCCAGACCGAACTCGCCCGCTGCAATCTCGAAGTGAACATCACCCCGCACCGGCTGCACGGGCAGGTCTTCGAGCAGCTTGCCGAGGAACTCCGCACCGCGCTCGCCTATGCCGACCGCAAAGCCCGCGAAGTGGCTGCCCGGATCGTGATGATCGGTATTCTGCCGACCCTGGAAACCACCGATCTCACCGCCGCAAGCCTCTCCGAGAACGACCGCTATTTCCTGCTCAACGACGAAATGCGGTCGGCGCGCGGCGAGGACTTTGCGCTCGACATCCAGGGCGTCGAACGGCTCATCGCCCGATCGCCGTCGATAGCCCCGGAGGCCGCATGCACCTCCGTACAGCTGCATCTCCAGGTGACGCCCGGCCGGTTCGCCGCGGTGTGGAACGCGGCCCAGGCCCTCGTCGCCGTCCAGGTGGCCGTCGGTGCCAACTCGCCGTTCTTCTTCGGCCGTGAGCTGTGGCGCGAATCGAGGCCGCCGGTCTTCCAGCAGTCCACCGACACCCGGCCACCGGAACTCCAGGCGCAGGGGGTGCGCCCGCGTACCTGGTTCGGGGAGCGCTGGATCGATTCGGCGTACGACCTCTTCGAGGAGAACGTTCGGTACTTCCCGCCGCTGCTGCCGCTTTGCGGAACACAGCACCCGCTGCGTGTCCTCGACGCGGGCGGGGTGCCCGACCTGGCGGAGCTGGTGCTGCACAACGGCACCGTCTACCGGTGGAACCGTCCGGTGTATGCGGTCGCCGACGGCGTACCGCATCTGCGGGTCGAGAACCGTGTGCTGCCGGCCGGTCCCACCGTCGCCGATGTCCTCGCCAACACCGCCTTCTACTACGGGTTGGTGCGGGCGCTCGCCGAGGAGCCGCGTCCGGTGTGGACCCGGCTGCCGTTCGCCGCTGCCGCGGAGAACTTCGCCGCCGCCTGTCGCCACGGCATCGACGCCACGCTGCGCTGGCCGCGTCCGGGGCGGGGCGGGGTCGCGGAGATACCGGTGACGCGGCTGGTCCGGCAGGAGCTGCTGCCGCTGGCCGCCGCCGGGCTGGACGCCTGGGGCGTCGAACCGGCCGACCGGGACCGCTACCTCGGCATCATCGAGGAACGCTGCGCCCGCCGCACCAACGGCGCCTCCTGGCAGACCGCCGCCTACCATCATGCGCGGGAACAGGGCCTGGACCGCGGGGCCGCACTGGCCGCGATGACCCGCCGCTACGGCGAACTGATGCGGTCCGGCGAGCCGGTGCACACCTGGCCCGTCGCCTGGCCCGCGGTCCGCCGGACCGTACCGCCGCCGCGCCGCGCGGAAGCGAACGGGTGGGGGAGCGGGGAGAGGGCGGACGAGGGGTGAGACGGGGAGGCTTGGTGCGGGGCTGACCGGTGGGGAGACCCGGGAAGCGGCTTGCCCCGGGGGCCGTGAGCCGGGTGGCTGACCTTTGGGGTACGGGCCGTCGGCGGCTCGCCCCGGGGACGAGGCCGGGAGCCGCCCGCCTTCGGGCAGGTCCTGTGCGCTCCGGTCGCCCGTGCTATCCCTGCTCTGCGCTGCCCGCGGCGACGATGGCCTGCTGGATCACCTCGCCGATCTGTGACGGGTCCTCGACCTTGTGGGCGGAGCCGCCGGTCGGGGCGCACATGCGGTCCAGTGCCGACCGGTCGGCCTCCGGGCCGAGCGCGAGGGCGATCAGCGGTATCGGCCGCCCCGGGTCCGTCAGTTTCTTCACCTGCTCCACCAGGCCGTCCAGCCCGATGCTGTCGGCGTCGTCGTCCGTGCCGTCGGTGACCACCACGACCGCGTTGAACTTCCCCTCCGCATACGACGACCGGGCCTCGCGGTACGCGGCGAGCGTGGTGTCGTACAGCCCCGTGCGGCCACCGGGGACGGGCGCGAGCTTCCGCAGGGCGGCCGCGAGGCCGTCACGGTGGGTGGAGCCGCCGGAGTCGCGGCCGCCGAGCCGGGTGGTGGGGGACATCTCCAGGTAGTCGCGGGAACCGTCGAGCACCGTGGCGAACTTCCACAGCCCTATCTCGTCGTCCGGCGTGAACGTCGTCAGCGCCTGGAGCAGCGAATCCCTGGCCAGCGCCATCCGTGACCGGCCGCCGCTGCCCGGCACCGCGAGCCCCATCGACGACGAGGCGTCGACCACCGTGGTGAGCCGGGCGTTCTGCACGGTGACCGTCCACATGCCGAGCAGCGCCCGGATCTCCTTGGCGGACGGCAGCGGGTCGGCGTCCTGGGTGTACGGCTGGGGCACGCGTCCGCCCGCCGCACGGGTCACCTTCTCGTCCGCCCTGCCGTGGCCCGCCCGGAAGCCGTGGGCGCGTAGCACCTGCTGACCCTCGGGCGTGGCCAGGAGGGTCATGAAGCGGCTGGCGGCGCGCGACTGGTCGGCGTCGAGCTGGTTCTCGTCCACGAGGGTGTACGGGTAGTCGAGCTGGACGGTGCCGTCCGCGGGGTAGAAGAGCTCCAGCCCGGGCCCGGCGGCGGCGCGGTTGTGCGCGAACGCGGCCTGTTCTGAGAGGAGCACCGTCTGATTGCGGTGCGGATCGGCTGTCTCGGCGTCGGAGGCGTCACGCGGCAGCGTCGCGGCGAGTTCTTCGTCGCCGCCGGCGAGCCGCCGGCGGAGCATCTTGGCGACGGCGGCCGTCCGGCTCTGTGCCGTGCCGGCGTCCTCGCCCGTTTCCTCCTTCCGGTAGGCGGCGTCGATGCGCGAGAGCACGAGGAGTCCGGTGGCGCTGCGCGCGGGGTCGGCCACCCCGAGCGGCAGAGTGCCGTCGTCGGCAGCCTTCGCCATCGCGGCCCAGCCGTACGTCTTCTCCGGCCAGCCCAGCTTCTCGGCGGCGGCGGGCACGGCACCCAGCGCGAGGGGGGAGGCCGCGATCGTCCCGCTGGTGGTCAACGGCGTGCCGCTGGCCGCTTCCACGCGGTCCTCCCAGAGAGTGGAGTCCGGTATCCACACCTGGAATTCGTTGTGTGCCGGGCGCTGCGCGAGTGAGTCGGCCACCTCTGCTCCGGAGCGCGCCGTCACCTTGACGTCCAGGCACTTCCCGTCGGTCCGTGTCTCATCGCGTTGTGCCTGCTCCGCCACGTCGTCGAGGGCCGGGGTGATGTCGGGCGAGGCGACGACATCGAGCCGGACGGAGTCGCCGCCACACGGTTTGCCGAACGGCAGCAGATCGGCGCGCAGCACCACCACCGTGCCCGCCGCGAGAGCGAGGACCAGCGCCGTGGCCAGCACGACGGTGCGGCGGCGCGTGCCGGGCCGGGGCCCCGCGCCGTCCGGTTCGGAGCTGTCGGGCAAGCTGTGACGTCCCATCGCGGTAGCGCCTCTTCTGCGTCTCGGGGCTCGATCGGGACTCGGCGGAGGTGGGGCGCACCACGTGGACGGCGCCTGCCCCGGCCTGTCGCGCGATCTTCGTACCTGGTGCGGCGACCCTAGCCGGGCAGGCATGGCACGGGTGGCGGTATCGCGGAAGTGGTGGAAGCGATGGATGCGCAGGCAGGAGCGCGAGCGGAGAAAGCGGTGGAAGTGAAGAAATCTGTGGGGTCGGATGTGGACGTCCGTGGCGAGGCTGACGTACCCGGTGATGGGCGCCCGGGAGAGCTCCTGTCCCGGAAGATGCTGCGGAACGAGACGCTTCTGGTGCTGGCCCTCTCGCTGGGGGCCAGCGGTGTGTCCGCGCTGATCAGTTTCCTCGGCGCGGTGACCCGCTCCGACGGCCTCAAGGAGCAGGCGGCGATGCTGAACGGCTCCCACGCGCCCGGCCGTCCGTGGCTGGACCTCGCTTGGCAGCTCTTCGGGATCACGGCGGCGCTGGTGCCGGTCGCCCTGGTGGCGCATCTGTTGCTGCGAGAGCGGGTGGGTGGGCTCCGTGCCCTGGGATGCGACCGGGGGCGTCCCGGGTTCGACCTGGGGCGCGGTACGGCGGTCGCCGCGGTGATCGGCGGCAGCGGACTGCTGCTCTACCTGGGCGCGCGGGCGGCGGGCTTCAACCTCACGGTGGTGCCTGAGGCGCTGCCGGATGTGTGGTGGAAATTCCCCGTGCTGATCGCCTCCGCCGTGCAGAACGCCGTCCTGGAGGAAGTCATCGTCGTCGGCTACCTGCTGCGCCGCCTGGGGCAGTGGGGCTGGACGCCGATGGCTGCACTCGCCGCCAGCGCCGTGCTGCGCGGCTCGTACCACCTCTACCAGGGCATCGGCGGCTTCGTCGGCAACATGGTGATGGGCGTGATCTTCGTCCTCCTTTACCGGCGGTGGGGCCGCGTAGGCCCGCTGATCGCCGCACATGCCCTGATCGACATCGTGGCCTTCCTGGGATACGCGCTGCTCGCGGGCCGGGTGGACTGGTTGCCGACGCTGTAGGCGCAGGGCGCGGGGTGCGCCGGATGGATGCGGTGCGGGTGAGCTGTTCGGTCTGGTTCGTGGCTCGTTCCAGGGGGATGGCCCGGTGGCCCGGAGCAGGTGGTGCACGTCGGGCGTTGGCGAGCCGGACCCGAAAGGACCGGGGTGCGGAGGTGGGCCGACAGCGGCGATTTTCCGCGGTGGGGGCCCTGCGGGGGCGGTTGCCCATACCGGGTGAACCGGGCCATGAGCGGTGTGGCGCGCCCCATGGGCCCGCCGCCCGGCCATGATCCTGAAGGTGCCGTCGGCCCGTACGGCGCAGGCCGGGCGGAATGAGACAGGGAAGTGGTGACCGGAGTGAGCGAGCGCGACGCGGTGGTTGTCGGCGCAGGATTCGCGGGCCTCAGCGCCGCGCAGGAACTCCACCGGGCGGGCTGCGACATCCTCGTACTGGAAGCCCGCGGCCGGGTCGGCGGGCGGGCCTTCACCCGCTTTCTGCCCGACGGCACCCAACTCGACCTGGGCGGACAGTGGATCTCCTCCGGCCAGCCCCGGATCAGCGAACTGGTCCGCCACTACGGCATCGCCACCTACCCGACCCCGCAGTACGGCTCCTCGGTGATCGACTACGACGGGGAGCACCGGACCGCGCTCCCGGACGAGGTGACCGCGCTCCTCCGGGAACTCGACACGCTGTGCGGGCATGTCCCCGTGAAGAGCCCGTGGACCGCCGCCGACGCGGTGGCCTGGGACCGGCAGACCTTCGGCACCTGGCTCGATGAGACCGGGGCCCCGGATGCCGCGAAGCGCTACGTCGGACGGGTCATCTCCGGCGGACTCCTCGCCGGAAGCCCTTCGGAGACCTCCCTGCTCGAAACGCTCTTCTACCTGGCCAGCGGCGGAGGGACCGAGGCGCTGCTCGGCTTCCGGGGCGGGGCGCAGGAGACTCGTATCGTCGGCGGAGCGCAGGAGATCGCCGAGCGGATGGCCGCCGATCTGCCCGACGGCACCGTCCGGCTGTCCGAGCCGGTCGTCGGCATCGCCCACGACCACACCGGGGTCCGCGTCACCACGACTCTGGGGGAGTACCGCGCGGCGCGGGCCGTGATCACGCTGCCGCCCGTGCTCGCCGGGAGCCTCCGCTACGACCCGCCGCTGAGCGCCCCGAGGGCAGGTGTCTTCCAGCGTATGACGGCCGGTACCGCGCTGAAGGTCCATGCCGTGTATTCCGAGCCCTTCTGGCGGGACGAGGGGCTGTCGGGAGTGTCGACGTCGGCGACGGGCGTGCTCACGGAAACCGTCGACAACACGCCGCCAGAGGCCCCGAGGGCGGTGCTGACCGCGTTCGTCTACGGCGACGACGCAGCCCACCTGCGGGCCCGTCCGCCCGGAGAGCGCCGGGAGAGCATCACCCGCCGCCTCGGCGAACTGTTCACCGAGCGGGCGGCGGAACCGCAGGAGTTCGTCGAGTTCGACTGGCTCGCGGAGGAGTGGACCCGGGGCTGTTTCTCCGGGCACTTCACCCCCGGTGGATGGACGGCCTTCGGCAACGCTCTGCGTCTGCCGGAGGGGGCGCTCCACTGGGCGGGCACGGAGACCGCCGTGCATGGAAACGGTTACTTCGAAGGAGCCGTCGAGTCCGGCCGTCGCGCTGCCCGGGAAGTGCTCCACGCCCTCGGCTCCCGCTGAGACCGCGCCGATTGGTCTGTGGTCCCGCGCCGCGTACCGGGGGTCGGACGCCGGAGCCGTGCGGGCGTCGTCCACCGGCGGTGCAGCCGCGCCCGTCCGCTTCCTGCCGGGGCGGATACCCGAGGGCTGTGCCGTCGTCCTCCGGGACGCACCAGGCAGACCGCGGCGTCTTCCCGAGAGGCCCGAACTGGGCGCTACCGGTGGTTCCTGCAGACCGGTGGTGTTCGGTGCGGAGGAGAGAAGCAGGCCGCTCCCCGTATCGGACTTCGGCCCGTTGGGCGGTTCCCTCCCCGGCAGCCCCGCTCCTCCGGTTCCTGAACAGTTCGGCGGCGTGTGGTGTGACATCGCTGCTACCTCTTTCCCCCGTCAGATCCTCGCGCTGGCCGCCGCCTCCGGCGCCGACCAGATCTTTCACGAAGAGAAACACCGCCATCCCGCCGCTGGTTGCCGCGAACGCTCACGAGTGCCGAGAAACGGCAGGGGGCGGCCTGACGAAGGCTCGGACACGACCGGAAGCAGCGCAGTGCGGTGCCCCGGAAAGGTCCCGCGGGACGGGGCACCGCATCCATCGGGACGGGGCACCGCATTCATACGGTATTCAGGGCGTGGCGAGGAGTTCCCCGTCGATCACGGTGACGGCGGAGCCGATCAGCAGGGTGCGGTCGCCGCGCAGCTGGGTGTGGATGAGGCCGGTGCGGGCACCCCCTTGCAGGCTGGTGAGGCTGTCCCGGCCGATCCGGGCGGCCCAGAACGGCGCGAGCGCGGTGTGCGCGCTGCCCGTCACCGGGTCCTCGTTGATACCGACATGAGGGAAGAAGCAGCGGGCCCGGACGTCGTAACTGCAGTCGGTCGTGTCGGCGCGCGCGGTGGCGATCACACCCCTGCCGTCGTGCCCGGCCAGCGCCGCGAAGTTCGGCGACAGACAGTCCACGGCCTCTTCATCAGCCAGCTCGACCAGTAGGTCGCCGAGCTGCGGACCCGTCTCGTACGCGCCGCGGATCGGGGCGCCGCCCAGCCCGCGGGTGACCGACAGCGGAACCTTCACAGGGGTGAGCGGGGCGGTCGGGAAGTCCAGGGTGAACGTGGCGTCGTCGTTCGCGGTCGTGGTCAGGACACCGCTGCGGGTGGCGAAGCGGACTGTTCCGGTGGCCGCCCCGGTGGTGTGCAGGACATGCGCGGTGGCGAGCGTGGCGTGCCCGCACATGGTGACCTCGGTGGTCGGAGTGAACCACTTCAGCGCCCAGTCCGCCTCGCCACCGGGCGGCAGGGGATGGGCGAACGCGGTCTCCGACTGGTTCGCCTCCCGGGCGACGTCCTGCATCCAGTACCTGGAAGGGAAGTCATCCGAGTCCGGAAGGACAACTCCCGCCGGGTTGCCGGTGAACGGGCGTGTGCTGAACGCATCGACGATACGAATCCTCATGCCGAGGACCCTAGGCCACCCGATCCGCCACAGTTCAGGGCCAATCCCGAGAAATTGGCATGACGGTGGGTGGCATCGAGGCGTGCTCACCCTTGTCAAAAAAATAAATACCGATATATCGTTGACGCATCGCGATCAGTCAATGAAATGGTTGGCCGGCGACCGGTTGGCCACTGGGTCACCGGCTGGCGAAAGGACAGCTCATGCGATCCCACGGACATGGACACGGACAGGAAAACGGATTCGGTCGCGGCCCCTGGGGCGCCGGTCGACACGGTGGCCCCGGCGCCGGTGGCCCAGGTGAACCGGGCGGATTCGGTGGCTTCGGCGACCGGTTCGAGGGCCGCCGCGCCTTCGGGCCCTTCGGGCCCCCCTTCGGTGGACCGCAGTTCGGCGGTGGCCGGGGGCGTGGCGGGCCGCGCGGCCGCGCCCGGCGCGGCGACGTGCGCGCCTCGATCCTCGCGCTGCTCAAGGACCGCCCGATGCACGGCTACGAAATGATCCAGGAGATCGCCGAGCGCAGCGGCGGCGCCTGGAAGCCCAGCCCCGGCTCGGTCTACCCGACCCTCCAGCTCCTGGAGGACGAGGGCCTGATCGCCAGCGCGTCCGAGGGGGGCAAGAGGCTCTTCTCCTTGACGGAGGAGGGGCGCACGGAGGCCGGCGGCGGCCCCGAAGCCCCCTGGGAGGAGGCCGGGCGTGGCGTCGACTGGGAGGCCATGAACGAGATCCGCAAGGCCGGCGGGGGTCTCGTCGACGCCTTCCGGCAGGTGTGGGCGACCGGCACCCCTGAGCAGCGGGAAAAGGCGATGGCGGTGGTCAACAAGGCGCGGAAGGAGCTTTACCTGATCCTCGCCGAGGAGGACTGAGGGCCGGGGGTGCGCAGCACCCCGCCCCGGCGTGCGGATACCCGCCCCGGCGTGCGCGAGCAGCCGCGCGCCGGGGCTTCGCCGAAGTCCGTGCCGCGGCCTCTAGAGGGGCGCGGCGCGAGGGTCGGGGCTTGCGTCAGGCGACGAGTGCGGCGAGTTCGCGCAGTGACGTCTGCAGCGCCGAGCTCGCGGAGTCCTTGAGCTTTCCGGCCATCAAGGACACCGCGGCGCCGGAGAACTTCCCGTCGATGCGTACCGTCGTCGCCCCGCCGTCCGGCTCCAGCGCGTACCGCATTGCCAGCGTCACGCCCATCGGGCCCTTGCCCTGGATGTCCAGCAGCCGCTCCGGCTGCAGTTCCCGTACCGTCCAGCGGACCTCGGCCGGGAAGCCCATCAGCTTCATGTTTTCCTCGTACTCCGCGCCCGTCTCCAGCGGATCCGGCCCGCCTTGAGGGAAGTCGGTGTGCGTGGCGTTCCACCGACCGTAGCCCTCGAAGTCGGTGAGCTGCTCCCAGATCTGCCCGGCTGGAGCCTCGATGCGGACCTGCGCGGTGACTGCGGCCATATGACCACCCCTTTAGGTGACGACATGCCTGACGGGTCCGCGGAAGGTATCCGCACCGGCGACAACCTTCCATACTGATGGCCCGTCAATGCCGACGATCAGCCAAGCCACACTTGTTCCTCCGAGAGCCACAGCGGCGTGGCCGCCCGCCGGATGAGCGCCGAGGTACGCCACGGCGGGATGCTGCACTGGGCGGTGCTCCCTCGTAGGTCCGTCACGGGAGGACATCGGGGAGCAGCGGCCGGGTTTCCCGGCGCAGGGGTGGCTTCCGGATATTTCGCCCTCACGGCGCCCGCTTCTCCTCCGTAAGGAGGAGAAGTGACGGGCTTCTCCCCAACCATGGTGGGATGTGTAAATGCTCCCCACCGGGGATGCCCGGGCGTTTCGTGGCTGGTGGGGTGGTAGGCGTGCAAAACCGTACTGCGTACAGCGGCGGGGAGGTCCCCGCGCGGGTGGATATGGACGCACAGCTCACCGTTGAGCTGGCGTCGGTGATATCCGCTGCCCGCCGACGGGCCACGCGGGACGGTGATCGTCAGGTCGACACCGCACACCTCCTGCACGGTCTGCTGGAGTGGGACCCGGCCGTACGGGATGCCTTCGACGGCGGGCCGCCCCAGATCGCCCGGCTCCTCGGCTACCTCGTCCAGCGCAGCATCGGATACGGGCTCCAGTGGCACGGCACCGTCGAGGATTCCGGCGCGGTGCCCATGGTGGCCGAGGGCGGCGTACCGGGGTGGTCGCCCGCCGCGGCCGCAGCCATGGACGGTGCCCTCGATCGCGCGCACGCCCGCTACGCCCTCCGTGCGGGTTGCCTGGATCTGCTGGCCGCCTTGGTGGACGATCCCGAGTCCCGTGCCGTCGAGGTGCTGCGCCGCGCCTCCGTCGACACCACGCGACTCGCGGCCCGCCTGGATGGGGACGCCGCCGACCTGGGGTGATGGCCAGCTGACGGCTGCCCCGTAGTCCGGGAGACGGGACGAGCCGGTAAGGGGTGACTCTGCCAGTGGCGCCTGTCATGATGACCCGATGCACGCGTCTTCGGGGAGCCCTGCCGCTACGAACGCCCGGCCGGGTCGGGGTACTCACGGCGCCGGGGGATCGTCCGCGCCCCCTCCCGTACCCGGGGCGGAAGGGCACACGGCCACCGCGGGCCGAGGGACGAGCCTGGCCCTCGCGCTGCTTTCCGCCGTCGCCTTCGGCGGCTCCGGTGTCGCCGCCAAACCCCTGATCGAGGCGGGACTGGAGCCCCTTCACGTCACCTGGCTCCGTGTCGCGGGCGCCACCCTGGTGATGCTTCCCGTGGCCTGGCGCCACCGCTCCCTGGTGCGACGGCGGCCCGCGCTGCTCGCCGGATTCGGGCTGCTCGCCGTCGCGGGTGTCCAGGCGTGCTTCTTCGCCTCACTGTCCCGGATCCCCGTCGGTGTCGCGCTCCTCATCGAGTATCTGGCGCCCGCCCTGGTGCTCGGCTGGGTCCGCTTCGTCCAGAAGCGGCCGGTCACCCGCGCCGCCGCGATCGGTGTGATCCTGGCCGTCGGTGGCCTGGCCTGCGTTGTCGAGGTGTGGTCCGGGCTCAGCATCGATGCACTGGGACTCGCTTTCGCCCTGGGCGCCGCCTGCTGCCAGGTCGGCTACTTCGTCCTTTCGGACCACGGAACCGATGGCGAGGAGACCGTCGATCCGCTCGGCGTCGTCGCGTACGGGCTGTTGATCGGCACCGTCGTCCTCACCGTGATCGCCCGCCCCTGGGGGATGGACTGGTCGGTACTCGGCGGGATGACCTCGATGAACGGCACCGATGTCCCCGCTGCGCTGCTGCTCGCCTGGATCGTGCTGGTCGCGACCGTCCTGGCCTATCTCACCGGTGTGGTGGCAATCCGTCGACTGTCGCCCCAGGTCGCCGGTGTCGTGGCCTGCCTGGAAGCGGTGATCGCGACAGTCCTGGCCTGGGTGCTGCTGGGCGAACATCTCTCCCCTCCGCAGATCTTCGGCGGCGTCGTGGTGCTGGTCGGCGCCTTCATCGCGCAATCGTCGACGCCGACGGCCGGGTGCCAGGAGGAGACCACTGTGGTCGCCGGGTCGCCCGGAGCCGTGGCCACCGACAGCGCGGACGCGACGGGCGAGCGCGAGCGCAGGGAACGGCTGCCCGACTGAGGCGGTGCCGGTGAGCGCCGGTCGTTGCCGGAGTGCGGCAGCCGCCAGGGAGCACCCCGGCGCCCTCGGCGGGTGGGCTGCCAGGTGGTGAAGTCGGGCGGTTGCCCCGGACGGCGAGCGCCCGGCCACACCATGTGCCGCGCCCCAGGTCGCCTGCCCTCAGTACGGGACGCGGGCACCTCACGGCGTCCGGGTGCGCCCCTCGCGAGCGGCTGCGAGGCGACGTTGTTGGTGGACGCGGGCGGCGGCATCGCCCGGCGCGTTCCGCTCGGCCAGCCGATCGGATATGCGCTGCTGCACGGCCTCGGACCGCTTGCCGGCGTACTTGAACTTGGCCCGTACCTCTCGTACCTCCAGAAGCAGCCCCCGGATTCCCGCGAGCTGACGGCCGTACGGTGCCTGGTCGGCGGCGACCTGCGCGGAGCCTCCCTCCGGCTGGAAGTGATCCATCTGACGTTGCAGCAGCACGGCCTTGGCCTCCGGGTCGTCCACGATGCGGGCGTGACAGGTGAGTTGCACGGCCGCGTAGAAGCTCGTGGGGACGCCGTGCTCGGGTGGCTCGTCCTCGGTGGCCTGCCAGGGGCCAGGGATGAAGGTGTAGTCGTCCACCACGCTCAGCAGCACGGTCGGCGCCGCTTCCAGCGCGGGCCAGATCGGATTCGGCCGGGCGAGATGGGTCACGACCTCACCGCTCCCGGGCACGTACGCGAAGTGCATCGGCTGGACGAGCGGCGGCGCGCCCGGCGGGCCGTTGACCGCCAGCTGGCCGAAGTCGTGTCCGGCGAGCCAGTGCTGCCATTCGCTGTCGTGGGTCGGGGCGTCCCAGGGGTGGATCAGCACGGAAGGCTCCTCATCGTGCGGTGAGATACGCCGGCTCGGGAATGCCGGGGGCCTGGGATTCCGACGGTATGGGGGTGCCGTACACGGGGGCCACGGGCAGTACGCCCGCCCAGTGGGGGAGCGCCAGGTCCTCGGGCTCGTCGTTCGGGCCGCCGGTGCGGATCTTCGCCGAGACCTCACGCAGATCGAGCCGGATGACGGCGGTGGCGGCCAGCTCCTTGGCGTTGCCGGGCCGGGAATCGGTGGACCTGCCGGGGAGTACGTGGTCGACGAGGGCGTCGAGGGCCGCGGTCTTCTCCTGCGGGTCGGTGACCTGGCGGGCGGTGCCGTGCACCACCACGCTGCGGTAGTTGATGGAGTGGTGGAACGCCGACTTCGCCAGCACCAGGCCGTCCACATGCGTCACCGTGACGCAGACCGCGAGGCCGGGGTCCGGCTCCCCGGCCGCCCGTAGCGGTCGCGAACCTGTCGAACCGTGCAGGTAGAGGCGGTCGCCGACCCTGCCGTAGAGCGTGGGCAGGACGACCGGTGCGCCGTCCCGCACGAATCCCAGATGGCAGACGTATCCCTCGTCGAGGATCGCGTGGACGGTCTCCTGATCGTAGGCGGCACGGTCGGCGGACCGGGTGGGAACGGTCCGCTCGGTCCGCGCGTACTCCTGAGGGGCATCGTCGGCGGGGGAAGCAAAGGGGATGTGCAGCCGGTGGCGCGACGGGGTCCGGGACATTGCCAACTCCATTGCACTAGTGCATAATCAATTTTGTGCTAGAAGAGTATCGGATCGAAGGGCGGCGCGCATCGGAAATTGCCGCCAGCGTCGAGCGAGCCGTCGGTGCCGGTGAGCTCCAACCGGGCGAAGTCCTTCCCCCGCTGCGGGAGTTGGCCGTCTATCTGGAGGTGAATGCGAATACGGTCGCCGCCGCGTACCGCACGCTGCGGGACCGTGGGGTGATCGAGACGGCCGGGCGACGCGGCAGCCGTATCCGTCCGCGGCCTGCGAGCACGGCGCGCGACGCGATCCGGGTCGAGGTACCGCCGGGCGTCCGGGACGCCTCTGCCGGGAACCCTGATACGGCGCTTCTCCCCTCATGGGAGGAGGCGGTGACGGCCGCCGCGGCGCGCAGTGCCGGGCGGCCGGTGCTCTACGGCGCGCCGCCGGTCGACGGTGCCCTTGAGTCGATGGCGCTCGCCGCACTGGCTGAGGACGGCGTCCCTGCCGGGCCGATAGCGCTGACCAGCGGTTCGCTCGACGCCATCGAGCGAACGCTCGCCGTGCATCTGCGACCGGGGGACACGGTGGCGGTGGAGGATCCGGGCTGGGGCAGCCTGCTGGACCTCATTCCGGCACTCGGCCTCCGCCCCGCCCCGGTGGCCGTCGACGATGAGGGGCCGCTGGCGGCGGAGTTGGCGCGGGCGCTCGATCAGGGGGCGCAGGCCGTCGTCGTCACGGACCGGGCGCAGAACCCCACCGGAGCGGCCGTGAGTCGGGCGCGCGCCACCGAGTTGCGGAGCCTGTTGGGGGCACACCCCGGAGTCCTGTTGATCGAGGACGACCACGGTCACGGCATCGTCGACCTTCCCCTCCACCCACTCGCGGGCGTCACCGACCACTGGATGCTGGTGCGCTCGACGGCAAAGGCGTACGGCCCGGACCTGCGGCTGGCGGTGATGACCGGCGACCCGGCGACTGTGGACCGGGTCCGTGGCAGACAGCGTCTCGGTCCGGGGTGGGTGAGCCATCTCCTCCAGCACACCGTCGCCCATCTGTGGCGCAGCTCCGCCGTTGACCCGGTGGTGGTGGCCGCCGCGTATGCCGAGCGGCGGAACGCCCTTATACGCGCACTGGCCGCGCGCGGGGTGCCCGCCCGAGGGCGGAGCGGCATGAACGTCTGGGTGCCGGTCCCCGATGAGACGGGAGCGGTCGCCCGTCTGCTGCACGCCGGTTGGGCGGTGGCGCCAGGTGCGCGCTTCCGCATGCAGTCACCGCCCGCGATCCGCATCACGATCTCCGGCTTGACCTCTGCCGACACCGAGCCGCTGGCCGAGGCCGTCGCGGCCGCCATCGGCTCCGGCGAGGCGCGACGCTACGAATGAACGGATGGGGGCCGCGCCGAGGCGGCCCCCATCAGGAGCGGGCGAGGTGTCAGGACGGAGACTGACCGGCCACCGCGTCGCCGGTCAGTCTTCGTCGGGTGTCCCGCCTGCCAGGGCCGCATGGGGTACGGGCGCGGGTGCGCCGGTGTCCGGGGCGGCGGGTGGGCCGGTGGGGGAGGTGCGGGTGCATGTGACAGAGCCGGACCGTTCCGCGGAGTGCGGAGGTGTTTCGGAGCGGCCCGGACCCGAGGCCACGACGGGCGAAGGGGTGGAGCGGCGTGGCTTGCTCTGCGTGAGGGCGGCGCCGGCGAGCACGATCAGGGCGCCGACCGGCGTGTTCCAGCTGAGCTGCTCACCCAACAGCACCACCCCGGCGGCCGTGGCGATCACGGGAATGAAATAGGTGACCATCTGTGCCGTGGTGGGGCCGATTTCGGCGACCAATCCGTACTGCAGCAGGAACGCGATGCCGGTACCCAGTGTGCCAAGGGCGATGACGGACAGCACGGGCCAGACGGGGAAGGCGGTCGGCGCGCTGGTGAACAATGGCGTGACCACCGCGAGTTGCGCGGTCGCCAGCAGCAGCTGTGCGCTGGAGAGGGAGAGATGGGAATCCTGGGAGCCGCCCAGCGTACGGCGCACATAGATCCAGCCGATCGGGTAGCAGAGGGAGGCGCCGAGGGCCATGGCGGTGCCCGTCAGGTCCGTGCCCGTGAAGCCCTGCCATGCGCCCAGCACGGTCAGAACGCCCAGGAATCCCACACCCAGACCGGCCACTCGGCGGCGCGTGGGGCGGTCCTCGGACAGGGCGACCACCGACAGAGCCATGCCCCACAGCGGCGAGGTGGCGTTGCAGATACCGGCAAGCGTGGAGGGGATGGTCAGCTCGGCGAAGGCGAAGAGCGCGAAGGGGAGCGCGTTCAGGAAGAGCGCTGCCACCGCCAGGTGTGCCCAGGTACGCGCCGAACGCGGTAGCCGCTGCCGCTTCACGAGGAGCACGACCAGCAGCACCGCGGCGCCGCACGCCACCCTGCCGAGCGTCACCTGCAGGGGCGCGAAGCCCTCAGTGCCGACCTTGATGAAAAGAAAGCTGAAGCCCCAGATCAGGGCCAGTACGGCGAAGCGCAGCCGCCAACCGGTGGGCGAGGAGGCGGCTGGGGAGGGAGGGGCGGCGACGCGCGTCGCGCGAGAGGCGGTGGTGCTCATGCGCACCACGATGAGCCGTGCAACGTCGTAGCACAAGCGAGAATATGTGGGGGGTATCACTTAGCATTGCTTACATGTTGAACCTTGATCGCCTCCGGACGCTGAACGCGGTGGCGCGGCACGGTTCGGTGAGCGCGGCGGCCGACGGGCTGCATGTGACGACATCGGCCGTCTCCCAGCAGATCGCCAAGCTGGAACGGGAGACCGGGCAGCAGCTGCTGGCGAAGAACGGCCGGGGCGTCCGCCTCACCGACGCGGGCCGTCTCCTTGCCGACCACGCCGCCCGCATCCTGTCCCAGGTCGAGCTGGCGGAGGCAGAGCTGGAGGCGCGTCGCGGCCAGGCCGTCGGGGAGCTCCGGCTCGGCGCCTTTCCGACCGCTGCCCGGGGACTCTTCCCGTCCGCACTGGTGAGGCTGAGCCGAGCCTATCCGCAGCTCCGCTCCCATCTGACGGAGTTGGAGCCGGACGAGTCGGTACGGGGAGTGGTACGCGGAGACATCGACCTCGCGGTCGTACTGGATTGGTACAACCGCCCGCTGTCCCTGCCCGACGGTCTCGCCAAGGCTCCGCTGCTGGACGATCCGGCGGATGTGGCCATGCCCTCGAACCACGCGCTGGCCCGCCGCCGCACCGTCGAACTGGAGGATTTCTCCGACGATGCCTGGATCTCCTGGCCACAGGGGGAGTTCTGCCACGACTGGCTGATGTTCACCCTGCGCAGCAAGGGCATCGAGCCGCGCATTGCACACATGGCAGAGGAACATCACACCCAACTCGCCTTGATCGCCGTCGGTCTGGGGGTGGCGGTCGCGCCGCGTCTGGGGCGCGGTCCGGTACCGGAAGGGGTGAGCGTGGTGCCGGTGGGCCACCAAATGCGACGCCACGTCTACGCGATCTGGCGCGCGGACGCGGACCGCCGCCCCTCCATCCGTGCCGCCGTCAACGCCCTGCAGACAGCGGGCAAGGAGGTGGAAGGCGCGGCGGATACGTCCTCGAAATCCCGCCCGGGCGGCGGCACCGAGTGAACGGCGGGGCATCGCGGACACCGCGCTCCCCGGGCAGGTGCCGCACCGGAGGGCCTTCGGGCGGAGCTATCACAAACCCAGTTGGCGTTTGAGGATCTTTCCCATGTCGTTGCGTGGCAGGGCGTTCAGGAAATGCACGGTGCGCGGGCGTTTGTGCGGGGTCAAGTGGCGGGCGACGTGGTCGGACAGCTCATCGGCGGAGGGCCGCGCGGCATCGTGTGCCATGACCACCCAGGCGACGATCCGTTCGCCGAGGTCGTCGTCCGGCTCACCGGTGACGGCTGCCTCGGCCACCGCCGGATGCGCCAGCAGAGCATTCTCGATCTCACCGGCGCCGATCTTGTATCCGCCGCTCTTGATGAGATCGGTCGCCTTCCGGCCGACGATGCGGTAGTTGCCCTCGGTGTCCCGCACTGCCATGTCGCCGGTGCGGAACCACCCGCCGTCGAAAGCCCCGGCGGTCGCGTCCGGGCGGTTGAGGTACTCGACGAAGAGGTTCGGGCCGCGCACCTGGATCTCGCCCACGGTCTCGCCGTCGGACCCCGCGACGTCCTGGCCCGCCTCGTCGACCAGGCGAAGATAGACGCCGGGCAGCGGCACACCGACCGAGCCGGTGGCCGACGGGCCGTCCGCCCGCACACTGGTGTTCATCAGCGTTTCCGACATGCCGTACCGCTCGATCACCCGGCGCCCGCACGCCGCGGTGATGCGTTCGTGGTCGGTCAGCGGCAGCGCCGCCGACCCGGAGACCAGCAGCCGGGCGGCGCCCAGGGCAGCGGCGAGCGCCGGATCGTCACCAGCCTCCATGGCGAGACGGTGATACATCGTCGGAACACCGAACAGCATCGTCCCACCGTCGGACAGGCCGCGGGTCACGCCTTCCGTGGTGAACCGGCCCAGATGGTGGAGGCTGCCGCCGCGCCGCAGTGGCCCCAGGACGCCGAGGATGAGGCCGTGGACGTGGAACAGCGGAAGAGCATGGACGAGTACGTCGTCAGCAGTCCACTGCCAGGCGTCCTCCAGCGCGTCGAGGGTGTGCGCGACGGCCCGGCGGGGGAGCACCACACCCTTGGGCGGCCCTGTGGTGCCGGAGGTGTAGACGATCAGCGCCGGAGCCTCGTCCCCTGGTTCGTGCGGGAGCACCGGCACCTTTGGGGGCGCCGAGGCGCCCGACTCCGGCGTCCGTTCCGGTCCGTCCGTCAGCCCGCTTTCCGTGATGCCCCGGCCATCCGCTTCTTGCGGAAACGCCAGCTCGGCGGTGGCGGTCCTGACGTCGAGGCGGGGGAGCGCGGCGAGCGCGTCGGGCAGTACGGCACCCGGTTCGGTGAGGACGAGGTCAGGGGAGCTGTCGGCCACGATGTGCGCCAACTCGCTCGCCCCGATCTTGGGGTTCACAGGAATCGCGGGCACCCCGGCCAGCAGCGCCGCGACCACGGCCACCGACGTCTCCAGAGTCGGGGTCGCCCACACCGCGACGCGCGTTCGCCCGCCGAGATGTTCGGCGAGCGGTATGGCGACTGCGGCGAGTTGGCGATAACTCAGCGTGCGGTCGCCGAAGCGCAGCGCGGGCGCGGGAGAACTGTCACGCAGCGCGGGGAAGAACACGTTCACCGCAACTCCTCCATCCTTGTCGGCGCCCGGCCGCACCGGGCCGCAGCTGCCCACCGCCCCGCGGCCGACACGGCGCGGACCGGTGCTGTTGAGCTGACCCGTCCACTCTCGCAGAGACCACTGACATCGCATGCACGGGCCGACGCCCGCGCCTTTCCGGCGTGGCTCGTCGCCCACGTCGGCTCGGGGGTGAGTCAGGGAGATCCCCGAGCGGAACAAGGGATTTCCCTGATTACGGACAGCAGCGACGAAACCTAACGTGAAGGCATGACAACAGCCGAGATGAAACCAGCAACACGCTTGGACGGGACGGAAGCAAGGGGAGAAGTGGGCGCGACGCAGCGCAAGTTCGTCACGGCCGGCCCGCCGGTCGTACCGGCCGGAGCAGGTCCGGTGCGATCAGCCCCTCGGCATCTTCCGGAAGTCCCACGAGACGGCGGTGTCCGGTACGAGACGCAGCCAGGCGTGCCGGCCGTCGTGCGGCATGCTCTCCAGGTCGAAGTACTTGAACGCGAACAACCGCTCCGGGACGTCGAGTTCCGGGCACGGCTGGCCGGTGCGCGGTGCCTCCCCGACGAAGACGGCCCGGCCGGACAGCTCGACGCCGCGCAGCTCCCCGTATGCCTCGCCGTCGTCGATCACCACCGAGAGCCGGGGGTCGTTCCGCAGTTGCCTCCAGCGCTTGCTGCGAGTGAGCGAATACAGCCAGAGCGCCGTGCCGTCCCAGACGAACCACAGCGCGCCGATGTGGGGAGCGCCGTTCCCGCTCACGGTGGCGACGCGGCAGGTCCGCTGCACGGCGAGAAAGGCATCGCGTTCGTCGGCCGTCATCATGATCCGACGCCCGTGCCGCTGCGTGTCAGCCGTGCCGCCGTCTTTCGTGGTCTCCGTCATGTGAGTCGCCTCCGTCGTCGCCGTCGGCTTGAGGTGCACCGTGCCGTGATGGGGGGTGGTCGGGGAGTCCGTGACATCCGTGCTTGATCTCGCCCGGAAGGAATCGGGGGTGTGCCGGGGCGGCCGAAGCTTGGCCGGGCGGTCGCAGTGGAGCGTGGTGCATCCGTGGGCCAGGGCGGACCGATTGCCAGGCCGGGCTGTGCCGACCGGCAGGTGGCCGGTGTCCCTTTCCCGAATCGAGTTCCCTTTGGTGGCGATGTGGCGTTCCTTGCGCCGTTGATCCTTGGATCCTTGTCAATTGAAAACTGATGGGCCGTCAGGAATGATTGCGTGTGCGCGACGCAGGATGCAAGGGCATGCGGTAGGTCTCCGGCGGGGCCGGTCGGCGGGTGAGGCCGGTCGGGAGCTCCAGTCCGGAGATCGCTGAACGCGCAGAGGATGGGGCGGGGATGGCGGCGGACGCGAGACTCATGGCGCAGGTGGACCCGGCGACGACGGTGTTGCTCACCGTGGAGTGCCAGCAGGGCGTTGTGGGGACGGAGAGTGCACTGCCGGAACTGGCCGTGGCCGCACGGGAGTCGGGGGCGCTGGGCAATGTGGCGCGGTTGGTTGCCGCGGCGCACGGGTCCGGGGTGCAGGTGATGCATGCGCTCGCGGTACGGCGCCCGGACGGCCGGGGGGCCAGCCGCAACGCCAGGCTGTTCCGGGCTGCCGAGCGGTTGCCCGTACAGCAGGTCGTCGGCACGGCCGCGGCTCGGATCGCCGCACCGATAGCGGTGTCGGAGGACGACCTCGTGGTGCGGCGGATGCATGGTCTGTCGCCGCTGGCCGGTACGGATGTCGATGCCCTGTTGCGCAACCTCGGCTGCCGCACGGTGGTGATCACGGGAGTGTCGGCGAACGTGGCGATCCCGAATGCCGTGTTCGACGCGGTCAACGCCGGATATGTGGCGGTGGTACCCGAGGACGCGATCGCGGGTGTGCCGGCCGCGTACGTCCCCGCGTTGGTCCGTCACTCCCTGGCCCTGGTGGCCACGGTGACCCGGACCAATGACGTGGTGGCGTGCTGGGAAGGCCCGCAGAGGCCGACGGAGAGCGGAGAAGGAAGTCCTGTGCGGGGTGGAATATAGGCCGTATGCCCAGCGTGTCAGGCTGCCCTGGAACGGCACGGCGGCCTGAAGGCGGCAGGCGGCAGGAGGCAGGCGGCGCCGAGTTCACGGTGCACATCCACGACGACTGCGCCGCTCAGCTGGACGTGAGGGGCTGACAAGGGCGACAACTCGCTCGGCCGAGCACGACAACCGGCCAACATGCCGGGCTTTGCGCCGGTCGGGTCCGTAGTCCCAGCACACTGCAGGGATTGCCTGGCGGGCGCCGGCCTCGATGCGACCTGCCCCCATCGAACCGGGGAGACCGATGGCTGCACCGGCACAACGACGTTCCTCGACCCGTAGCCGTCGGACCGGCGCTGTGCGACGGCCCTCCGCTGTTCGTCGTCGGCCGGTTGCGCGGGCCCGGCGGCGTACTGTGCGGCGGCTGAGGCGCGAGGTCACCCTGGGGCGCTTCGTCGTCGGTGTGGGGGCGCTCATCGTCGTCATCGCGACGGTCCGGGCCCATCCCGTCGTCTGTGGCCTTCTGGGGGCTCTGGTACTCGGGGTGGCCGTGACCGTCCACCGGATGCGCGGCGGCCGTTTCCGGGAGTCGAGGGCGCGTGCTGATGCTCGTACGGGTGGCACCCACAGCATCGCCGCATATCAGCACATGAGCGGGAGCCAGTTCGAGCATGCCGTCGCGGATCTCGCGCGTCGCGATCCGGGGGTCCGTGCCGCCACGGTGTCCGGCGGCGCCAACGACCGGGCGCTCGATGTCCTCGTACAGCTCGCCGACGGCCGTCGGATCGCGGTCCAGTGCAAGCGGTTCGCGGCGGGGAACCGGGTCGGTGCGCCCGTCGTCTACGCGGTCAACGGGACCTACCGTGCCTACCACCGTTGCGATACCGCGCTCATCGTGACGACCAGCGACTTTACGCAGGATGCGCGGCGGGCCAACGCCGAACTCGACCAGCCGCTGCGTCTCGTCGACGGTCGGACGCTGAGCCGGTGGGCCGCCGGTGGGCGTCCGCCCTGGTACCCGTAGGGCACGGAGCCGCACCGCCGCTCTCCAGATGGGCCCGGTGAGCGTTCCCGGGGCGAGCCCCTCATGTCCGTGAGCGGTCCGGGACAGTGCTGCCGGCGGTCCGGCCCTGGGCGGGACTGCGTTCTTCACGGCGCAGCCCCGCCCGGCGGCACCCGCCCGCCGCGTCCGGCTACTTCAGCGTGCGGGCGACCACCGACGCCGCTTCGGCGATGAGTTTGTCGTCGGGGGTGGCGTCCTCCGCGTCGCGGCTCGACAGGATCGACACGACGATCGGGGAGGAGTGTGCGGGCCACAGGACGGCGATGTCGTTGCGGGTTCCGTAGTTGCTGCCCATGCCGGTCTTGTCGCCGACCACCCAGCTCTTGGGCACACCGGCCCGGATGAGGGTGTCGCCCGTGGTGTTGGTCCGCAGCCAGGTGGTGAGCTGTGCGCGCTCCGCCGGGCGCAGCACCTTGCCGAGGACGTAGGCGCGCAGATCCTTGGCCAGGGCCCGGGGTGTGGTCGTGTCACGGGTGGACTTCGGATCCCAGGTGCTGAGCAGCGGTTCGGGGCGTTCCATCCGCGTCACCTGGTCGCCCAGCTTCTTCAGCGCCGCATTGAGACCCTTGGGGCCGCCGAGCTTGTCGAACAGCAGGTTCGCGGCGGTGTTGTCGCTGTAGCGGACGGCGGCGTCGCACAGTGCCTGCAGCGTCATCCCGGCCCCGACGTGCTTCTCCGTCACGGGGGAGTTGGGGACCAGATCGTCCTGCGAGTACCTGACCACCTCGTTCATCCCGCTCAGCGTGCTCTGCTTCAGGACCTCCCCGGCGGCCAGTGCCTTGAACGTCGAGTTGAACGGGAAGCGTTCGCCGTCGCGGTAGGCGACCTCGCGGCCGGTGCCGGTGTCGACGGCGTAGATGCCCAGCCGCGCGGAGAACTTCTGCTCCAGTTGCCGAAGGTCTTGGGCGATCGGCCGGGCGTGGGACGGTGCGACCGTCGCGGACGGCGCCGATGCCTCCGCCTCGGCGCTGCCGGTGCCGCAGGCGACGAGTGGGACGAGGAGCAGGGTGGCGAGCGCGCCGCGAACGGCACCCCGGGCACGGAACGGTTGCATGGTCTGACCTCCAGGCGCCTTGCGGGCAGGGCGCATCGGGGACGGGCGGGCCCGTCCCGGTGGGTGATCGGGATTGCACGACCACTGTTGCCCCCGCCCGTCATGCAGTCCAATACGCCGACGCACGGTTCCATGCCGATCTGGCATAGGGTCCCGGAGTGGATCTCGTGGGGGCGTGCAGTGCGTTTGTCAGCGTCAGCGAGCGCGGCAGTTTCACCGTGGGGGCGGCCGCCGTGCGGATGTCCCAGTCGGTGGCGAGCCGCCGGGTAGCCGCGTTGGAGGAGCACTTCGGGGAGAAATTGTTCGAGCGCACCGCGCGGCGGGCCGTGCTGACGGCGTTCGGCCGCGAAATGCTCCCCGTTGCCCGGCAACTCGTCCAGGCTGCCGATGTGTTGCTGCACGAGGCGGAGGCCGCGCGCCGTCGGCCGTGGCGGCTCGCGGTGCCCGCCATCTGCCCGACCGCCGACCGGGCACGCCTCGTCGCGGAGGCGCGCGGGCACGGCGTCACCCTCGACCTGCGTCCCGAGGCCCCGGCGCGGCGGCAGGAACTCCTCCACGCCCACCAGGTGCGCGCCGGAGTGCTCGCCGTGCCGCCGGACGGCGCGACCTGGACGGTGCCGCTCGGCCTCGCCGCCGCCGACGACTCCGGCCCACGCCGCGTCCACCTCGAAACGCTGCGGGTCGGCCGCGCCGCCACCGGCCCGGCCCGGTGCGTCTGGATCCAGCCGGAGGACGACGTACCGCACATCCGCGATCCGCTCACCCGGCTGCGGGACGCGGTGGGGCTGCGGCCCGCCCAGCTCGTCACCGCGACCGATCTGACGACGGCGGCAGCGGAGGTCCTGACCAGTCGTGACCTGCTGCTCTGCTCCCCGGCGCAGGCCACGGAGCTGGCGCTGCACTGGCGGCCGCTCGGCGGGATCACGCTCGCCCGCGGTTACGCGCTCGCCGCCGCGGAGGGCAGCGGCCGGCACATGGAGGCACGCCTGGGCGATGCCCTCGCCCGCTGTCTCGGCGTCGACCGTGCCACCGGCACCGGGGCGGACTCGTGAGGGCCGGGACTGCGCACGGCCGCGGAGCCCGGACCGTCCGGGCGCGCCCCTCGAACCGTCCCGCGCAGACCGGTACCTGACCATCTCCTCGGCGGGCCGGCGACACCGCGCCGTCCACCGCCACACCGCCCGGCCCCCACCGACCGGGGTACCCCACCGTCCCCGCCCCTACCGCCCGGAGCCGTCCATGAGTACCGAAGCGTTGCTGCGCGAACTGCGTCGCGACCTGCACGACGGCGGCCTCCACGGCTGTCTCCTCGTCCGTGATCTGCACACCGGCGAGGAGCTGGGGATCGAGCCGGACGCCCAACTGCCCGTGGCCTCCCTGGTCAAGGTGCCGCTGGCGCTGGCGACGGTCGAGCGCATCCGGCGGGGCGAACTCGACGGCGCGACGATGCTGGACGTGGCGCCGGGCCGGATCACCACTCCCGGCCCCACCGGGCTGAGCCGCTTCCGGCACCCCGTACGGATCGCCCTCGACGATCTGCTCTACCTGAGTACGTGCGTGAGCGACGGGACGGCCGCCGACGCGCTGTTCGGCCTGACCCCGCCCGCCCGGGTCGCCGCGATCCTCCAGGAGTTCGGCCTCGTCGGCATCACCGTCCGGCACGGGATGCGGGAGCTGTCCGAGACGCCGGAGGAGCGGTTCGACGCCGGGCAGGCCCATCTGGCGCACGCCCTCGCCATCGACGCGGGCACCAGCGGCCGCGGCCACCGCGTGCCGCAGCTCGACACCACCCGCGCCAACACCGGCAGCGCCCGCGCCTACGCCGACCTGCTCCAGGCGCTGTGGACGCCCTCGGCGATCCCACCGCAGGTCGCCGCGCGCGTCCGGGAGCTGATGAGCCACCATCTGCTCCGCCACCGCCTCGCCCCGGACTTCAGCTCCGACGCCACCACCTGGTCCTCCAAGACCGGTACGTTGCTCAACCTCCGGCATGAGGCGGGCGTGGTCGAGCACGCCGACGGCCAGATATTCGCGGTCGCCGTCCTCACCGAGTCGCTGGTCCCGGCGAGCGCCCAGCCCGGGGCCGAAGCCCTCATGGGCCAGGTGGCGCGTCGGCTCCGCGACCACCTGCGGCAGTTCTGAGCCCGCGGAAGCGGCCCGGTGGCGCCCGGTCCGGCGTACGCCCCGGCGCGGGTCAGCCCCTGGCGACCGGACCGCCCGCCAGTTCGCCGAGGAGTTGCCAGGTACGGCGGCGGTCGGCGTTACCGGCGCTTTCCGTACCGGCGAACACCACCTCCGTGGCGCCTGCGTCGCGGGAGCGCCGTACTTCCTCCGCGACCGTGCACTCGTCACCGATCACCGCGACGTCTGCTGCCCGGCGGCCGCCCGAGAGCCCGATGACACGGGCGTACGAGGGGATCTGCTCGCCCTGCGCAAGCCGCCGGCGGAAGCGACCGAGCAGGTCGGCACGGGGGAGAGGAACAGCCGGTGAAGGTACGTGTGCTCGGGCGTGAGGAGGACTCCCTCGACTACGTCCGCTACTGCGCCGAGAAGGGTTTCACCCCTGCGTTCGTCGAACCTTGCTCACTGGCTGGGGTCGAGCGGGCGTCCTGGCAGGAGGCCGTGGTGGCCTCGGCGAGCGCGTCGGTGGACCTCTGGTCCTTCGACGACGTCATTTCCTTCCGCGATGGCTACCAGGTGCAGACCGAACTGCTGAGAGCGGCGCGGCGGCTACGCCGGCAATCGCCGCGGTGTTGTCGTTCGTGCCGGTCTTGGCGAGGTCGGAGCCCTTGGCCGCAGTCGACAGAGCACTGTTGCTCTTCATGGTCTTGTCGATCCAGCCGGCGTAGACGGGCGCGCTGGTGTAGAGGCCGGGGCCCTGCGAGCACGGCACGTTCGGGGCGCCGGGCCCCGAGGTGACGCCGATCAGCTCCCAGCGGCCGCCCCGGCCCTTTTGGACCTGGGGGCCGCCGGAGTCCCCGAAGCACGCCATGGCCTTGGGCACGGTGGTGATCGTGCACAGCCGGGTCCGGTCCGCGTAGCCGGGCGCGCACTCGGAGATGGCGCCCCTGCGGGTGTTCAGCTCCTGGAGCCGGTCCGGGAACGTGAACTCGGTGTCGACGGTGGTGCCGAAGCCCAGGAGCCGGGTCGGTGTGCCGGGCCGTCCGGCCTGTGCAGCGATCTCGATGGGCTTCCCGGCGACCGGGCGGTCCAGGCGTATCAGCGCGATGTCGTTCTTGTTGGCGACTTTGCCGCCGCCGTTCACATAGGCGGGGTGGATGAAGGTCCGGTCGATCTTGCGGACAGTGCCGCCGGACGTGCGGTGGGCGCTGCCGACGCGCACGATGCCGTCCAACTTGAGGCCGTCGCCCTTCACGCAGTGGGCCGCCGTCAGTACCCACTGCCGATCGATCAGCGACGCCCCGCAGTTCCCGTCGTGCAGACCGTGCTCGGGGGCCGACTCCGGGATGGTCGCCATGAACGGGTAGCTCTCGGTGGAGTCCGACCCGTTGACGATGGCTCCGGCGCTGCCTGCCATGACGGTGGCGCAGGCCGCGGCGGCGAGAGCGCCGACGGCAGCCGTGCGGGCGGTGCGGCGGCGCAGCGGCGTGAAGCTGAACACAGAGGGTTCCCTTTTCGCTTGGTGGATCCGTATGCATTCAGCCTCGTTGTGCGATGCCTGCCGGACCATCCTGGCAGCGGGCCGGTCGATGGTGGGGGCAGCCCCCCTCTGCACTGGGGAAAACTCGGGGCCCGGACTGTGACTGCCCGGCGAAGGACTTCGCAGAGCGCCGGAGAAGCCCCCCCGGAGGGAGTCACCGGCCCGGGATCCAAGACGCAGACGTACGCCCTACCCGCGCTCGTGCACGCCGTACTGGAAACCGGCTGCGACGCGGAACGGCCGAAGCTTCGACATCTGCGGCATGAACAGCACCTTTCACCAGGAGCATCCCAATGCTGTCCCAGTAAGAACCGCAGTGCTGTCAAAACTCGGGTTCTGGCTCAACTTCCGTGACGTGGTGACTGACTGCCATGACCCGTGAATAAAGCCATCGGTATGACGTACGAAACCCGGCCTCTCCCGAGCGGAGGGCCAGGCTTCTGGCTGCTCGGATACAGAACGCACATGCGCGAACGTGGGGGGGGGGCCCCGCCCCCCGGGGGGGGGGCGGGCAAAAGGGTGGGGGGGGCGGGGGTTGGGGGGGGTTGGTGGTTGATAGGGGGGTGGTGGGTTGGGTGTGTCAGGGGAGCGCGGAGGAGAC
>NZ_JBHYGX010000041.1:42657-53881 GCF_042739975.1 Streptomyces sp. NPDC059080
TACACACACCACACCCCCACCAGCCCCCGCGCGCGCCCCCCCCCCCCGCCCGGGGCCCCCCCCCCCCCCCACGTTGTGGGCCGGTCAGCTGGAGGTCGCCTTGTCGAGAGCCTTGTCGAGGTGACGGTCGACGAGGGCCGGTGCGCCGGAGACGATCACCAGTATGTTGCCGGTGCGGATCGCAGTCTGCTGGACCACGCTGCTGTGCCTGCCGGTGGTGAACGTCAGAAGCTGGCTCCACTGCTCGTCACCGAGCTGGTGGGGTGCGGTCAGCTTCTGCGAGGCCATGTCGACCGCGGTACCACCCGCGACGACCCGATAGGTAGGGCACCCGGTCATGGCGTTGAAGACCCGGCTGATGCCGTTGGACAGCTTCTCGGCGCTGTCGCTGTACAGCTCCTCGGTGACCTCCGAGTTGCTGCTGCCGGCGTAGGTGATGGTGGCCTTCGCCTTGCGCGGGAACGTGAGCGAGCCGCCGGTCGCCGCATCGCCCCCCAGCTCGTTCAAGGCCGGGCAGCCGAGCACGGTGACGTCGTCGTGCCGGGAGGGACGCTCCGGCATGTGCAGGTAGCCGCTGCCGAGGTCGTGCTCGTCGAGCAGGCGAGTTTCCGACGCGGCCGAGGACAGCGGGGCGGCGTCCTGAGCGGCTGAGTGCGGCTGCCCGGTGGGGGCCGAGGAGGCGGTGTGCGGCTTGGCTCCGGCGACGTCGGTGGAGCAGGCCGGGACAGCGAGGAGCGTGACGGTGGTGAGGCCGAGGGCGTCGGTCTTCATGGCATCCCGCGCAGACAGCGGGCTTGTCGAAGCAGCGCGAACAGCCCCAGTGCCCACCTTTGCTGCTGCCGACGTAGCCGCATGCGCGGCCGCACTCGCCGCATCGGGGCAGTGCGACGTCCTGGGCGCCGGCCTCGTTCAGGGCCATCAGCAGTTTCGCGACGCAGTAGGGCGCCGGTGGCCGACCGGTCCGCAACAGTGACGGGTCGTCGTGCAGTGCCTGGGCGAGGCTGCGGCGGCCGGCTCGTGCGCGTACGACCGTGAGGACGATGTCGCGGACGCGCTCGGCGGGCAGGTGCTTTTCGACGTTCCCGATCAGCCGCACGACCAGGCCGACCGGATCCGCGAGGACTTCCCCGGCGAGACCTGTCACCGGTCGACTCCGCTGATGCGGGCCCGCCGGGGCCTCAGGTCGCCGACTCCTTCGGAGACCGAAGTCCCGCCTGCGGCGGCCTTCTTCGGCTTCTTCGCGGAGCCGGTCACGGCGATGGGCTCGATGAGGTCGTCCATGGTGCAGTCGAGGATGTCGAGCAGGGCCATGAGGATCTTCAGGCTGAGGCGTTCGGGCCGCTCGACGACGAGCCGGTAGACCTGGCTCGACGACAGGCTGATGCCGCGTTCCTTCAGCGGCGGGATGAGGTCGGTGGTGGAGAACATCCCGCGGTCCGCCATGACCTTGCGTAGGTGCCAGTGGTAGTCGAGCTTGGCGACCATCATCGGGTTCCTCCCTCTCGTTGGCCCGCGAGTGCCGGGCCCGGTTCCTCTGGGCCGACTTCCGCCGGGTCCGCGTCTTCCGGACGGCGTACCAAGGCGCTCAGTTGTCCGGCTCGAAGATGTACGGCCGGGTGGAGGTGACCACCTCGAAGCCGCGCTTGCGCAGGATCGGTTCAGAGGTGGGCAGCGCATCGGTGACCAGCAGCCCGCAGCCGCGCTCCCGGGCCTGCCGCAGCCGGGAGCCGACCACTGCGGTGAAGAAGCCCTGCCGACGGTGGGTCGTCTTGGTCCGGGCGCCCGCCAGCTCGGCGAACGGGCTGCCAGCCTGGAAGTAGACCCGTCCGCAGGAGACCGGCTCGCCCTGGGCATAGGCGATGTGCACGCTCATCGCGTCAGGCTGCTCTTCGAGCAGCCGAGCCAGCTGCCGACGCTCCTCGTCCGCGTTACGCCGACCGATCTGGCGGGAGATCTCGGCGTAGTCGTCGAGCTCGGCGCCGTCGGTCACCTGCCGCACCTCGTAGCCCGAGGTGTCGAAGAGGGCCGATGATGCCTCGGCGACCGGGAGCATCAGCACCTGCTCCTCCTCGTCGGGCTCGAAGCCCGCTGCTTCGAGCGCGGCAGCCAGGCCCTGCTGCCTGTCGTGGCCGTAGACTTTCCACTCCAGGGTGTAGCCGCCGGACCGGGCGAGCTCCCGCTCTCCGCGGACCAGTTCCACGACCTCGCCGTCCGCCAGGCCGGCGAAGACGATCCGGCACTCCGAGCCATCCGCCGAGTACTCGCGCACCAGGTCGGCGTGGCCGGCGGCGACACCGCTCGCGCGCCGCAGCGCGTCGAGTTCCGCCAGGACCTCAGCTTTGACTGCTTCGTTCATGTCGGTCCTTCCTCGTCAGACGCCGGCGAATGCCGGGGCCAGGGCCTTGCTCAAGGCAGTGTTCATGAAGTCGTCGCTGACGTGCGTGTAGATGGCCGTGGAGCTGTCGCACTCGTGACCGACTTGCTGTTGAATAAATCGTCTATCTACTCCGCCTTCGGTCAAATGTGTGACATATGAATGGCGGATTGAGTGCGGAAGTAGGTCTTTTGGGAGCTTTAGGGCGTCGCGGTATGCCTCGAACCGGTCGTTGATAGAGCCGGGCTGGAGGCGTCCGCCGCGTTCGGTGATCCAGAGAGCCGGGCGGTCGGGGAATCCGAAGCGCGGGCGGGCGTTCTCGACGTAGTCCGCGAGCGCCTCGACGGCCCAGTCCATCACCGACAGCACATTCCGGCGCCGCGGCGGCTGGCCCTTCTTCGCCTTGCCGTAGCGGACGTTGAGCGTGCCGTACCGGCCGAACCGGCGGGCTTTCGGGTTCCGCCCGAAGTCGACCACGTCCAGCTTGGACGTCTCGGTCCGGCGAAGTCCCCAGCCGTAGATGACCTTGAAGAGGGTGGCATCACGGTAGGCGGCGAGGGCTCCCTTGCGTCCCGCAGCATCGCGTCGAACATCGCATCCTCCGGACGCAGCTGAACCACACCGGAGACAAGCTCCATGCGAGCCGACCCAGCGAGAGTCACCTTCTGCTGATGCACCACTCCAGACCATCCCTTCTGGAGGGCAGATATTGCATTAGATGGGATCGTGGTGGCAAACTCCCTGCTCAGGCAGCTAGGTCGTAGTAGCCTCGGAGTCGGTCAGGCTCTCTCCGTGAGCAGGCGACCTGCGACTTCTCGCCTGTCTGATGCAATTCCCGAGGGTCGGCATAGCCCTCGGCTGTGGCGACGCTGACATGCTTGAGGTGCAGTTTTACGGCCATCAGGCCGTGCGGGCGCTGGGCGATGGCCATCGCGAGCGTGCGCCGCAGGGCTCGGGGATTGACCGGGCCGTCGGGGATGGGCTCCAGTCCGAGCCGCTGTCCGTACTCGCCGTTCACCCAGGAACGCAGGGCCGTATAGCGGCGACCGCTGTTGTTGGATGCCTTGGCGAACAGCCGCTCACCCGGGGCGGCGCCGGTGAGGGCTTCGACGATGGCGATGGCCTGGTGCACGTCTTCGGTGACCACCCACGCGTCCCCGGCCCCCCGAACGCCTCGCCCTTGATGCGGCGGGAGAGCAAACGGTAGCGGGTGCGGCCACCGGGCCGTTCTTCTTGCTGGCGGCAGCCGCTCGTCAGTTCCGCCAACTCCGAGGAACGCATCCCGCAAAGCGCTGAGGTGAGGAAGTAGGCAGCCGAGGTGACGACATAGACCATGGCGTCCAGTTGGTGTCGGGCCATCGGCAGAGTCCAAGGCACCGGGGTGCCGTCATCGGGACGGGGCACCGGTGCCGCATCGCGGCACCAGGGCTGCTGAAGGCCGCACTCACTCACCCACCGTTCCAGTTCGGGACGGAGAGTCTCCAGGTCCCTGCGGTGCCCCATGGCCCCCGCCGCCTGAACGACGAGCGGATGCCACGACATGTGCAGGAGCGGGTCGCCCGGGTCCCATCCGCGCTTCAAGCGCTGAGTGATGGTTGCTTCCGCGGCCCGTGCAGCGGGAAGCCCGGTCTCTCGCCGTCGCTCGATGACCTCGCGCAGGCTATCGACCTCAGTGACCAGCAGGCCCCGCCGCGAGGCGGCCTCATGCTGGTCGGCAGCGCGGGCCGCGGCCGCCTCGGCCACCAGCAGCGGGCCGATCGTCTCCAGCAAGTACAGACAGTTCGCCAGCAGAGGCCGCAACAGGGTGTCCGGGACCGGCGGCACCCGGTTCTCGTCACTGTGTACATATCCCGTGACCTCGTCCGCGCTGCGGCCCGGCCACGGGGCGAAGCCCGGCTGGTAGCAATCGCTGAGGATCTCTGCATAGAGGACGAGGAACTGTGGAATGCGAACCATCGCCACCGTGGTCGCGGGCGACAGCAGCCGGTCAGGGTCGGTGGCACTGCGCGAGGCAGCCGCGAGATAGACGTCGCAGTGATGCTGGCGGACCTGCGACAGCGAGGTGGACAGGCTGCTGTCTGCCATCGGTGAACACCACCCCGAGCGGGCGCAACGGTCATTACCGTCCAGTCGCATGACGACGGTAACAACCCGTACGGTCGAATACCCGGCCGACAACCTGACGATGATCGGATACCTCGCGCTCCCGGCCGGTGCCGAGCGCCGGCCCGCAGTCCTGATCGGACCCGAGGGGACGGGGCTCAGCGATGTCGAGCGCCGGCGGGCCGAGGCTCTGGCCGAGCTGGGGTACGTGGCGCTGGCCTTCGACCTCCACGGCGGACGCTATTTGGAAGACCCAGAGGAAATGTTGGCCCGTTGCATGCCGCTGCTCGCCGATCCCGACCGCATGCGAGGAATCGGTCACGCCGCGCTCAACGTGTTGCGTGCCGAATCACGGGCCGACCCCGACCGGACCGCCGCCGTCGGCTACGGCACCGGGGGCGCAGTCGCACTGGAACTCGGTCGCGATGGCGTCGACCTGCGCGCGATTGGGACAGTCAACGCACTGACCACGGGCCGACCGGGCGAGGCGGCACGCATTCGCTGCCCGGTATGGGCCGGGGTCGGGTCGGAAGACCCGATCATGCCGCCCGCGCAACGGGAGGCGTTCACCGCAGAGATGCAGGCCGCGGGCGTCGACTGGCGCCTCGCGGTCTACGGAGGAGCCCTTCACGCCTTCCACCACCCACCGGTCGACCACACCGTGCGTCCCGGCGTCGGCTACCACCCACGGCACGCACAGCGAGCCTGGCGTGACATCGTCGCCCTGCTCGCCGAGTGCCTTCCCGTCACGGATTGATCCGATCGGCTCCTGATACTCACTCCTGCCCGCCGTCGTCGTCTTCGTCCAGTTCTGGGGCGTCCGGGTCGCGCAGCGGGCGCAGGGCGCCGGCGTCCGGGGTGGAGGCGGTGAAGCTGTAGCGGCCGAGCAGGTTCAGGTTGCGGTGCTTGAGCGGCGACAGGCGGGCGATGTCCTCGTCTCGGATCTCGTGGCCTTCGGCGCGAAGCTGGGCGACGGCGGCGTCGATGTACTTCGTCGTCCAGAGCGTATCTGGGGCAAAGGGGTGAACGGCTGGTGTTCGTGCAGGTAGAGCACTTGCGGTCGCGTCCGTAAGAGATCGGCGTCAAAGGGTCTGGAGCGGGAGATGTGTCGAGGGCCGAGGCAGCGCCGGGGCCCTCACTCTTGGGCGGCTTCGAGGACTTGCCGGGAAGGCCCCGGCGGATATGGTCGATCACGTTCGCGAGATCACCGACGCCCCGGTTCGGGGCACCGAGGAGTCCACGATGCAGCACCCAGACCCGCGGTATGCCGGGCGGCTCGCGACTTATGGGACCGTGGCCACGCGCCTGTCCCTGCTGAGCGACCGTCGGCTCGGCGAGGTGGTGGCTGCTGCCAGCTCACTCGGGTCAGGCATCGGGGGCCGGTTGGCGGAGCTGGACATCGACGGGACGCGGGTGTTCGTCAAGCGGGTCCCCTTGACGCAGCTGGAGTGGCGACCGGAGAACGTGCGGTCGACGGCGAATCTCTTCGGGCTGCCGATGTTCTACCAGTACGGGGTGGGCTCGGCGGGGTTCGGGGCCTGGCGGGAGCTGGCCGTGCACACAATGACGACTCACTGGGTCCTCGGGAATGAGTACGAGGGCTTTCCCCTGATGTACCACTGGCGCATCCTGCCCGACTCCCCTCCCGAGGGGTTCGCCGACGAGTTCGGGGGCATCGAGGGGGCGGTCGCGCACTGGGAGGGCTCATCAGCGGTGCGCAAGCGGCTGGAGGCCATCGGCCGGTCTTCGTCCAGCCTGGTGCTCTTCCTGGAACACGTGCCGCAGACGCTCGCCGCGTGGCTGGACGACCGCCGGGAAGGTGTGGAGAGCGAGGAGGGCTCGCCTTATCCGTGGGTGGAGGAGGCTCTGGCTAGGGGGACCGCCTTCATGAGCTCGCACGGGCTGGCCCACTTCGACGCCCACTTCGCCAATGTCCTGACCGACGGCCGGCTGCTCTACTTCGCGGACTTCGGACTCGCCCTGAGCTCCAGCTTCGAACTGTCAGCGGTCGAGGTCGAGTTCCTCTCAAACCATCTCGCCTACGACCACTGCCACACCGCGCGGCATCTCCTCCGCCACCACCTGCCCGAGCGCCTGCGCGGCGGTATGGAACACGAGGCGTTCCTGCGTGAGTGGATCGCCGGCCACCAGCCCGGTGACGTCCCGCCCGAGATCGCCGCGATCATCGACCGGCATGCCCGGACCGCCGTCGTCATGGGCGAGTTCCGCCGCCGCCTGCTCACCGAGAGTAAGCGAACACCATTTCCGACCGCCGAGATCGAGCGGATCCGGGGCGCTGCGGTCACGGCGCCACACTGAGGCCGTGCCTCCGCACGAGAGCGATGTCAGGAGGTCTCGGGGCGGGCAGTGTGCCGGGGGCCGAGGCGGCGCCGAAGTTCGAGGTTCTCACTCTGGGCCGCTTCGAGGGCGTGCCGCAGGGCCTGAACCTCGTCGCGGTGCCGTTGCTTGAACTCGGCGAGCTGGGCGGTGAGGGTGCGTACGACGCTGCTGGGAGAGTCGTCAGGCGGCTGCGCGGCCGGCCGAGGCGGATGGCTTCGCTGCTGGTCCCGGAGCTGTTCGACGCGTCGGCGGAGTTCGGTGCAGCGGTAGAGGAAGTCGAGTGAGACGTCGGCGGTCTGGGCGAGGCCGCGGAAGGTGATGGGCTGTCCGCGGCGGATCATCTCGCGCAGGCCCTTCTCGGCGCGGGCCTGGGCGGCGGCGCTCTTGCGGGCGGCGGCCTGGCGGAGGTTGTCGGGGTTGCCGCGCATGCTGGTCAGCTCCCGTCCTGGCTGCGGGTGATCGCGTCGGTGCGGGCGTCGACGCCGGCTCCGCGGACGGCCTGCGGGGGCCTGTCTGCGAGGCGGGTCTGTTCCAGCTTGAGGATGATGCGTCCGAGGGCGTCCTGTTCCTGGCGGCGTCCGGCGAGCCAGACGTTTTCCTCGCTCATCGGCTGTCCGGTCCGGGCCGTGAACGCGTTCTGCCGTTCGTCGATGAGTTGGGCAGTGCGTTGTTGCTGGGTGGTGAGTTCGGGCAGGAAGGTGGCGTCTGTGGCGAACTTGTCGCAGGTCAGGCAGGCGTTGCCCTTCGCGCATGCCTGACGGGGCGGCAGCAGACACAGGCCGTTGGGCAGGATGCGGTCGGTGCGTTTGTCGAGTTCCAGCATGTCGTAGAGGTCGCGCGGGTCGGTGGACAGCTCCCGGGCGTCGGCGGTGATCTTCCGGTAGCGCAGGAACTCCCGCTCGTGGGTCTCAGCGAGGGTCTGCGCGTAGTGCATCAGCATGGTCGGTGACAGGTGTCCGAAGTAGCGCTGGACGACGTGCAGCGGGACACCGGCGTTGAGGAGGCTGGTGGCTTTGGTGTGCCGGAAGCGGTGGGTGCGGTTGAAGTCGACCAGCCGTCCGGCGCTGTCGCGGATGCCGAGGCGGCGCGCGAACTCGGACAGCGTCTGGTGGATGCGCTCGACGGGGTAGTGCTTGTCGGCGTGCCGGTTCATCTTGTGGGCCAGGAAGAGGTACTTGGGGTTCGCGCCCGCCGCCCAGCGGGGCCTGAGGTGGGTGTCGGCCCACTGCTGCTGGGCGCGGATGATGGCGACGACCTCGGCGTCGACGAGGATGGTGTCCGGCGCCTGCTCGATCTTCGTCTGCTGGTAGCGCAGTTTGGCGACGAAGGCGCCGTCGGCGGCGTCCTGCTCGTCGGGTCGGGTGAGCTGGTTCAGCGCGGACAGCGGGTCACGGTCGAGCATCCGGATCTCGCTGATCCGTCGGCCGAGGCGGGCCTGGAGCATCATGATCCGCATGACCTGCTCGTCGCCGAACCCGCCTTCCTCGACCGGGGCGCCGAGCAGGTGGAGGTTGGCCATGATCTGGGAGAACGCGGTGTCGTCGATGACCTCCCAGCGCTCCGGCTGGACCGCGGGCCGCCCTTTCTCCCCGTGGCGCCAGAGGATGGCGTGGTAGGGGGTCAGCCGCAGCCAGGCCGGTTCCTCCAGTACCCGGGCTGCCGTCTCGCGGTGGTCGGTCATGTGCGCGTAGAACTTCTCGACGTCGGTGATGATGTCGTTCACGCGCAGCGCCGAGAGCGGCTTGCCCCGGTTCGGCCCTGACCTGGCGGTCTGGGCGCGGACGTGGCTGAGGTAGTCCAGCATGAACGCCCTGACCGCGGCGGGGTCATCGCGCAGCCAGGTGGGAGGGGCGGGGTGCTGGCCGGTGATCCAGTCTCCGAAGGCCTGGATCCCTGACCGCTGGGCCCGGGCGGTGGTCCAGGTCAGGTCCCCGGTCTCCAGGCAGACCTTGAGGTACCACTGGAAGCCGTGCCGTAGCCAGAGCGGCTGGAGGGACTGGAAGTACAGGCTGTGGTCGCCCATCGGTTCGTGGGCCCGTAGCGGGATCCGCGGGTCCAGCACGGGGTCCCAGACCTCGCGTTGCCACCAGGGGCGCTGGTCGTAGGCGGTCCACAGCATCTGGTAGTAACGCCGCAGCACGGTCCCGGTGTTGAGGCCCCAGCCCTTGCCGGGCAGGCGGCCGTAGTGCCGGGCGTAGGCCGCGGCCAGGGACCGCTCCCACTCGCGCGGGGTGCGTCGCATCAGTGAGCCGCGCAGGTCCGGCCGGTCCTCCACCGCCCGGGCCAGTGAGTTGATCAGTGACTGCAAGGATCCGACCGGGACTCGGCCGCCGAGTTCGACGAGGCGCCAGCAGCACCAGGCCATCTCGCGGTCCATCGGAGCGGGCAGCAGGAAGAAGCGGAGCCGGAAGCTGTGCTGGTGCTTGCCCAGCGTGAAGGCGCCGAGATCCGTGGGCTCCAGGCCGTCCGAGGCCAGATCGACGGTGCGGAACCGCTCCGGGACGGCAGCCCACGCGCTGTCCAGCACGTCTTGCTGGAAGTAGCCGGAAGTGTCCCGCATGTTCTCCAGCAGGAGCTTGGCGCTCATCAGCATGGTCCGATCGGTTCGGTATCCAGAGCGGCCCGCCAACTGGCGGTGAGTTTGGCCCAGTCGGCCACGGCCCGCAGCTCGGCGTCCTCGGTGACGTGGGCATACGTGTTCATCGTGGTCTGCACGTCGGCGTGGCCGAGTCTGCGGCTGACCACGTGCATCGGGACTCCGGACAGAAGCAGCGCTGTGGCATGGCTGTGCCGGAACCAGTGCGGCGTCCAGCCCTCCGGGACCTGCCCGGCGAGCTCGCGGCGGAGCCGGTCCACCAGGTCGTAGACGCTGTCGGGCTTCCACGGGGCGAACCGGGGCTCGCGGTCGAGGTTGACGAAGACGTACGAGGCATCGAAGTCGTCGGTGACCAGGTCGGCGCCGGTCTCGCACAGCTGCCAGACATACTCGCCGTAGAGCCGGTCGACCTCGTCGGAGACATACAGGCGTCGGTAGCCGCTCTTGGCGCGGACCTCGTGCTGGTGCTCACGGGCGACGACCTCGATGAACGGGGTGTCGTCCCGGCCGGTGTGCCAGTCGCGGTGCTGCAGCCCGAGCGCTTCTCCCAGGCGGAGTCCGGACTCGGCCAGCAGGGCCCACAGCAGTCGGTTGCGTACGGACCCCCGCCACTCACGGGCCTCGTTATCCCAGTACGCGCAGGCATCGCAGATCCGGTCGATCTGCCGCGGAGTGAGTGTGGGCGGGGCGGCGGCCCGTTTCTGCCGGACACGGATCGTGGTCCGCCGACGACCCTTGCGGCGGGCGATGTGCTCCAGGAACGGCCTGTAATTGCCGCTCCGGCCGTGGGTGATCCGGTGCAACTGCCGTCCGACATCGACCCCGTTGAGCTCGTGGTAGGTGTAGCAGGAGAGCACGGCCCGCAGGCGCACCGCGACCGTCGACTCCGCGAACCTGGCCTGCCCCGGATCGAGCGCGGTGACCTCCGGGCCTTCGCCGGTCCGCAGCCAGGTCAGGAAGGCCCCGAAGTCCTCCAGCGTCACCGCGTCCCAGGCCAGCCCGAACACGTCGAGGTACTGCCACCACAGCGCCAGCGCCCGGCCGTAGGACTTGACCGTGTTCGGCGAGACCCTCTGCGCCCGCAGGTACTCCAGGTACTCCTCCGCCGGCTCCACCACGCGGTGGTCCCGACCCAGCACGGTCCAGGTCCGCTCGCCAGTACTGAGAGTGAGGCGTTGCGTACGGAACCCCGAGAGATTGGCTACGGTCGTCACGAGCCGTAACGTACGCACCCCGGATACGCCGTCCGCGACAGCGGACAGTACACACCCGGAAGTCCACTCGTACTGCGTAGCGGACGGCCTCCGGCCGCCCCAGATAACAGATCACGATGGCGTTGAGGACCAGGCCGAGCGCGCCGAGCTGATCTTATCCGAACTAGCGCAGTGTGGCGGTGGGTTCGTCTTGGCTCCGTCGCCGTCACGGAAAGTAGCTCCGGAAAAGTTAGGCGGATCGGCACTTTTGGGCGTGTCGCGGGCTCCTAATCTGTGGCACGGAAGCTAGGCACCGTGGCCCGCTGTAGTCCCGGTCATGACCGATCCGGTGAGTGGGTTATCAGGCCGGGCCCTCGCACAGCTCGCCAATGCGGCCCGTGCGGCGTCGAGCCCGATCACGGTCGTCAGGCATGGCCGCCGAGAGGATCGCGCCAGCGTCTACGACCGGTTCGTTCAGGCATGCAGCCAAGCTGTGGCCACGCACGATCGCGAGGCGTGGCCGTGAGGTTCCCCCGAGATGCGGAGGGAGCTGACAGAGGGTCAGATGGGACTCATGAGAGGACCTACGACCATGGCTGCCCCAAGGAAATACTCGCT
>NZ_JBHYGX010000042.1:0-49933 GCF_042739975.1 Streptomyces sp. NPDC059080
GCGGGCGCACGGGGTACGCAGACGGTGGAGCGGGCGGCGTTCCGTACCGTCCAGGAGGCGCTGACCAATGTCCGTAAGCACGCCCCGGGGGCGCGTCACCCAGGGCGCCGGGCTCAGGCCGAGAGCGGGGCGGCGGTCTCGTCCACGGCGGTGTGCAGGTCCGGGTAGACCTCGAAGAGGCGGCGGACGCCGAGGGCGGCGAGGACGCGGTTGACGTGCGAGCCGTCGACGGCCCCCTGGGCGGGGAGGATCAGCCGGAGACGGCCCTGACAGGAGCGCATCAGGCGGCGGGCGGCGATGAGCACGCCGACGCCGCTGGAGTCGCAGAACCGGACCTCGGACAGGTCGAGGACGACGTTCCGCCGGCCGTCGGCCACCGCGTCGTGGACGTGCTGGCGCACCGCGGGCGAGGTCACCAGGTCCATCTCGCCGGATACCTGGAGGACGGCCCACCGGCCCTGTTCGTCTTCTGCCACCTTCAACGACACGCGCTCGAAGCCCTTCGCTCGCTTGCGGACCGGATGCTCCGGGACATATCCGGAACGCACCCTTCCTCGGCTCGACTGCCCGGCCTCTCTCCCCTGAAACACTGCGGAATGCGTGGCGCACTGGGCCGTTCCCGTCCAAGGCTATGCCCAGCGCGCGGTCACTCTTTGCCGAATTTCGGTCACACCCCGGTAACGCATTCTCCGAATTGGGCGGGAACGATCTTCTTCGAACGCGCCTGACCGGGCATTCCCACCCCAAAGTGACGACTCCCTTACCATCCGCACCCTTGTTCCGGGGCGGTTTGCCGCAAAGAAGCGTGCGGTGTCGGACCCCCCGACTACATTCGATGGCGCGTCCCGCCCACGCGGGCGGACGGCGGGCAAGGAATCGACCGCACGACGGCGCGTCCGGCCGCGCCACGAGCGGTCCGTACGACGGCTGTGCAGGACGGGGCAGGGGCAGATGGCGAGGGACGCACCACCACGCGGGGACAGACGGATGCAGCAGCGGCTCGCCCGCGGCGAGGCCGCCGCGCTCGGCGAGCTGTACGACCGCTTCGCCTCGCTCGTCCACAGCCTCGCCCACCGCGTCCTCGGTGACGAGGACGCCGCCGACCGCGTCACCCGCGAGGTCTTCGGCTACGTCTGGGAGAACCCGGACGCCTACGACCCCAAGCAGGGCTCGCTGCGCTCCTGGGTCGCCACGCTCACCCAGCGCCAGGCCGTCCACCGGCTGCGCCAGAACGAAGCCGCCCTCGCCCGGGACGACGGGGCCGCGCCCGCCGCGGTCGAGCGGAAGATCCAGGACGCCTCCACCGCCGCCCGCGCCGACTACATCGTCACCTCCATGCCCGCCCCGCTGCGCGACGCCCTGAAGCTGGCCTACTTCCAGCGGCGCGACTACCGCCAGACCGCCGCCGACCTGGGCGTCACCGCGGACGAGGCCCGCCGCAGGCTCCGCCTCGGCCTGCAGCTCCTGTCCACCGCCCATCACCAGAAGCTGCCGCCCGGCGGGCCCGGCGAAGGAAACGGAGGGCCCCGGTGAACGGCCCGGAGAAATGGGAGGGGTACGGCTGCGAGGACGCGTACCCACCGCGCCACGACGGCCCCGGCGAGCCGCCCGGCACCGACGCCACCCCAGGTCCGCCCGCGGCCCGGCCCCGGATACCGTCCCCGCGCACCGCGGCCGAGGACCACGGCCCGCTGCCCGACAGCCCGCCCCCGGAGCGCGCCGCACCGGAGCCGGGCCCCACGAGACCCGCGCCCGCCCACGGCCCTCCCCCGGGCGCCCCGGCGGCCCCCGGTGACGCCGCCCGCCCCGGTGACGGGCGGCCCGAGCTGCCGCACCGCGTGCTGACGTCGCTGCTCGGTGCGTGGGCGCTGGCCGCCTGCCCGGCCGAGGAGACCGCCGCCGTCGAGACACACCTCACCGACTGCGCCTCCTGCGCCGACGAGGCGCTGCGGCTACGGGACGCTGTCGGCCTGCTCCACCCCGCCGACAACCTCGACCTCGATCCGTTACTGCGCTCCCGTGTCCTGGAGGGCTGCCTGGGCCGCCGCCCGGCGCGTATCCCGGTGCCCGAGTGGGCCGCGCCGTACGACGCGGAGACCGCCAAGCTGGACGCCCTGCTGCGGGACATGGGCGACGCCGAATGGCGCGCCCCGGTGCGACTGCGGTGGTTCGACGGCGAGCGCCCGGTGCACCGCGAGACCACCGCCGCCGGAGTCCTCGGGCATCTGCTGGCGGTCGACGGCCTGGTCGCCGCGTCCCTGGGCCTGCCCGATCCGCTCGGTGACGCCGCGCCCGCCGGAACCGCGGGGCCCGGTGACCGCACCCGCGCCCTGTGGCGCACCGTCGGCGAGGCGCCCCGGACGCCCGCCCTCCACCGGCCGTGGCGGGAGCAGAGCCATGCGCTGATCCGTACGGCCTCGTTCGCGGGCGGCGGGGTGGGCGACCTCGCGGTGCCGTACGGGCCGGTCCGGCTGCCGCTGCGCGACGCCTTCCTCGACCGCGCCTTCGGCTGCTGGCTGCACGCCGGTGACATCGCCGACGCGGTCGCCTATCCGCACAAGGGCCCGGCTGCCGGTCATCTGCACAGCCTGGTGGATCTCGCCGCCCGGCTGCTGCCCCGTGCACTCGCCCGCCGCCGCCAGGCCGGGCTCGCCGGGCCGCCCCGGGAGCTGGTGGTGGCCGGTTCCCCGGGCCGGACGCTCCATCTGGAGATCGAGGGCGACGGCGGCGGCCACTGGTACATAGCGCTGGACTCCCCGGCGGCGGTCGGCTCGCCGGAGCACACCGTGGCCCATCTCGCGCTCGACGGCGAGGAGTTCTGCCAGCTGGCGGCCGGGCACATCGTCCCGGACGAGGCCGCCGCCGGTTCGGACGGCGAACGCGAGGCGGTCCGCGACGTCCTCTACGCCACCGCCTCCCTCTCCCGTCTCTGAGCAGGCTCCATCTCGGAGTGGGCTCCCGTCTCTGAGCAGGCTCCATCTCTGAGTGGGCTCCCGTCTCCGAGCGGGCTCCCGCCTCTGAGCGGGAAAGGGAGGCGGTCACCGGGCGGGCCGGGGGCGCGCCCGTCGGACGGCTAGGCGAACACGATCGTCCGGGTGCCGTTGAGCAGCACCCGGCGTTCGCTGTGCCACTTCACCGCGCGGGCCAGCGCCTGGCACTCCACGTCCCGGCCGATGGCGACCAGTTGGTCGGGGGTGACGCCGTGGCCGACCCGCTCGACCTCCTGCTCGATGATCGGGCCCTCGTCGAGATCGGCGGTGACGTAGTGGGCGGTGGCGCCGATGAGCTTCACCCCGCGGGCGTACGCCTGGTGGTACGGCCTGGCGCCCTTGAAGCTCGGGAGGAAGGAGTGGTGGATGTTGATGATGCGGCCGGACAGCGCTGTGCACAGATCGTCGGAGAGCACCTGCATGTAGCGCGCCAGCACCACCAGCTCGACCCGCTCGGCCCGGACCAGCTCCAGCAGCTCCGCCTCGGCCTGCGCCTTGGTCGCCCTGGTCACCGGGATGTGGTGGAAGGCGATGCCGTACGAGGCGACCAGCTCGGCGAAGTCGGTGTGGTTGGAGACGACCGCGGCGATCTCGACCGACAGCGCCCCTATCCGGGAGCGGAACAGCAGGTCGTTGAGGCAGTGGCCGAACTTCGACACCATCAGGACGATGCGCATCTTCTCGTCGGCGCGGTGGATCTGCCAGTCCATCCGGAACGAGTCGCCGACGGCGGCGAAGCTGGCGCGCAGCTCCTCCACACTGTCCGGGGCGTCCGCGCTGAAGTGCACGCGCATGAAGAACAGCCCGGTGTCGCGGTCGCCGAACTGCTGACTGTCCTCGATGTTGCAGCCCGTCATGAACAGGAAGCTGGACACGGCGTGCACGATGCCCGGCTTGTCCGGGCAGGACAGCGTCAGGACGTACTGGTCGATGGGACGGCCCTGGTCGGAACCGCTGGGGACGGACCCGTCGTTCGGACCGGGCATGGAGGACTGCGACTCGCTCATGACCTCATAGGGTCGCATACCCGGATACCCCCTGGGCGTCCCGTCGGCTCAGGCGCCGACCGCGGCACCACCGGTCAGCTGCGCCAACGCCTCCAGCGACAACGGCGGCGCGTCTGGATCGTCGCCGTCCGCCCGAGCCAGCCGGACATGCGCCTCGCGCGCCGCACGGACCGCCTCGGGCCAGGCGGGGTGCTCGACGTACGCGGTGACGGGTGAGTCCGCGCCGACCTGGTGCATGATCCGCAGCACCCGCAGCACGGTGGCGTCGACGAGCGCCGCCTCCTGGGCGTCGCGGAAGATCGTGCCGACGTATTTCTCCGCGGACCAGTTGTCCAGCCAGGTGTCCTCGACGAGCCGGTAGACGGCGTCGGTCACGTCTCCGTACCCGGGGCGACCGGCCAGCCAGGTGTCCTGGTGGAATCCGGGATCGGAGAGCATGTGCAGCGCGGAGCGCGCATTACTGCGCCAGCGCCACCACGGCATGTCGTTGTGTGGCATGCCGTCCATGGTGGTCGAGCGGCGGCCGCGACGGGAAGACTTCTCCGAACCTTGCACAGTATTCGATCGTACGTTCCTTGTTCCCGATCACCTATCGCCCCCCGGATTTCACCTCACCGTCACCCTCCGCTGGCCTGGAATCACTCACGCGTTTCGGGCGGGCCGCGAGGCTCCCCAACCATGACCGGACGGCGCCGCCCCTCCTCCCGCCCCTTCCCGACCTCCTCCGCACGGACCGCCGCCCGGTGGGCGGCCGGTACGGCGGCGATGGCGTCGCTGCTCACGGGCTGCGGCTCGCTGCCGGGCACCGCGTCCGCGCAGAAGGCGCCGATCACGGTGATGACCTGGGCCCCGGAGGGCACCAGCGCCACCAACATGCCCGGTATGCCGGCGATGGCGCAGACGTACGCCCGCTGGGTCAACGCCTCGGGCGGCCTCGCCGGTCACCGGCTCAAGGTCCTGACCTGCAACGACCACAACGACCCGGTGGGCGCGACCCGCTGCGCGCAGCGCGCGGTCGACGAGGGCGCGGTCGCGGTCGTCGGCTCCTACAGCCAGTTCGGCCGGTCGTTCATGTCGCCGCTGGAGGTCAAGGGCGTCCCGTACATAGGCGGCTACGGCGCCTCCGACGAGGAGTTCGAGAGCCCGCTGTCGTACCCGGTCAACGGCGGTCAGGCGTCGCTGCTCGCCGGGAACGGCCGCCAGCTGGCGCGCGACTGCGACCGCGTCGCCCTGGTGCGGCCCGACACCATCGAGGGCGACCAGATGCCCTCCCTCCTCGACTCCGGCCTTCAGCAGGGCCGCCGGTCACCAGTGACCGACATCCGGGCGCCCGAGGACGGTACGGACTACTCGGCCGAGGTGCAGCGGGCGCTGGACGCCGTCGGCGCCGACCCCGTGCGCTACGGGATGGCGGCTTACGGCGGCGAGGCGCCGGGCTCCTGTGTGACGGCGTCGCTGGGCGACCACACCGACGCCTTCTTCGACTCCTTCCGGCGGTTGCAGCGGCAGAGCCCGAAGGTGCATGTCGCCTCGGTGCTGGGCAGCGTCGGGCAGGCGCTGGTCAACCGCACCGGCGGCCGCTCCGGACCGCTGGAGGGCGCGCTGCTCACCGGCTGGTACCCGGCCGCCGGGGATCCCCGGTGGAACCCGATGCGCAAGGTCATCAACGCGCACGCCTTCGGCGACAACCGCGTCGACCCGGCCGACCAGGGCGTCCAGACCACGTGGATCGCGTACACGGTGCTGCGCGCGATGGTGGAACAGCTCGACGCGGACGGGGTGGACGAGATCACCCCGTACGCGCTCCAGAAGGTGCTGGACCAGGGGAAGCACCCGGTGGACACCGGCGGGCTGACACCGAAGCTGCGGTGGCGTGCGGAGGACATGCTCGCCGTGCAGGACTTCCCGCGGATCGTGAACGGGATGGTGATGTACCAGACAGTCGCGAACGGCCAGGTCCTCGCCGCGTCCGACGGTTTCGTGAACGTCACCGGGACGCTGGAGCGGCGGCGCACGGACAGATAGGGGGCGCGCCCGCGGGAACGGGCGCCGGGGGCGTACGGAAACGGGCGCGGGACCTACGCGGGCGCTCCCGGGGGCCGCGGCCGGACGGGGCTCACCGGGTGCCGGGAAGCGCCCGGCGGCCCCGGCCGGTGGCTCGACGCGCACCGGCCCGATGGCCCGGCCAAGGGCTCAGAGGTCGCCCGCCTGGTGCGTCCGCAGGCCATACTTCTGGGCGATCGGGTTCCAGAGACCGGCCGCCTGCTCCTTGGCCTTGGTGGCCGCGCCGCTGGCCGCGGTGCCCTGGGCGGTGTGGCCGGTGTTACGGGCGTGGCCCTTGTGGCAGCCATGCTTCCCGGCGACCTGACCGGCCCACGCCGCGTAGTGGTTGTCGGCGGCTGCCGACGACTTCCACGCGGTGGTCAGGGCGGCGGTCAGCTCGGCATGCTGCGGGAGCTGGTCGAGGGGCAGCCCCTGGAGGCGGCTGACCAGCTGATTGCGCTGGTTGGCGGCGTCCTTGAGGTTCTTCGCCGCGCCCGGGAGGTTGTCGCAGTTGCCGATGTCCCGGACGGCGTTGATCACGGAGGACCGGCTGTTGTTGCTGTCGCCGAGCAGCGCGTCCAGCTTCTTGGCCTGCTCCGCGGCCGGGTCGACGGTCGGCGACGGCGGCACGGTGTCCTTGGGAGCCGCATCGGCCGCATTGGCCTTGGGCTCCCCCTTCTTCGTCTCGTCGTCGCCGCTGAGCGCCCAGCCCAGACCGAGCCCGGCGCCCGCGAGCGCCACCACGACGATGCCGATGATCACGGCCGGGCTCCGGCGCCGACCGCCGCCCGGCGCGTTGTTGTACCCCGGCTGTGCGCCGTGGCCACCGGGCGGGAAGCCGTGCTGACCGCCCCCCAGGCCGTACGGCGGCGGGGCCTGGTCGTCGAAGCGCGGCAGCTGGGCGGTGGCGTCGGGGGCCGGGGGCGGGGCGGCTCCACCGGAGTCGGCGCGGAACAGGCCATCGAACTCGGCCGGGGTGGGCCGCTCCGCGCCACCGGGCTGCGCGCCGAAGGGCGCACCGGGCTGCGGCGCGGGGGGCCCGGCGCCGATCGGCGGGATCAGCTGGGTCGCCTCGGAGTCCCCGGGGGCGGCGGGCGGCGCGGCCGCGCGGTTACGGGGCGGCTTGATGCTGCGGAGCATCTGGGTCGACTCGCCGGGCGTCTCGGGGCGGCCCGCCGTCTCGGGCGGCAGCGACGCGGCACCGGGCATGGGCTGCGCGCCGACCGGCGGCAGCACGGTGGTGGAGTCCACGTCGCCCGCGACGGGCGGCAGCGGCGCGGCCGGCTGCGGGGCGGCCTTCACCAGCTGCCCGGTCCGGCCATGCCGCCCCGGGGCGGCCGCGGCGCCCTCGGGCGGCAGCGCGCCGGGCATGCCGAACGCCGGGATCAGCGCCGTCTCCTCGGCGTCCGACACGGCGGGTGGCAGCTGGCCGGACCCGTGCCGGGGCGCGGCGGGCGGCATCGGCGGCTGCCCCTGCGGCGGAGGCGGGAACGCCGGGGCCTGCTGAGGCTGCGCGTACGGCTGGGGCTGCTGCGACGGCTGGCCCGGCCCGTAGCTCTGGGGCTGCTGGGCCTGCGGGGGCTGCTGCGGGGGCAGCCCCTGGCCGTGCGTCGGGGCCTGGCCCTGGCCGAAGCCCTGGGGCGGACCCGGATACTGCCCGGATATCTGCCCCTGAGACTGCTCCGGGGAGTGACCGTACACCTGTGGGCTCTGCTGGTCGGGGCCCCAGGGCTGCCCCCAGGGCTGCCCGGCCGGGGGTGCGGCCTGCTGGGCGGGCGTCCATACCTCGCCGCCCGCGGGCAGCACCACACCTTCTCGCGCGGGACCGCCCGCAGCATTCTGCGGGTCGTGGCCCTGTCCGCTCTGCGTCACCGGGACTCCTACCTCTGCAGACCTACGGAATCGTCGGCTCACGCTACCGGTTCGCCGACGTGTTCGACCACGTCCCCTGGTCACCCCCGCCGCCCGCCACTGAGACAGCGGCCGGACCGGCGCCCCCGGGGAACGCACCACACGCCCCCGGGGCACCGGTGCCACAGATCCACACATTCGCCGCATTTCTCCGACCCGTTGACGCCTACGCAGAACGGGCCCGCGGCACCACGCACCAGGCGCGGCACCGCGGACCCGTCCCGGGGCCCGGCGTCCTCACACCGCGACGCGCAACTCCAGCCGCGCGCCGAACTCCCGCACCACCGGCTCGTCCCGGTACGGCTCGACGCGCTGCCGGAAGTCGTCGAGGTACTCCACACCCCGGTGCGAGCGCAGTTCGCCGAGCAACTCCGCGGCCTCGGTGGCGGTGTGGCAGCCCTGTTCGACCTCGCGCTGCTGCACCTGAGCCCCGGCCAGCAGCACCATGCCGATCGCGCGGCGGCGCACCCGGGTGCGCGGATGGCCCTGGAGCGCCAGACGGGCCTGCTCCTCGGCGGCGGCGGCCTGCCCCAGATCGCGGTGGCAGTGGGCGAGTTCGTCGGCGAGATAGGCCCGGTCGAAGTGGCCGATCCAGTCCGGGTCGTCGCCCGCGTCGCCCTCCGCCTCGGCGCGTTCCATCGCGGTCAGCGCGCGGGCGGCCACCGACTGGAAGGCCCGGCCGTCCCCCATGAGCGCATGGCCGCGCGCCTCCGCAGCGCAGAACATCGCCTCGGCGCGCGGGGTGATCCGGCCCCGCGCGCCCTCCTGCGCGGCCCGCGCGAGCTGGGCGATCTCGCGGGGGGTGCCCAGTTCGGCGGCGAGGTGGCTCATGCTCGCGGCGAGTACGTAGCCGCCGTACGCGCGGTCGTCGGCGGCCTGCGCGAGGCGGAGCGCCTGGATGTAGTAGCGCTGCGCGAGACCGGGCTGCCCGGTGTCGACGGCCATGTAGCCGCCGAGTTCGGTCAACCGCGCGACGGCGGCGAAGAGTTCCCGCCCCACGGACTCCCGGTAGGACCCGGCGAGCAGCCCGGAGACGACGCTGTTGAGGTAGTGCACGACGACCGGCCGGACGTGGCCGCCGCCGAAGCGGTGGTCGAGGTCGCCGAGCGCCGTGGTCATGGCGCGCACCGCCTCCACATCGGCGCGCCCCACCCGGGCGCCCGCGCTGCGCGCCACCTGGGGGTCAGCCCCGGTGATCAGCCAGTCGCGGCTGGGCTCGACCAGCGCCGAGGCGGCGACGGAGGAGCCGTTCAGGAAGTCACGCCGCCCGACATCGCTCCGCCACAACTCGCTGACCTGCTCGATCGCGCCGAGCACGGTCGGGGAGAACTGCAGCCCCACACCGGACGCGAGGTTCTTGCCGTCCGCCATGCCGATCTCGTCGATGGTGACCGTGCGGCCGAGCTTGCGCCCCAGGGACTCCGCGATGACGGCGGGCGCGCGGCCGCGCGGCTGTTGCCCGCGCAGCCACCGGGCCACCGAGGTCTTGTCGTAGCGCAGATCGAGGCCGTGTTCGGCGCCGCACATGTTGACGCGGCGGGCCAGACCCGCGTTGGAGCAGGCGGCTTCCTGGATCAGCGCCTGAAGCCGCTCGTTGGGCTGGCGAGCGACGAGTGGCCTTGCGGCCATGTTGGTACCCCCTGTTGCGGCTGTGCGTTCACCGATGAACGCCGTTCGGAGTGATTGGTTGTGGTCAATTCCCCGCTTATTCCCGGATATCCGGGAGATTCCGGAAACCGGCGATACGGGTGAAGTGTGCGGTGCGGGCGGGTGCGTCAGGTGCGCGGAGTCCGGGTGACGACGGCGTCCGCACGGGGCGCCGCGGCGCCGGGTGCGTCCCGGTGCTCTCCACGGCCCTTCGCCCCCACGGTCCGCACGCCGCGATCCTGCTCGCCCCGGCGGGCGGGTCGCTACCCCGCACCCGGCTCACCACCGCTTCGCGCCCCCGTCGATGCCTCCATGCGCCCCACGTGCCGGTAGGTGCGCCCGGGACACGCGTTTCTCCCGTCCCTCTTTCCGGTCCCTCCGGGCGGTATGGGTCGCCCCGGGGCCATTCATACGGCAGGGCCCACGGGACCAGCCGCCGTTCGTCGCCGTCGGCGGGCGGTCCCGGCCCGCTGTCAGTCCCGGTCCGTATCGTGAAGGAGGACGGGGGCCGACCGGCCTCTGCGGGGACGTCGAAAGGCTGGACCGGTGGCGAACGGAACGGGGAAGAGCGGGGAGCCGACCGAGCGGGGCGGCGGGGAGACGGTGGCCGCGCCGGCGAAGGGCGGGACGCCCGAAGGCGTGCCGGCGGTGCAGATCCGCGGGCTGACCAAGCGCTTCGGGACGCAGACCGCGGTGGCCGGTATCGATCTGACGCTGCCCGCGGGCCGCTTCATCGGCCTGGTGGGGCCGAACGGCGCCGGCAAGACCACCACGCTGTCCATGGTCACCGGGCTGCTGCGGCCGGATTCCGGTGAGGTCCGCATCGGCGGGCACGACGTGTGGCACGACCCGGTGGCCGTCAAGTCCCGGATCGGGGTGCTGCCCGAGGGCCTGCGACTCTTCGAGCGCCTGTCGGGCCGTGAACTCCTCGGCTACATGGGCCGGTTGCGCGGGCTGACCGGCACCGAGACCGACAAACGCGCCGATCAGCTGCTGGACATCCTCGGCCTGTCCGGTGCGCAGCACAAACTGGTCGTCGACTACTCCACCGGTATGCGCAAAAAGATCGGGCTGGCCGCCGCGCTGCTGCACAACCCCGAAATCCTCTTCCTGGACGAGCCGTTCGAGGGCGTCGATCCGGTGTCGGCGCAGACCATCCGCGGCGTCCTGGAGCGGTACACCTCCTCTGGGGCGACGGTGATCTTCTCCAGCCATGTGATGGAGCTGGTCGAATCGCTCTGCGACTGGGTCGCGGTGATCGCCGCCGGACGAATCCGGGCAGACGGCCCGATCGCCGAGGTGCGGGGCGACGCGCCATCGCTCCAGGAGGCGTTCCTGGAGCTGGTCGGCGCCGGTCAGCGCACCCGCGCCGGGCAGAACCTCGACTGGCTGGGGGGCGGCTCCCGATGAGTGCCGGATTCGCACCGGGCGCCCCGGGACAGACGGCCTCGCCCGCGCTGACGCCGCTGTTCGTCCGCCTGAAGCTCGCTCTGCTCCGCAACGGGCTGCGCCGCTCGCCGGGCCGCGCCGCCGCCTACGTCGCGTCGATCCTGGTGGGCGTGGTGTGCGCCGCCGGGGCGGCCACGGGGCTGGTGCTGCTGCGCGGGGTGGCGCACGTCGACGCGCTGGTGGTGCTGCTCACCGGGTTCCTGACGCTGGGCTGGGCCGTCATGCCGCTGTTCTTCCCGTCCGGCGACGAGACGCTGGACCCGACGCGGCTGGTGATGCTGCCGCTGCGGCCCCGCCCGTTGATCGTGGCGCTGCTGACGGCGTCGCTGGTGGGCATCGGGCCGTTCGCCACCCTCGCGCTGGCCACCGGCGCGGCCGTCGCGGTCGCCGACGGCACGGCCGCCACGGTCGTCGCGGTGTGCGCCGTGCCCCTGGTGGTGCTGGTCTGCGTGGCGCTGGCGCGGGCCGTCGCCACCGCGTCGATACGGCTGCTGACGAGCCGCCGGGGCCGGGATCTGGCGGTGCTGGGCGGCCTGTTCGTCGCGCTCGGCGGGCAGGTCGTCAACATCGGCGCGCAGAAGCTGGGGCGGCCCGACGGGTTGTCCGTCCTGGAGCCGGTCGGTGAGGTGCTGCGCTGGGTGCCCCCGGCGTCGGCGATGAGCGCCGTGGCGGATGCGGGCCAGGGCGCCTGGTGCCGGGCCGCCGTCGGGCTGACGCTGACCGTGCTGGCGCTGGTGCTGCTGCTGTGGTGGTGGCAGCGGATGCTGACCACTCTGATGACGTCGCCCGACGCGTCGACGCTCCAGGCGGTCGAGAAGGACGGCGGGCGCGCGGCGAAGGGCGGCGCGCGGGGCCTGACCCGGCTGCTGCCGGACGGCCGGACGGGCGCGGTCATGCTGCGGACGCTCCGCTACGCCTGGCGCGATCCGAAGTCGAAGATGAGCTGGGCGACGTCGCTGGGCATGGGCCTGCTGGTGCCGGTCGTCTACGCGGCGCAGGGCAACGGCACGGTCTACACCGCGTTCGTGGCGCCCGCGCTGCTCGGCATGCAGATGTACAACCAGTTCGGGCAGGACACCTCGGCCTTCTGGATGGTCGCCGCCACCCTCTCCACGCCCCGCGACGCCTACCGCGAACTACGGGCCCGCGCCCTGGCGCTGTTCCTGGTGGCGGTGCCGTACGTCACGGTGGTGGTGGTCGGCACCGTCGCGTTCCTCGACGCCTGGTCGTCGCTGGTGGAGATCTACGGGCTGTCGCTGGCGCTGCTCGGCGCGCTGGTGGCGACGGGCGCGCTCACCTCGACGCTCTTCCCGTACTCCGTCCCGTCCGACGGCAACAAGAACATCGGGCCGGGCCAGGCGTCCATCGCCTGGTTCAGCCTCTTCGGCGGCCTGCTGGCGGGCATGGTCCTCAGCGCACCGCTGCTGGCCCTGACCCTCTGGCTCCACCTGGCGGACCACCACGGCCTGCTGTGGATACTCCTGCCGGTCGGAGTGGTCTACGGCACGGCGATGGCCCAGGCGGGCCTGCGGATCGCGGCACCTCTGGTGGTGCGGCGGGTACCGGAGATCTTGGCGGCGGTGCAGAAGGGGTGAGGGGGCGGGGCGCCGAGCGGGGTGGTCGGTTGCCCGCCCGGCGTCCCGTTCCGGCACGCCGCTGCCTGTACTCCGCTGCCGGCCTGTACGCCGCCACCCACGCCCTGGAGCCGCTGTGTACCCATAGTTGTCCACAGGCTCCGACGGCGTCCGCGCGTGGGAGATAGCGTCAGGACGTCATGCGGAACGAGGGGGTGGGGGCGATGCGTCGAAGCGCGCTGATGCTGGTCATGGGGTGGTTGGCGATGCTGCTGAGCGGCGCGCCCGCGGTGGCACAGCCGTCGTCGCCGGCTCCCGGACGCACGGACCACGGGCCCGCGGCGGAGCGTGCCTTGCCCGGGCACGCGGCCGAGGCCACCGCGGCCAAGTCCCCCGCGAGCACGGCACCTGCCGCGCCCTCCCGCGCGGACACCCGGCGCAGCAGGGCCGCGTACCTCGCCGATCAGTTGCGCCGCGATCCCGTGTACATCAGCGACCAGGTGCCGCGCGAAGCCCCCCGCTCCAGCGCCCCGTTCTTCGCCGCGCAGGCCGCGCGGCTCCATGTGCCCGTGTACGTCATGGTTCTGCCCGACACCGCACTGGGCGCCGGCGACGCCGGGTTCCTCGCCGGAGTCCACGACCGGCTCGGGCGCGACGGTCTGTACGTGGCGCTGAGCGGGCCTGGGATGCCGGAGGTGCAGGCGTACGGCGTGGAGGTGCCCGGCGCCCGGGACGCGGCCCGCGCCACGCTCTACGAGCTGCCGTACGACGCGATGCCCCGCGAGACATTCCAGCACTTCGTCGACGTCCTCCTCTCGGGGCGGGCCCATGAGCGGGCGGAGGCCGGCAGCGCCATGGCCGACAGCGGCGCCGAGTTGCCGAAGCTGCACCCCGGCCCCACCGAGCGGGAGAACCAGAGCTTCGTCACGGGCATCGCGGTCGCCGGAATCCCGCTCGCCGTCGTACTGGTGGGCCTCTACGTACGCCGTCGGCTCCGGCTGCGCCGGGCGCGCGGCGGATCACCGGTCCCCGGCCCGCGCGCCGCCCGGAGTCCCGCCGCCCCCGCGCTCTCCCTCCGCAAACCCGGCGACGCACCGGACGAGGACACCGAGGGCCGCACGCCGGGACGCACGCCGCAGGGCGGTGCGGCGGACCGGGCGCGGAAGGGCGCCGCCGACCCGCCGTCCCGGGGACGCTTCGCCGGGCTGCGGCGTCCGGCCCCGGCCGTGACGGTGCTGCTGGTCGTGGCGGTGGCCCTCGCGGGCGGGCTCGCCGTCACCGCCGCGCGCCTCTTCGCCGACCGCTCCTACGGCGACGACGCCCTCCCGACCCCGGCCGATATGCGCTCCCGCGTCGAGCGGGTGACCGCCGGTCTGCGCCACGACCCCCTCTACACCGACCCGGAGAGCGAACCGGTCCTGAGCTCCGCCGAGCGCACCCGGCTGCACAAGCGCCTCGCCGCGCTCGACGTCCCGGTGCTGATCGTCGCGGTCCCCAGCGTCACCGACGACGAATCGGGCGGTAACCGCGAGATACTCGTCCAGGCGCTCCACCAACGCCTGTACCGTGACGCGCTGTTCGTCCTCGCCGACCCGCTGGCGAAGACCCTCTCCGTCGTCAACTACGGCGCGCCCATCAATGCGTACGCCCTGCCGAGAAGCCACTTCGTCCTCCCTGAGCTGCACGAAACCCGGACCCTCGGCGACCGGCTCGACGCACTGCTCGGCGACGTCGCCGACGCCCCGCGGGACTCGGCGGGCAACCGGCCGTACGACCCCGGGACCGCGGCCGACCCGGTCGCGGAGAAGGTGCTGCCCAGTGTGTTCGCGGCGGACTTCGCTCCGGGGCTGATGATCGGCACGTTCCTCGCGGCGCTGCTGCTCGGGCTGGTGGCGGCGGTACGCGCGCTGGCCGGTGCGGTGGGGCGGCGCCGGACGGCCGGTGGCCCGGCGCCCGGCGGCGTCCCGGCCGCGTCCGAGGCACCGGACGAACCGTCCCTCGCGTGGTTGCGGCGCACCGCCCGGCAGGAGGCCGACGCCCTCACCGCCGCGCTGGGCGCCCACGACGCCCTGCCGGAGCGGACCCGCCGCCGGGCCTGGGAGTGCCTGGACGCCGCCGCCCTGCTCATCGACGGTGACGGCGACGCCCGGGTCGACGCGGACGCCACCCCCGCCTCCCTGGCGTGCGCCGTCGCGCTGGCCCGCTCCGGCCGGGCGGCCGTCGAGGGTCCCGCCGCGCCGGAGCGGCTGTGCCACCGCAATCCGCTGCACGGCCCGGCGCGCGGCACCCGCCGTATACCCCCGGCGGGTGGCGGCCGCGCCCGGTCGCTGCCGGTCTGCGGGCGGTGCCGTACCGTCCCGGCGCCGGTGTTGCGGCTGGGCCCGGCAGCGGACAGCGGCCGGGCGGACCGGGTGCCGTACGCCGAGCTTCCCGGGCCGCTGGCCGCGCTCGCCGACGGCGCCGCGATCGATCAACTCACCCGCGACGTACGGGAGTACTTCGGTGTTCACTGACCTTCGCCACCGCCGGCCGCGCCGCGCGGGTGCCCGCCGCCGGATGCCCGCCGTGGCCGGTGCCGTCGTCTCGGCGCTGGCCCTGGTGTGGTGCGCCGCATCGCCGGGGGCCGCCGCCGGGAGCCCGGGGCAGAAGATCGCCGACGCGCTGCACCGCTCCCCCGTCTACGTCGATCCGTCGCTGGACTCGGCGGTCGGCGGGGCCGAGCGGCAGCGGCTGGCCGAGCGGATCCACGGGACACATCTGCCGATCCGGGTGGTGCTGGTGCCGCTGGTCGAGGGGGACAGCTGGGGCGGCGATCCCGCGCAGCTCGCGGAGGTGGTCCACGACCGGTTGGGCAGCGATCCGTCGATCATCATCACGCTCGGCGAGTTCCACGACGACATCGCCGCCCGCGAATGGCCCACCGGCGCCCATCAGGCGCAGCAGGCCGCGGCGGCCGTCTTCCACCAGAGCGACATGGAGGGCGCGGGGACGGCCCGCCGCGTCGAGCGGGCCATCGACATCATCGCGGCGGGCGATGGCGAGAAGGAGTACGAGAAGGCCACCGCCGACCTCAACGCCCCTGCCCCGTCCACGACGTCCGACGGTCCGGGCGCCGCGGAGCCATCGGAGCACTCGAAGCCCTCCGGCTCCCCCGTGGTCCGGGCTGTCACGCTGGTGGCCGGGCCGTTGCTGCTGCTCGGCGCGGTGGGGCTGCTGTGGCGGCGGCGTGCCCGGGTGCGGGATCTGGCCACGCCGTTCGCGTTGCCGCGTTCCGTCTTCGCCGCCGCCCGGCGGGCCGACGAGGCGGAGCTGCGTGACCGCGCGGCGGAGGAGGTGGTGCGGCTGGGCGAGGAGGCCCGCGCCGCACAGGGCGATCCGCAGGCCGTCGGGCGTGCCCTCGACGCGTACTCCGCGGCCGGTACGGTGCTGGACCGCGCGCGGGGCGTGCCGGATCTGGCGGGCGTGTTCGCGCTGCTGGCCGAGGGCCGCGCCGCGCTCGGCACCGAGGAGGCGCCGCTGCCCCTGTGCTTCTTCCACCCGCTGCACGGACCGGCCGCCCGCTTCCTGCCGTGGCGTCCGCTCGGCCGCCGCGAGGAACTGCGGGTGGCGGCCTGCGAGTCCTGCGTTCGCGCGATACGGTCCCGCCGGGCGCCCGAGGTCCTCACCGACCGGAGGGGCGACCGCCCGGTCCCGTACTTCGAGGTGGACGCCGCGCACAGCCTCTGGGCCGCCACCGGCTACGGCTCCCTGCTCTCCGGGGAACCCGACGACTCCCTCGCCGCACGCGTCCAACGCGGCGACTTCACCCGTACGTTGGACGCCTCGTAGGGAGTGACGGCGGGTACCGGCCGGAGCAGATCCGCTTCTCCGGCTCCGGGGCCGCGTCCGGCGTCGAGGAGACCCGGGTCAGACCGCCGGCAGCGCGTAGAGGCGCGCGGCGTGGGTGGCGATGGTGGAGGCGACGGCGCCGGGCCGCCAGTTGGCGAAGGCCGTGCCGGTGCCCTCCGCGGCGAGCGCGGCCAGCACCTCGGCGGGGACGGGCCATGGGGCGCGCAGGCCGTGGAGCGCGCAGGCCATGGGGCGCGCAGGCCATGGGGCGCGCAGGCCGTGGAGCGCGCAGGCCATGGGGCGCGCAGGCCATGGGGCGCGCAGGCCATGGGGCGCGCAGGCCCCCAAGGTGGGCCCGCGCCTACGCCTCCCCGCCTGCCCCCCCCGGTGGCCCCCTTCCCGCCTGCCTTCCTGCTGCCGGTCACCAACTCCCCCGCACCGGCCGGGCATGGCGTGCCGTACCGGCCGTACGCGACAACGGGCAGCGGGCTGGCGACCAGGGATCGACCCGGCAGCGGCGGACGGCGGACGACGACCGGGCCACCAGCCGGGCACGGCAGCTGTACCGGCCGTACGCACCGACACGCAGCGGACGGGCCGCCGGACACCAGGCAGTGGCGGACGGGCCGCCGGAGGTCAACGGCCAACGGCCGGTCCGCCAGGCACGCGACATCAGGCATCAGCCCGCCCGCGCCCCCGCCCCCTCACCCCGGTATCGCCGCCCGCAAAAACGGCTCGACGGCGCGCTGCCAGGCGTCGGGGTGTTCCCAGGGCAGCAGATGGCCCGCGTCGGGTATCTCGGCGTAGCTGCCGCCGGGCAGGACGCGGACCATCTCCTGTGCCTCGGCGCGGCCCAGCTCGCCGTCCTGGCCCCGGACGACGAGGGCGGGGCAGCGGACCTCGGCCAGCGCTTCCCAGTGGGCGTCGGTCACCCAGGTCTCGCGGGCGGTGAGCATCTGGCGGCGGGAGAAGACCGGGCGCCAGCCGTCGGCGCGCTCGGCCATCACCTCGGCGAAGAACGCGCCGCGCGCCGGGCGGGGGCGCTCCAACGACGGATCCTCCTCGCCGAACCACCGGCGGACGTCCGCGAGCGTGGCGAAGGGCAGCGGCCAGGTGGCGAACCACTCGGCCCATTCGTGCTGCGAGGCGGCGCCCAGCGCGGAGGCCCGCATGTCGCAGATGACCAGCGCGCCGACCAGATCCGGCCGACGGGCGGCGAGCTGCCAGGCCGTCAGTGCGCCCATGGCGTGGCCGATGACGGTCACGGGGGCGAGGCCGAGCTGTTCGATGGCGGCTATCGCGTCCTCGACGTAGGCGGCGCGGTCGAAGGTACCGTCGGCGGGCTTCTCGCTGCGGCCGTGGCCCCGCTGGTCGAGGGCGATCGCGCGATACCGCGCGCCGAGCCAGCGGGCGGTGTCGGCCCAGTGGGACGCGCGCCCCATCAGGCCATGGAGCAGCAGGACGCCGGGGCGCCGCTCGCCCCCCTCCGGCCCGCCGTCGCCCTTGGGCGGGTCGGTGAACTCCCAGGCCGCGAGCCGCACTCCGCCGGCCCCCGTCACCTCGATGCGCCGCGCCATGTGCCCTGGCACCCCCACTCGTCCCTTGACTCACTCCACATTATCGAATCTTCATTCGAATACGACGGTCTCGTGCGGAAGTCCCCTCGTTCGGGTGACAGTGCGCAGGGATAGCCGGGGATCCGCACGGGGAGACAGCTACGGGGGGACGGATCCCGCCGGACAGGGGGTTCGTAGCGCGGGACCTTGAGAGCTCGGGGCTCCAGGTCCTGACGGGGGAGCTGGGGGAGGCGGGGTCCCGGATGCTCGCAGCGCCGGGGCCCCGAGACCTCGCAGGATCTGTGTCGCGCCGCCGTTCGCCGTGTTCGGTCAGGTTCCGCTGCCCCCACCCGCGCCTCCTCCCCCGGAAGCCGTCAGACCGCGGCTCCCCCGTACCGTTCCGCACCGGGCCGCCGCAGCCCGGACCGGGCCCGTCCGCGTGCCGTTCGACACCACGGCGGGCATCCGTGTGGGCGCCAAGGGTGACACGTCCCCGGCCGTTCCGCACCGGTTCGCGCAATTCCTCATCCCTGCCCGCCCCGCCCGGGAGCCGCCACGGCCCGGGGCACCCCGCCTCTGCGCAGCTCAGGGCAGTGAAACGGTCAAGAGGGGAAATCGGCGGAGGAAACGGGGGCCCGGCCCGGGGCTGCAACGCGGCCCGCGCCCTGCGCTTCGTACGGCGGCCGCCGGGTGGCAAGGCCGGGTCAGCGGCGACGGGCGAACGCCCCGGAACCGCGTCGCGACGACGGCCCGGAAGGGGCAAGGCGGCGAGCGCACGCGGCGTCAACCACACGCACCGACGCCCCGTGCTCGACAGCACGGGGCGCAAGGCATCGGCCGGACGCGCCGGTACCCCCGGCGCCCGGCGTGGTGGGTCAGCGCTTCGCGACGAAGACGTGGGCGGCGATCTCCGACTCCAGCTCGGCCGCCTCGCCGCTGCTGCCGACGAGGACACCGGCGGGGGCTTCGGTCACGCTGACGACCGCACCGGGCTGGACCCCGGCGCGCCGGAGCGTGTACATGAGCTGGGCGTCCGCCTGGATGGGCTCGCCGATGCGGCGGACCACGACGGTCTTGCCGTCCGGGCCGGCGTCCAGCTCGGTGAGGCTGACCATGCCGGTCTCCAGGAACGGATCGGCCTCCGCCTTCTCGCCCAGCTCCTCCAGGCCCGGGATCGGGTTGCCGTACGGCGACTCCGTCGGGTGGCGCAGCAGCTCGACGACGCGGCGCTCGACCGCCTCGCTCATCACGTGCTCCCAGCGGCACGCCTCGGCGTGCACCTGCTCCCACTCCAGCCCGATGACGTCGACGAGCAGGCATTCGGCGAGGCGGTGCTTGCGCATCACGCGCGTCGCCAGCCGACGGCCCTCCTCCGTCAGCTCCAGATGCCGGTCGCCCTCGACGGACAGCAGGCCGTCCCGCTCCATGCGCGCCACGGTCTGGCTGACCGTGGGGCCGCTCTGTTCGAGCCGCTCCGCGATCCGGGCACGCATCGGGACCACACCTTCCTCTTCGAGTTCGAGGATGGTGCGGAGATACATCTCCGTGGTGTCGATCAGTCCGGACATGCGTGCCCCTAGCTGTGTCGTGCGGGTGGCCCTGGATTCAATTCTGACGCATCCCACCGACAACGGCGCCGCCTCCGCCCGCGGCGGCTGCCGCCCGGGGCCGTACACAAGCCGTCCGGGGGCTGTCGCGTCGGCCGTATTGACAGCGCACTGGTCCAGACCGCAACGTGATCCGCGCCACGGCCGCCCCCCGTCCGGCGCGCTCGCGCCCGGACCGGGGCGAGGGGAATCCATGAGCAGCGATGAGGGGGAGACCGCGGGAATGGCTGAGAGCGACCGGCTTGCCGGGCAGTACTTCGATGCCGCGATCGAGCTGTTGCGGCAGGCGCGTGACGACGGGGGTCCCGCCATCGCCGCCGCCGGGCGGCTGATCGCCGATACCGTCGAGGCGGGCGGACGGGTCTTCTCGTTCGGCGCCGGGCACTCCTCGCTGCCCGCGCAGGACACCGTCTACCGGGCGGGCGGCCTCGCGATCATGAACCTGCTGTCCGTGCCGGGGGTGGTGGGCGTGGACGTCCGGCCCGCGACGCTCGGCAGCGCGCTGGAGCGGGTCGACGGGCTGGCCGCCGCGGTGCTGGACACCAGCCCGCTGCGGGCCGGTGACGTGCTGGTGATCATCTCGCTCTCCGGGCGGAACGCACTGCCCGTCGAGATGGCGATGAACGCGCGGGCGCTCGGCATAAAGGTCATCGGCCTGACGTCGGTCGCCTACGCGGACGCCACCTCCTCCCGGCACGTCTCGGGCACCTTCCTCAAGGACCACTGCGACCTGGTGCTCGACAGCCGTATCCCGATGGGCGACGCGGAGCTGCGGCTCCCGGGGACCGACGCACCGTTCGCGCCCGCCTCCACCGTCGTCACCAGCGCGATCATGCAGGCGGCGGTGGCGACGGCCGCCGGTGCGCTGGCCGAGCGGGGCATCGAACCGCCGCTGCTGCGGTCGGGCAACGTCGACGGCGGCCACGAGTGGAACGGCCGGGTGATGCGGGAGTACGCGGACCGGATCTTCTACCGGCAGTGACCCGGATACGGCGGCAGTGACCCGGATACGCCGGCGGTGCCCCGGATACGCCGGAAGCGGACCGCTCCCGGTGGCGGTGGACCGACGCCCCCGGGGAGCAGCACCCGCCACCGGGTGTCGACCCCCGTTCAGCCGTCGGACGAAGCCGCCAGGTCCAGGGCCGCCGCGATCCGGGCGGCGACCTCCTCCGCGTAGGCGGCGTCGGCGCGGTCGAAGGGGCGGCGGGCCGGGGTGCGCAGGAAGGTCGCGACGCCGAGGGTGCGGGCGCGGCTGCGCAACACCACGCAGAGCCCGTGGACCGTGCCGTCCGGCCACCGGCGGGCCGCCGCCCAGCCGTCGTCGCCGGCCGCCCCCACGCTCGTCCGTACCGAGCCGCCGCGCGCGTAGGCCTGGCGGGCCGGGTGCCCGGCGGCGTACGCGACGGGGACCGCGGACGGCTGCGGCGTCGCGCAGGGGCCGGGGGATCCCGCGGGCGAGGCGAGGGCCCGCCGCAGGCGTACGGAGGCGGCGTCGTCCTGGGCGGCGCCGTCCCCGCCGGCTCCCCCGTCGCCGCCGTCCCGGCCGGGCGCAGGTGTGACGACGTCGACCAGGGCGTGGTCGGCGAAGCCCGCCAAGGCGTAGTCGAGGTGGACGGCGGCCGCCTCCCGCGGGTCGGGGCAGTCGGCGGCGGCGCGGCCCGCGCGGTGCAGCTGCTGGGTGCGGAAGCGGAGCAGCGCGCCGTCCTGTTCGGCCTGTTTGGCGTCGGTGACGTCCTGGAAGAGCCAGGCGACGCCGAGCGGTGCCGGTTCCTCGGAGAGCGGGGAGGTGAGGCGGACGAAGCCGCTCCGCCAGCAGCGGCGGGGGCGTACGGCGTCGGGGGCGCGCAGCGTCACCCACAGATCGCTCAGTCCGGGCGGCTCGCCCTCCGCCAGGACGTGCTGGAGCACCGCCTCCACCTCCTCGGCGCCCTGGTCCAGCAGATCGCCGAGGGTGCGGCCGAGAAGCGCGTCCCGGCCGGATTCCAGGGCGCGGGCGGCGGGGGCGTTGACGACGGCGGGTCGCAGATCGGCGTCGACGAGGACCACACCCCAGGGCGCGTCGTCGCCGAGCGCCTCGCTCAGGGCGAGGGAGCGTTCCAGTCCGATCTGGGCGTGTACGGCGGTGAACACGCAGTAGACCCCGGCGGCCCGGCCGTCGGGGCCGGGGACGACGGAGGTCTGGCCGCGGACCAGGACGCGGCGGCCGTCCTTGGTGAGCAGGGCGTAGTCGTGCACCTGACGGCCGGGGGCGCGCAGCGCGGCGAGGAGGGCGGACTCGGTGGCGTCCGCGTCCTCGCCGCGGACCGCCCAGCCGGTCAGCCCGCGGCGGCCGACGGCCTCGGCGGCGGGCCAGCCCAGGAGCTGTTCGGCCTCGTGGTTCCAGTGGGTGACCGTGCCGTCCGCGGCGAGGGCGAGGAGAGCGGCGTCCATGCCGTCGAGGAGGGCGGCGAGCAGCCCGGTGTCCCCGGCGGGCGCGACCGGGCCGGGCGGCGCGGCGGCCGGGGCCGGGGTGTGTTCCGCCGAGGAACCGTACGAAGCGGAGCCGTACGAAGCGGCCACTGGAACCCCCTACGGACGCGGTGGCGCGTGCTGGACCTGGGCACATTCAACTCGAACGTGACGCAGCACACACCCCCTTCGCGGAAATCCCGGGGCCGTTCGCGCCGTAGGGCCGCCCCGGGACGACGCCGGCGTCCCGGGGGCCGCAGCCGCCCCGGGCGTCGCGGGAATTAATTCGCTTGTACGGGGCGGGGCCCCTTTCTAGGCTGGTGTGCACACGAGAAGGGAGGTGGTTCGGCAGATGATTTCGTACCGGACGCGTGAGGTGACTGCGGCCTAGGCCGCCGCTTCACACCCAGTGCAGCGCCGGCCCGCGCATACTGCAGATGCGCCGTCGGCCAATCCCAGCAGTCACCCGACCCGTGGGCCCCCGGTTCGTCCGACCGGTCGCCGTGCCACCCGGCGCGGCGGAAGCGGCCCACGGGTCGTCTGCGTTCTCCGGGCCCCGCGCGGGGTCTTTTCCTTGTACGCGGGCCCTTTTCGGGGATCAGGTCGTCCGGCTCACGGCGCGAGGCGTTCCACGGTCCAGCCGGTGGTGGCGCGGACATAGCGGAGGCGGTCGTGGAGGCGGTTCTCGCGGCCCTGCCAGAACTCGACGGTTTCGGCGGTGACGCGGTAGCCACCCCAGTGGGGCGGCGCCGGGACCTGCTCGCCCTCGGGGTAGCGAGCTGCCAACGCGTCGTAGGCGCCCTCCAGTTCGGCGCGGGAGGCGATCGGCGCGGACTGGTCGCTGGCCCAGGCGCCGAGTTGGGAGCCGTGCGGGCGGGAGCGGAAGTAGGCGGCGGTCTCGTCGCGGCCGATGCGGGCGGCGGTGCCGGTGACGATGACCTGACGGGCCAGCGGATGCCAGGGGAAGAGCAGCGCCAGGTGCGGGTTCTCGGCGAGGTCGCGGCCCTTGCGGCTGGTGTAGTTGGTGAAGAACACGAAGCCGCGGTCGTCGAATGCCTTCAGCAGCACCGTCCGTGAGCTGGGGCGGCCTGCGGCGTCGGCGGTCGAGACGACCATGGCGTTGGGCTCGTGGATCCCGGCCGCGGCGGCTTCCTTGAACCAGCGCGCGAACTGTGCGTACGGCTCGGCCGCCAGCTCGGTCTCGGTCAGCCCCTCGGCGCGGTAATGGGCGCGCATCGACGAGGGATCGAGGGTTTCGTGGGCATCGGGGGAAGGCGCGTCGGCGGAGTGCACGGCCTCATCTTGCAGCATCGGCCCACGCGGGGGCAGGGCGCGGGCCGGGAAGTCTGCCCGTCGTCGCCCGGACGTAACCCTCTCGTAGGCGAATCGACCAGTGTGCCGGACGTCACGCTTCCTTGCAGATGGGGAAAGCACCAAACTTGCGGGTCGGTGCAGTGTGGGGTTCGTACATCGGCGACCATCGTGTCCGGACCGCCGGACCGACGGACCGACGGGCCCCCGCCGTCCATCGCCGGGGCCGCGCGTCCCGCGGACCGCGCAGCGCACCACCCGTACCGCGTCCGAGGGCCGTCCACCCCGGGCGGGAAACCGCATCACCATGCCCTAGCGAGGCATCCGGTGACCGGCGCGGACCGCGAGCTGCCGGGCGCAGCCGCGGAACCGTTCCGGCGCCGCACACCGAGCCGACCGCACGGCAACCGGTCACCGACCGTGGGCCGTCCGTACCTTGAGGAGTCGCCAGATGTCCGCATTCGTACCCGGACTTGAGGGTGTCGTCGCGTTCGAGACGGAGATCGCCGAACCGGACAAGGAGGGCGGCGCGCTGCGCTACCGCGGCGTCGACATCGAAGACCTCGTCGGCAGCGTGTCGTTCGGGAAGGTGTGGGGTCTGCTGGTGGACGGGGCGTTCGACCCTGGGCTGCCGCCGGCCGAGCCGTTCCCGATCCCGGTGCACTCCGGGGACATCCGCGTAGATGTGCAGTCGGCGCTGTCGATGCTGGCGCCGGTGTGGGGGCTCAGACCGCTGCTGGACATCGACGAGCGGACGGCGCGCGACGATCTGGCGCGCGCCGCGGTGATGGCGCTGTCGTACGTGGCGCAGTCGGCGCGCGGGCAGGGGCTGCCGATGGTGCCGCAGCGGGAGATCGACACGGCGGAGACCGTCGTGGAGCGGTTCATGCGGCGCTGGCGCGGGGAGCCGGATCCCCGGCATGTCGCGGCGGTCGACGCGTACTGGACGTCGGCGGCGGAGCACGGCATGAACGCGTCGACGTTCACCGCTCGGGTCATCGCGTCGACCGGCGCGGATGTGGCGGCGGCGCTGTCGGGGGCGGTCGGCGCGATGTCGGGGCCGCTGCACGGCGGGGCGCCGTCGCGGGTGCTCGGCATGATCGAGGAGATCGAGCGGACCGGCGACGCGGCGGCGTACGTCCGCAAGGCCCTGGACAAGGGGGAGCGGCTGATGGGCTTCGGGCACCGCGTCTACCGGGCCGAGGACCCGCGGGCGCGGGTGCTGCGGCGGACCGCGAAGGAGCTGGGCGCGCCCCGCTTCGAGGTGGCCGAGGCGCTGGAGAAGGCGGCGCTGGAGGAGCTGCACAACCGGCGTCCGGACCGGGTGCTGGCGACGAATGTGGAGTTCTGGGCGGCGATCACGCTGGACTTCGCGGAGGTCCCGGCGCACATGTTCACCTCAATGTTCACCTGTGCGCGCACGGCCGGGTGGAGCGCGCACATCCTGGAGCAGAAGCGCACCGGACGGCTGGTGCGGCCGTCGGCCCGGTACGTGGGGCCCGCGGCGCGGGATCCGCGGGAGATCTCGGGGTTCGACACGGCGGCGCACTGAGGGAGCCCGTAGGGCAAGCCCCTGGGGCACGTCCCGCAGGGGCGATGCCTTAAGGCACTTCCCGTAGGGGCCTGCCCCAAGGGCCGCGGCCCGTACGGGCGTCCTCTACGGCCACGCGGCGGGCCGCACGCCGGGACGGCTCCCGGTGTGCGGGCCGCCGCGTGGCATCGGCTCAGTCCAGCGCCGCGTCCAGCAGCCCGGCCCACTGGTCGACGACCCGTTCCCGCCGCACCGTGTCATCGCTGAGCAGGGTCGCCAGGCCCAGGCCGCGGGCCATGTCCAGCAGGCCCTGGACGGTTTCGCGGACGCCGGGGACGGATTCGTCGACGCCGAGCAGGTCGACGGCGGTGCGGTGGGACTCCCGGCCGACCCGTGCCTCCAACTCCGTGACGCGGGCGCGGAGTTGGTCCTCGTAGGAGGCGGCGACCCACAGGTGGAGGGCGGCGCGGAAGAGCGGGCCGGTGTAGAGGTCGACGACGGCGGCGACGACGGCGCGGCGGTCGGTGGCGGCGCCGGTGCCCGCCGGGAAGAGGTCACGCAGCGCCTGCGAGCGTTCCTCGGCGACGTGCTCGACGGCGGCGGTGAACAGGTCCTCGCGGGTGGGGAAGTGGTGCTGGGCGGCGCCGCGGGAGACCCCGGCGCGTTCGGCGACGACGGCGACGGTGGAGCCCGCCCAGCCATGTTCGGCCAGGCAGGCCACCGCCGCCTCCAGCAGGCCGCGGCGGGTGGCCCGGCTGCGTTCCTGCTGGGGGGCCTTGGCGGTGCGGGCGGTGTTCACCGTGCCCATCGCGGGGCCCTTCGCTCCAGGAAGGCGGTCATGCCCTCGCGCGCCTCGGCGGAGGCGAAGAGCCGTGCGGACTCGGCGGCAAGCCGCTCGGTGTCGCGGTCGAAGGTGCGCAGTACCTCGGCGGTGACCAGCGCCTTCGAGGCGGCGAGGCCCTGCGGGGAGCCCTGGCGCAGGCCGTCGAGCAGGGGGGCGAGGGCGGCGTCGACGTCGTCGGCGGCGAGGGTGACCAGGCCGATGCGGGCGGCCTCGGCGGCGTCGAACCGTTCGCCGGTGAGGTAGTAGCGCCCGGCGGCGCGCGCGTCGAGGCGGGGCAGCAGCGGCATCGAGATGACGGCCGGGGCGAGTCCGAGGCGCGCCTCGGTGAAGGCGAAGGTGGCGCCGGGCCCGGCCACCGCTATGTCGCAGGCGCCGAGCAGCCCGGTGCCCCCGGCGCGGACGTGCCCGGTGACGCGGGCGACGACCGGCTTGGGCAGCTCCACGACCTGGCGCAGCAGCCGGGTCAGGCCCAGCGGCGCGTCGGTCGGGGCGCCGCCGGTCGCCTCGGTGAGGTCGGCTCCGGCGCAGAAGGTGGTGCCGGTGTGGGTGAGGACGACGGCGCGGGCGGCGTCGTCGGCGGCGGCCGCGGCGAGGGCGGCGTGCAGCTCGCCGACGAGGCGGACGGAGAGCGCGTTGCGGTTGCGGGGGGAGTCCAGCGTGAGGGTGGTGACGCCCCGGTCGTGGGCGGTGCGGACGAGCGAGCCACCCGTGACGCCCCGGTCGTGGGCGGTGTGGACGAGCGAGCCACCCGTGACGCCCTGGTCGTGGGCGGTGTGGACGAGCGGGGCGGCGCCGTCCAGGGGCGCGGCGCCGTGGGGGGTGCCTGGCGTGGTGTCGGTCATCGGGCCGTGGAACTCCTTTCCCTGGCGCGCAGTTCGCGCCGCAGGATCTTGCCGGTCACCGCGCGCGGCACCGTATCGGTGAACTCCACGCGGCGCACCCGCTTGTACGGGGCGACTCGTCCGGCAACGTACGTGAGAACGTCGTCCGCGCCGAGGGCGGCCCCCGGGCGGCGGACGACGTACGCCTTGGGGATCTCGTTGCCGTCGGTGTCGGTGACGCCGATGACGGCGGCGTCGGCGATGTCGTCGTGGGCGAGCAGCAACGCCTCCAGGTCTGCGGGGGCGACCTGGTAACCCTTGTACTTGATCAGCTCCTTGACGCGGTCGACGACGTAGAGCCAGCCGTCGGCGTCGATCCGGCCGATGTCGCCGGTGTGCAGCCAGCCGTCGGCGTCGATCAGGGCGTCGGTGGCCTCGGGGCGGCCGAGGTAACCCTTCATCACCTGCGGGCCGCGCAGCACGATCTCGCCGTCCTCGCCGGGCGGCAGGTCCGCGCCGGTGGTGAGCGACACCAGCCGCATCTCGGTGCCGGGCAGCAGACGCCCGACGGTGCCGGCCGGGGCCTCGGCGCCGGGCGGCACGAGGTGGCTGGCGGGCGAGAGTTCGGTCATGCCGTACGCCTGGAGGACGGCCGTCAGGCCCAGGCGGCGGGCGCAGGCGTCGGCGAGCGCGGCGTCCAGCGGCGCGGCGGCGCAGATCAGGTACTTCAGGGAGGAGAGGTCGTAGCGGTCCACCAGGGGGTGTTTGGCGAGGGCGAGGACCATCGGGGGCGCGGCGTAGACGGCGGTGACGCGGTACCGCTGGAGCGCGTCGAGGAAATGTTCCAGGTCGAAGCGGGACAGCACGACGACGGTGGCGCCGGTGCGCAGCGGGGCGTTCATCAGGGCGGTGAGGCCGTACATGTGGAAGAACGGCAGCACGGCGAGGACACGGTCGTCGGGTCCGCTGCTGAGGAACGCGTCGAGCTGGGCGAGGTTGGTGGCGACGGAGCGGTGGGTGAGCATCACGCCCTTGGGGGTGCCGGTGGTGCCGGAGGAGTACGGCAGGACGGCGAGGTCGGCGGCGGGGTCGAGGGCGACGTCCGGCTCCGGGGCGGTGGTGTCGGCGAGGTCGAGGACGGAGCGGTGGCCGTCGGCGCGGTCGCTCACCAGGATCTCGGCGATGCCGCCGGCTCTCCGGGCGGCGTCCCGGGCGGTGTCGAGGAGGGCGGCGACGGTGACGATGCGGCGGGCCCCGGAGTCGGCGAGCTGGGTGGCGAACTCCTCGGCGGTGGCGAGCGGGTGGACGGTGGTGACGGCCGCGCCGCAGCGCCAGGCGGCGTAGCAGACGACGGGGAAGAGGACGCTGTTCGGGCTGTGCAGGGCGAGGACGTCGCCCTTGGCGAGACCGGCCGCGGCGAGCCCGGCGGCGAGGCGGCGGCTGAGGTGGTCGAGGCGGGCGTAGCCGAGGGTGGTGCCGTCGGTGGCGTCGATCAGGGCGGGGTGGTCGCCCCGGGCGACGGCACCGGCCAGGACGTAGGAGTGAACCGGCTCGCTGACGGGGGTGAGCGGGGGGTGGTCGCTGTGGAACACGTGGGATGCCATGCCGGGGATTCCTTCCGTGGCGGAGCGCGGCGCGGGCGTGTGTGGGGGGCGCTTCGCGCCGCGCTCGGGGAGGGGTGGTCCTGCGGTCCCCCGGTGCGCGCGGACTCAGTAGGACTTGGGGAGGCCCAGCGTCTGGTGGGAGACGTAGTTCAGGATCATCTCCCGGCTGACGGGGGCGATCCGCGCGACGCGGGCGGCGGTGATGAGGGACGCGAGGCCGTACTCGTGGGTGAGGCCGTTGCCGCCGAGGGTGTGCACGGCCTGGTCGACGGCGCGGACGGCGGCTTCCCCGGCGGCGTACTTCGCCATGTTGGCGGCTTCCCCGGCGCCGAGGTCGTCCCCCGCGTCGTAGAGGTGGGCGGCCTTCTGCGTCATCAGGCGGGCGCACTCCAGGTCGATATGGGCCTGGGCGAGGGGGTGGGCGATGGCCTGGTGGGCGCCGATGGGGTCCTTCCAGACCTGCCGGGTGCGGGCGTAGTCGACGGCGCGTTCGAGGGCGTAGCGGCCCATGCCGAGGGCGAACGCGGCGGTCATGATGCGTTCCGGGTTGAGCCCGGCGAAGAGCTGGAGGAGTCCGGCGTCCTCGTCGCCGACGAGCGCGTCGGCGGGCAGCCGGACGTCGTCAAGGACCAGCTCGAACTGCTTCTCCGGGGCGGCGAGTTCCATCGGGATGGGGCTGCGGCCGAAGCCGGGCGCGTCGCGCGGGACAAGGAAGAGACAGGGCTTCAGGCGACCCGTACGGGCGTCCTCGGTGCGGCCGACGATGAGGGTGGCGTCGGCGATGTCGACGCCGGAGACGAAGACCTTGCGGCCGGTGAGTATCCAGTCGGTGCCGTCGCGGCGGGCGGTGGTGGTGATGCGGTGGGAGTTGGATCCGGCGTCCGGTTCGGTGATGCCGAAGGCCATGGTGCGGCTGCCGTCGGCGAGCCCCGGCAGCCAGGCACGTTTCTGCTCGTCGGTGCCGAAGCGGGCGATGACGGTGCCGCAGATGGCCGGGGAGACGACCATCATCAGCAGCGGGCAGCCCGCGGCACCCAACTCTTCGAGTACGAGGGAGAGTTCGACGATTCCGCCGCCTCCGCCGCCGTACTCCTCGGGGAGGTTGACGCCGAGGTAGCCGAGCCCGGCGGCCTCCGCCCAGAGTTCGTCGGTGTGACGGCCCTCGGCGACGACGCGGGTGAAGTACTCCCGGCCGTACCGCTTGCCGAGCGCGGCGACGGCGGCGCGCAGGGCGCACTGTTCCTCGGTCTCGATCACGGAGTTGCGCAGGGCGGTGCTCATGGCGGCTCCCTCTGTGCGGTGGGTGACGTGCGAGATACGTGAGACGTGAGACGTGAGACGTATGGGGTGTGGAATGTGAGGTGTGAGGTGTGGGGTGTGGGGTGTGGGGTGTACGAGATGCGACGAGATGCGACGAGATACGGGGCCCGGCCGGGCGCGGGTGCAGGCCCGGCCGGGCATCCGCGCGCACCTCAATCCGCCACGACCGCGAGCAGCGCACCGACCTCGACCTGCATGCCGACGCTCACCGGCAGGCTGGTCAGCGTCCCGGCGGCCGGTGCGGTGACGGTGTGTTCCATCTTCATCGCCTCCAGCCAGAGCAGCGGCGTTCCGGCCTCGACCCGGTCGCCCTCGGTGAGGCCGGGGGCGAGGCGGACAACGGTGCCGGGCATCGGTGCGAGCAGGGAACCGGGTTCGGTGCGGTCGGCGGGGTCGGGGAAGCGGGGCAGCGCGGTGAAGGCGTGGCCGCCGGTGGCGGTGTCGACGTGGACCCGGTCGCCGTAGCGGGCCACGGCGAACTCCCGCCGCAGCCCGTCCACGTCGAGGACCGCGCCGTCCGCCGTGTGCTCCAGCAGCCGTACGCCGGGGAAGCCCTCGGCGTGCAGCGTGCCGCGCACCAGGCGGTAGCGGATCTCGTACGTCTCACCGCCCGGCCCGTCCGCCGCGTACGTCTTGACCTGCGGCTGTGAGGGGACGTTGCGGAAGCCGCCGAAGCGGGAGCGGCCGTGGGAACCGGCGAGCGCGGCGGCGAGCGCGGCGAGGCGGACGCGGGCCTCGTACGCCGCGTCGCGGGCGGTCAGTTCGGCGAGGTGGCGGTCGTAGAAGCCGGTGTCGAGGCCGTCGGTGGTGGCGAAGGCGGGGTGACGCAGGGAGCGGACCAGCAGGTCGCGGTTGGTGACCGGGCCGTGGACGTGGGTGCGTTCGAGGGCGTGGGCGAGGCGGCGGACGGCCTCGGCGCGGGTCGGTGCCCAGGCGATGACCTTGGCGAGCATCGGATCGTAGTGCGCGGTGATCGTGGAGCCGTCGGTGACGCCGGAGTCGAGACGGACGGCGCCGGGCACGGCGAGGCGGTGCAGCGGGCCGGTGCCGGGCCGCCAGCCGGCCGCCGGGTCCTCGGCGTAGAGGCGGGCCTCGACGGCGTGGCCGCGGGGCAGCGGCGGCGCGGCGTCCAGCGGGCGGCCCTCGGCGACGGAGAGTTGGAGGGCGACGAGGTCGAGGCGGTAGATCTCCTCGGTGACGGGGTGTTCGACCTGGAGGCGGGTGTTCATCTCCAGGAAGTGGGCGCGGCCGTCGGCGGAGACGAGGAATTCGACGGTTCCGGCGCCGCGGTAGCCGATGGCGCGGGCGGCGCGGGCGGCGGCCTCGTGCAGCGTGGTGCGCAGCCCGTCGGAGAGCCCGGGGGCGGGCGCCTCCTCGATGACCTTCTGGTGGCGGCGCTGGAGGGAGCAGTCGCGGGTGCCGAGGGTCCAGACGCCGCCGTGCGCGTCGGCGAGGATCTGCACCTCGACGTGGCGGCCGCCGGTGACGTACGGCTCGACGAAGACCTCGCCGTCCCCGAATGCGGCGGCGGCCTCCGCCCGCGCCGCCGCCAACTCTCCTTCCAGTGCGGAGAGTTCCGTGACCAGTCGCATCCCGCGTCCGCCGCCGCCGGACGCCGCCTTGACCAGCAGCGGGAGGTCAGCCTCGGTGGCGGAGGCCGGATCGACGGGTTCGAGCAGCGGGACCCCGGCCGCCGCCATCAGCTCCTTGGCACGGGTCTTGGACGCCATCACCTCGATCACCTCGGGCGGCGGGCCGATCCAGGTCAGCCCGGCGTCGGTGACGGCGGCGGCGAACGCGGCGTTCTCGGAGAGGAAGCCGTAGCCGGGGTGGACGGCGTCGGCACCCGCGTCGAGGGCGGCTTTCACGATCAGGTCGCCGCGCAGATAGGTGTCGGCGGGGGCATCGCCCGGCAGTCGGACGGCGGTGTCGGCCTCGCGGACGTGCGGGGCGTGGGCGTCGGTGTCGGAGTGCACGGCGACGGTGGCCAGGCCCAGTTCCCGGCAGGTGCGGAAGACTCGGCGCGCGATCTCACCGCGGTTGGCGACGAGAACGCCCGAAAGAGTGAGGGACGAAGGGGGCGTTGGGGTCCGATCGGTCATTGCTGCCTCACCTCTCACCTCTCACATCCGGAAGACGCCGAAGCCGCCGCGCGTGCCCTCGACGGGCGCGGTGTGCACGGCGGACAGGCACAGGCCGAGAACGGTGCGGGTGTCGCGGGGGTCGATGACGCCGTCGTCGTAGAGCCGCCCGGAGAGGAAGAGCGGCAGCGACTCCGCCTCGATCTGCTGCTCGACCATCGCCCGCAGCCCGGCGTCGGCCTCGTCGTCGTAGGGCTGGCCCTTCGCGGCGGCGGAGGCGCGGGCGACAATCGACAGGACCCCTGCGAGTTGTTGCGGGCCCATGACGGCGGATTTGGCGGTGGGCCAGCTGAAGAGGAAGCGGGGGTCGTAGGCGCGTCCGCACATGCCGTAGTGGCCGGCACCGTACGAGGCGCCCATCAGGACGGAGAGGTGCGGCACCTGCGAGTTGGAGACGGCGTTGATCATCATCGCGCCGTGCTTGATGATCCCGCCCTGCTCGTACTCCTTGCCGACCATGTAGCCGGTGGTGTTGTGGAGGAAGAGGAGCGGGATGTCGCGCTGGTTGGCGAGCTGGATGAACTGGGCGGCCTTCTGGGACTCCTCGCTGAAGAGCACGCCGCGGGCGTTGGCGAGGATGCCGACGGGATAGCCGTGCAGCGTGGCCCAGCCGCAGGTCAGGCTGGTGCCGTAGAGCGGTTTGAAGGCGTCGAAGTCGGAGCCGTCGACGATCCGGGCGATGACCTCGCCGGGATCGAAGGGCGCCTTGAGGTCGCCGGGGACGATGCCGAGCAGTTCCTCGGCGTCGTACTTCGGGGGCGGCGCGGGCGCCGGATCGGGGTGCGCCTTGCGCCGGTTGAGGCGGGCGACGACCCGGCGGGCCTGGCGCAGCGCGTCCGGTTCGTCGAGCGCGAGGTGGTCGGCGAGTCCGGAGGTGCGGGCGTGCATCTCGGCGCCGCCCAGCGATTCGTCGTCGCTCTCCTCGCCGGTGGCCATCTTCACCAGCGGCGGCCCGCCGAGGAACACCTTGGCGCGCTCCTTGACCATGATCACGTGGTCGGACATGCCGGGGACGTACGCGCCACCCGCGGTGGAGTTGCCGAAGACCACGGCGACGGTCGGGATCCCGGCGGCGGAGAGCCGGGTGAGGTCCTTGAAGAGCGCCCCGCCCGGGATGAAGATCTCCTTCTGGCTCGGCAGATCGGCGCCGCCGGACTCGACGAGCGAGATCACCGGGAGCCGGTTGGCGTACGCGATCTCGTGGGCGCGCAGCGCCTTCTTCAGCGTCCAGGGGTTGGAGGCGCCGCCGCGCACCGTCGGGTCGTTGGCGGTGATCAGGCACTCCACGCCCTCGACCACGCCGATACCGGTGACCAGCGCGGCACCGACCGCATAGTCGCTGCCCCAGGCGGCGAGCGGCGACAGCTCCAGGAACGGCGTGTCCGGGTCGAGCAGCAGCTCGATGCGTTCGCGGGCGGGCAACTTGCCGCGCTTCCGGTGGCGGGTGAGGTACTTCTCGCCGCCGCCCGCCAGTGCCTGCCCGTGCGCCTCCTCGACCTCCGCGAGCTTCGCCAGCATCTCCGCACGCCGCTGCGCGTACGCGGCGCCGGCCGTGTCGAGTGCGGTCGCCAGGACGCTCATAGCAGTACCTCCGGTATCTCCAGGTGCCGGGAGCGCAGCCACTCCCCCACCGCCTTGGCCTGCGGATCGAAACGGGCCTGTGCGGCGACGCCGTCGCCCAGCAGCCCCTCGACCACGAAATTCAGCGACCGGAGCCCCGGCAGCAGATGCCGGTCGATGGTCAACTCACCTGTTTCTGGAAGGAGTTCACGGAATTTCTCGACGGTCAGTGTGTGCGCGAGCCACCGCCACGCCGTCTCCGTCCGGGCCCATACGCCGACGTTCGCGGAGCCGCCCTTGTCGCCGCTGCGGGCGCCGCAGACCGCGCCGAGCGGCGCCCGGCGGACCGGCAGCCCGGCGTCCAGCGGCGCGGGCGGCTCCGGGTCGGGCAGCCGGACCAGCTCCCGGGTGGCGGCGGGCGGCGCCACCGCGTGCCGGGTCCCGTCGGGCAGCACGGCCGTATGCGCCGCCTCCGCGCGGTCCACGGCCACCGCCTCGAAGACGCCGTACGGGGCGCCCTTGCCGGGCGGCGCGGTGACGTGGAAGCCGGGGTAGCTGCCCAGCGCCAGTTCGACGGCGGCGCCGCTGACCGCCCGGCCGACGGCCGTCTCGTCCGGGTCGCGGACGACGAGCCGCAGCAGCGCGCTCGCCTCCTCCTGGACCGCCGCGTCGGCGTGATCGGTGCGCGCCAGCGTCCACCGCACCTCGGCGGGCCGGATGCCCGCCGCCTCGAACGCCGCCGCCATCTGCCCGCGCACCAGCGCCGCCTTGGCCTCGACGTCCAGCCCGGTCAGGACGAAGGTGACCTCGTTGCGCCAGCCGCCGAGCCGGGTCAGCCCCGCCTTCAGCGCGGGCGGCGGGGCCTCGCCGCGCACCCCGTCGATCCGCACCCGGTCGGGCCCGGCACCGTGCAGCCGTACGGTGTCGAGCCGGGCGGTGACGTCCGGTCCGGCGTAGCGGGCGCCGTCGGTCTCGTAGAGGAGTTGGGCGGTGACGGTGCCGGTGGTGACGGCGCCGCCGGTGCCGGGGTGTTTGGTGATGACGGCGGTGCCGTCGGCGGCGATCTCGGCGAGCGGGAAGCCGGGGCGGCGCACGTCGTGCTCGCCGAAGAAGCTGTAGTTGCCGCCGGTGGCCTGGGTGCCGCACTCCAGGACGTGCCCGGCGACGACCGCCCCGGCCAGCGCGTCCAGGTCGCCGGGCCCCCACCCGAAGTGGGCCGCCGCGGCACCGCTGACCAGCGCGGCATCGGTGACCCGCCCGGTCACCACCACGTCGGCGCCGGCCCGCAGACACGCCGCGATGCCGTCGCCGCCGAGGTAGGCATTGGCGGTGAGCACCCCGTCGCCCCACCGGGCGCGGTCCCCGGCGGCCAGCAGATCGTCCCCCTCGACGTGCGCGACCCGTACGGGCACGCCGACCCGGTCCGCCAGCTCCCGTACGGCGTCGGCGAGTCCGGCCGGGTTGAGGCCCCCGGCGTTGGTGACGATCTTGACCCCGCGCTCGGCGGCGAGCCCGAGGCCGTCCTCCAGCTGCCGCAGGAAGGTCGTGGCGTAGCCGCGCTTCGGGTCCTTCAACCGGTCGCGGCCGAGGATCAGCATGGTCAGCTCGGCGAGATAGTCGCCGGTCAGGACGGAGAGCGGGCCACCGGTGAGCATCGTGCGCAGCGCGTCGAACCGGTCGCCGTAGAAGCCGGAGGCGTTGCCGATCCGCAGTACCTCCCCGCTCATCCGGCCGCTCCCCCGCCCTTGCCGGACGGCGCCCGGCCCGGTCCCGGCGGGCCCGCGAACGCCTGGGCGATGTCCAGCCAGCGGTCCGCGTCGGCGCCCTCGGCGCGCAGGGTCGGCAGGTCGTCGCGGTGCGCCCGCTGCGTCACCAGCAGGCAGAACTCCAGCGCGTCGCCGGTGACCCGCTGCCCGGCGTCGACCGGCCCGTACGTCCACGACGCGCCGTCGGGCGCCCGCAGCTCGACGCGGAACTCCTCGCCAGGAGGCGGGAGTTGACGTGCGGCGTACGCGAAGTTCCGCGCCCGGACGCCGATCCGGGCGACGTGGTGCAGCCGGGCGGTGGGCGTCCGGACGACGCCGAGCGCGTCGGCGATGTCCTGGCCGTGCGCCCAGGTCTCCATCAGCCGCCCGGTCGCCATCGACGCGACGCTCATCGGCGGCCCGAACCACGCCAGCTTCGTCCCGTCCGGCACCGCCCGCAGCGCCGCCAGCAGCGCCTCGCGCCCGGCCCGCCACCCGGCGAGCAGCGCGGCGGGCTCCTGCCGCGCGCCCTCCGCCGCGCCCTCGTCGACGAAGGTGTCCGGCGCCGCGAGGGCATGCGCGACGGCGCGCGCGAAGGCGTCCGGGTCGGTCGCGGCGGCGAGCGCCTGCCGGTCGGTCCAGGCGAGGTGGGCGATCTGGTGCGCGATGCGCCACCCGGCGGCGGGCGTCGGGTCCGCCCACCGCGCGGCGGGCAGATCCGCCACCAGCGCGTCCACCTCCTCGCTCTCGTCCCTGAGATCCGCCAGTACGGCGCCGGGATCGGCCACGCGACACTCCCTCCCCGGCCCGCCCACGGACGGACCCGGATCAGCTGCCTTGCCTGCGGTGTGTGTGCCTTGCTGACGTGTTTCGCGTACGCACCCGGGGAGCGCCGGAGTCCGGCCCGTGCGGCGGGCCCGTGGTGCGGTCCGAGCGTGGCAGCACCCGGAGAAACAATCAAGCACGCCTGCATGGTTTTTGGCCGGGCGGACGGGGCGCCCCGGAGCGCGCACGGCGCGGGCCCACGGGCCGGATACGGCAACGGGGCGTGGGACCGCGTGCGGGGCGTGCGGGCCCACCCCGCGCGCCGGGCGTAAGGCCACGGGCCGCGAGCCGCCCGGCCGGATACGGCAACGAGGCGCGAGCCGTCCGGCCCGCGCCCCGCACTTCGTGGAAGACGACCAGGTCAGCCGCGCGGATCCCCCGCGCTGAGCACCGCGCCCACGCTCGCGACGACGACCAGGCCGATGGCGACGATCTCCGCCCAGCCCAGTGCCTGATGGAGGACGAGGAACCCGGCGGCGGCCGCGGCGGCCGGCTCCAGGCTCATCATGACGGCGAAGCCGGACGCCGGGAGCTTGCGCAGGGCGAGGAGTTCGAGGGTGTACGGCAGCACCGACGACATCAGGGCGACGGCGGCGCCCAGCCCGAGGGTGACCGGGTCGAGCAGCGCGCGCCCGGCGGTCGCGATGCCCAGCGGCAGGCTGAGCAGCGCCGCGGCGGTCATCGCCAGCGCCAGCCCGTCCGCCTGCGGGAAGCGCTGTCCGGCCCGCGCCGACAGCAGGATGTACGCGGCCCACAGCCCGCCCGCGGCCAGCGCGCACGCGGCTCCGGCGAGGTTCAGCCCGTCAAAACCCTCGCGCCCCAGCAGCACCACGCCGCCGAGGGCCAGCATCGCCCACACCACACTCAGCAGCCGCCGGGAGGTGGCGACCGACAGGATCAGCGGGCCCAGGAACTCCAGGGTGACCGCCGCGCCCAGCGGGATGCGGTCGATCGCCTGGTAGATGAAGGAGTTCATCCCGGCCAGCGCGATACCGAAGCCGACGACGGTGGCCCAGTCGCCGCGCCCGTAACCGCGCAGCTTCGGGCGGCAGGCGATCAGCAGCACCAGGGACGCCACGACCAGCCGCAGCGTGACGACGCCCAGCGCCCCGGTGCGCGGGAAGAGCAGCACCGCGACCGACGAGCCGAACTGCAGCGAGACGATCCCGCCGATCACCAGCGCCACCGACACGAACCGGCCGCGCGCCCCGCCCGCGCCGCCGCCCGCCGCCTCGGCCGCGGCGACCTCCGGCGAGGGCGGGACGGGGTGCGGGACGCCCGCCGGGCCCGGGGCCGTCGGATCGGGGCGCGATACGGCGGTGGACGGAGTGGTGGCGGGCACGGCGGCCCCGTCGGGACGGGGGGACGAGGAGTTCACGTCACCACGCTAAGGCCCGCCGATCCGGTCCGTGAAATGCCGTTTTTCCTGTTGTTATGCTCCGCGCGCATGAGCATCGAGCTGCGTCACTTCCGCTGCTTTCTCGCCATCGCCGACACCCTCAGCGTCACCCGCGCCGCCGAACGGCTGCATCTGACGCAGCCCGCCGTCTCGCGCACCCTGCGCCAGCTGGAGCAGGAGCTGGGCATCCGCCTCGTCGACCGCTCCACCCACCATCTGGCGCTCACCCCCGAGGGCCTGCGCTTCCGTGAACAGGCCGCCCTCGCGACCGCCGCCTTCGACCGGGCGCTCCGCCTCGCCCGGGGCGCCGCCTGGCCGCTGCGGCTGGGCCACGCCTGGTCGGCGGCGGGCCCGTACACCCCGCGGCTGCTGCGCCGCTGGCACGAGGAGCATCCGGACACGCCGCTGGAACTCCTGCGGATCGACGACCGTACGGCGGGGCTGGCGCGCGGCGACGTGGACGCGGCGCTGCTGCGCGGCGAGGTCCGCACCCCCGGGCTCGTCACCGAACTGCTGCTCACCGAGGAGCGGGTGGCGGGCCTCGCCGCCGACGACCCGCTCGCCGCCCGTCCGCACCTCTCCCTCACCGACCTCGCGGACCGCACCCTCGCCCTGAACACCGTCTCCGGCACCACCACCCTCGACCTGTGGCCCCCGCACGCCCGGCCCGCGTCCACCGTGACCCTCGGCAACACCGACGACTGGCTGGCCGCGATCACCGGCGGCCGTGCGGTCGGCGTCACCACCACCGCGACCGCCCGGATGCACCCGCTGCCCACCATGGCGTACGTCCCGCTGACCGACGCCCCACCGGTCCCGGTCGTCCTCGCCTGGCGCGACGAACCGGGGCATCCGGCCCTGGCGGATCTGTGGCGGCTGGCCCGGGAGGTGCTGCGGGAGGGGGAAAGCGGCTGACCCCCGGGCCGATGCCGAGGCGGCCTGCGCCGTTACGCGGGCGGGACGCCCCCGTCGCGCTCCGCCCCGTCCAGCCCCTCGGCCAGCGCCTCCGCAAGATGACGGCCGGGGCGCGGCCCGAGCTGGGCGAGCTGCGTCCGGCAGGAGAACCCGTCGGCGACGACCTCCGCGCCGGGCGGTGCGTCCCGTACCGCGGGCAGCAGTTGTTCCTCGGCGCAGGCGACGGAGACGTCCCAGTGGCCGTCCTCGAAGCCGAAGTTCCCGGCCAGACCGCAGCAGCCGCCGCTGAGCACCCCGGTCAGGCCCGCCTTCTCGCGCAGCCGCCGGTCGGCCGCGTCGCCGAGGACGGCGTGCTGGTGGCAGTGGGTCTGCCCGACGACCGGCCGGTCCAGGCGCGGCGGCCGCCAGTCGGGAGCCCGTTCCTCCAGTGCCTCCGCGAAGGTCCGTACGGACGCGGCGAGCGCGGCGGCCCGCGGGTCGTCCGGCAGCAGCTCCGGCAGGTCGGTGCGGAGGGTGGCGGCGCAGCTCGGTTCGAGGACGACGAGCGGGTGGCCGTCGGCCCGTTCCATCCGGTCCAGGGTGCGGCGCATGACCTTCCGCGCGGTATCGAGCTGACCGGTCGAGACGTACGTCAGCCCGCAGCAGACGCCGGGCCCCGGCATCGCGATCTGCTGCCCCGCGGCCTCCAGCACGCGGACGGCGGCCCGGCCGACCTGCGGGGCGAGGTAGGTGGTGAAGGTGTCGGGCCACAGCACGACGGTCCGCGCGGCGTCCAGCGGCGCCGCCCGCTCGCGGCTGCGCCGGGCGAACCACCGGGTGAACGGTTCCGCCGCCAGCTCCGGGATCTCCCGCTGCGGCGCGATGCCGCCGAGCCGTTTGCCGAGGGCGCCGAGCGGGGTGCGGGCCGCGGCGTTGAACAGCGGCGCGAACGGGGCGGCGGCCCGCAGCCACCGGGGCAGCCGCCCCATGCTGTAGTGCGCGGCGGGCCGCACCCGCCCCGCGTAGTGGTGGTGCAGGAACTCCGCCTTGTACGTGGCCATGTCGACGCCGACCGGACAGTCGCTGCGGCACCCCTTGCACGACAGGCACAGATCGAGCGCGTCACGGACCTCCGGCGACCGCCAGCCGTCGGTCACGACCTCCCCGGCCAGCATCTCGTGCAGCAACCGGGCCCGCCCCCGGGTGGAGTGCTGCTCCTCACCGGTCGCCCGGAACGACGGACACATCACCTCCGACGAGCCCGGCGCGACCCGCTCCGTACGACACCGGGCCACGCCCACGCACCGCCGCACGGCGGCCGAGAAGTCCCCGCCGTCCTGCGGATACCCGAACTCCACCGGCACCGGCCCGCGCGGCAGCACATCGAAGCGCAGGTTCTCGTCGAGCCGCGCGGGCCGCACCAGCATCCCCGGATTGAGCCCGTCTGCCGGATCCCACAGCGCCTTGAACTCCTCGAAGACACCGACGAGTTCGCTCCCGTACATCCGCGGCAACAACTCGGCACGGGCCTGCCCGTCCCCGTGCTCCCCGGAGAGGGACCCACCCTGCGCGACAACGAGGTCCGCGAGGTCACCGGAGAACGCCCGAAAGCGGCGAATGCCCTCCTGACTCAGCAGATCGAAATCAATCCGGACGTGAACGCAACCGTCCCCGAAGTGGCCGTACGGCGTGCCGCGCAGCCCGTGCTGGGCGAGGAGGGCGCGGAAGTCCCGCAGATACGGGCCGAGCCGGGCGGGCGGCACCGCGCAGTCCTCCCAGCCGGGCCACGCCTCACTGCCGTCCCGCATCCGCGTCGCCGTACCGGAGGCGTCCTCCCGCACCCGCCACAGCGCGCGCTGCCCCGCCGGATCGGCGACGACGGTGTGCCCGGTGGTCTCCCCGCCCGCCGCCCGGCAGATCTCCTCGGCCCGCGCCACGGCCTCCGCCGGGCTCGCCCCGCCGGTCTCCACGAACAGCCAGGCGCCGCCCTTGGGCAGCCCGGTGGCGTCCCCCACCAGATCGGCGGCCATGCCCTCGACGGTCAACGGCCCGTACGGCAGCAGCGTGTGGGCGGCGTCGGCGGCCCCGGACTCGTCCGCGTACCCGAGCACGGCCAGCGCCCGCGTCAGCGGCGCCTCAACCAGCCGCACGGTCGCCTCGGTCAGTACCCCGAGGGTGCCCTCGCTGCCGGTCAGCGCCCGCGCCAGATCCGTCCCGTTCTCGGGCAGCAGCGCGTCCAGCGCGTAGCCGGAGATCCGCCGCGGAAGCTCGGGATAGCCGGTCCGCAGCAGGGCCAACTCCCGCCCGATCAGCGTCCGTACGCCATCCGCCAGGCGGGGCGGCAGTCCGGTCGGCGCGCCCGTCGCGTCCGCGCCGCGCCCGGCGCGGACCTCCTCCCCCGCGTACGTCAGCAGCGACAGCTCCTCGACGTTGTCGGCGGTGGTGCCCCAGGCGACCGAGTGCGACCCGCACGAATTGTTCCCGATCATGCCGCCGACGGTGCAGCGGCTGTGGGTGGACGGGTCCGGGCCGAAGGTCAGCCCGTGGCGGGCGGCGGCGGCCCGCAGGTCGTCGCAGATCACGCCCGGCTCAACGGTGGCGGTCCGCGCCTCCGGGTCGATGTCGCCGATGCCGCGCAGATGCCGGGTGAAGTCGAGCACCACGCCGACGCCGGTGGCCTGCCCGGCGATGCTGGTCCCGCCACCCCGCGGCACAACGGGCACCCCCCGCTCCCGGCACACCCGCAACGCCGCCGCCACATCCGCCGCATCCCGGGGCGCCACCACCGCCTCCGGAACCCGCCGGTAATTCGACGCGTCCATCGTCACCAGCGCCCGGTCGGCGGCGGCCCCGGAAACCTCGCCCCGCACCACCCCCGCCAACTCCCGCACCAGATCCTGCCGCTGTTTCTCCGTACGTTCAGGCATGGGGGCAGCCTGCCCAGGGGGAGGCCGGTTCGCGCGTTGCGGCGTGGCCGGGTGGGGCGGATGGGGGGGGCGGACGGCGTAGTGGGTGGTCCTGTGGCGGGGACGCCGGACGGCACGGACGTCGGCTCAGGTATCGCAGGGTACGGCTGGAGCGAACCATCGAGGGCGGGTGGGCAAACAGGCGAAACTCCTGGCGGACACGGGTGATCTTGATCGAGAACCCGTCCACCAGGAGCTTCGTCGTTGCGCAGGCGTGCCCACCTCGCGGTCAACACCGCGAGACCGGAAACGCTCGTTCAATGGGTTGTCGCCGGAGGTTCGAGTGGAGCAATCTCCCGGTTGAAGAACGTCATGAAATCTTCACCGCGAGAATAAAGAGCATCGAACCCCGAGGAAGTTTCCCCGACGGCACCCTTATCCGCGATTCGATTGGCCCCCGCGGCGTTCCCGTCATCGTCGTAAACCACCTCGTACATCACCTCATCACCGAGGATGACAACCTCTGGCACAAGGTGATCGCCTTCGATGTTCGCCAGCTCGCGGGCATCGATGGCTCGAATGTTGTCGCCCAGTTCAACTCTCAGGCGCAGCACGTGCATTTCCCACTGGACGTACGGAGTGATCGGGAACTCCACGACGCGAAGCCGACGCTCCAGAATCCCGAGTTCGGCAGCCTTCTGAAACTGCGAACCGTAGATCGGGCGTTTCTCTTCGATCAGAGGAAGTGCCCTACCCCAGTCTCCGATAACGAAGGACTCCCAACTCGGAAATCCGCGCTCCTTGAAATTCTGCCCACGTTCGAGTTTCCGCAGGAAGCGGATTCCACCCTCGTAGTGGCGGCGAAAATCGGCGTGGTATTTCGGTCGATCCAGACGCTCTGAGGTGCTGTGCCGGAACGAATCAAACACTGGGGATGTCCGGCTTTGCTGCAACCATCATGCTTCGGGGGATGACGACGAGGCGCTCGTCTTCTCCCACTGATACACCTGCCGGAAGGCGCTTTCCGAGTGAGTCGGTAAGATCCCTGCCGATGACGGCCACGTCCCCGTTCTCAAGTTCCCAGATATCGGGGCAGTCGGGATTGTCGGTTGTGGTCCCCAGCTCTTGGGGAGACTTCCCCATTCGCCTTTTGAAACTTGTTTCCGGATCGGCTTCCCATGGCCTGGCCATAATGGCTCCTTCCCTGTCCTCTCTGGAGGCATTGAGCATAGCGGTCGACCGGAGGGCCCCGCTAGGGCAGTATTTAAGTTATCGTAGGTAAATAGACAATGGCATATGCCATCGACCTGGAGGGCCCTTGCCCATTCGGGCAAGGCACTGCCAGAATCCCGATCTTCGACGTCGGCAACTCCGCACGGATTCACCAGTCCGACATAAGCGATATAGGCCAAATTAAATCATTTAAAGCACAGTCGAGGGAGTGATGGAGACGGATGGGGGGCCATGCTGAAGACAGCGGCCGCGTCTACCAATCGACGCGTGATCAGCACATCAACGAGTACCACTATCACGGAGATGAAAACCCCGGGCTGAACGGCCCCGACTCAGTTCGACGGCCGGCCGTGGGCAGAGCACCTGTGATATTGCGCGACCGTGCCGAAGTGCTTGAGCGATTGCGGATGAGCACGGCGGACGGGGGCGGCGGCCAAGCATTTGTTCTCCACGGCATGGGGGGCTGCGGTAAGACCGCCGTCGCATATTCCTTCTTTCAGTTCGTCACGGAAGGCAGCGACCGCGTCGGCCTGTGGGTAAACGCTTCCGACCGGGCAAGCCTGCGCTCAGGAATGCTCGCCGTTGCCTCCGACCGTGGCGCCACAGATGGGGAGCTGTTGGCTGCCCGTAACGGGTTGCGTCCTGGGGCCGACCTGGTGTGGGAATACCTCAACTCCTCTGCTGAGCCGTGGTTGCTGGTGCTCGACAACGCAGATGACCCTGAGATCTTGAGGGAAGGCAGCTGGCTACGCACCAGTCCTGTCGGCATCGTCGTGGTCACCACACGCCGCGCAGCCGCTCGGTGGTGGCCGGGAGCAGAGTTGCAGCACATCGGGGTGTTACCACGCGAGGATGGCGCGCAGGTTCTGTGCGACCTGGCACCGGACAGTGGCACGCTCGATCAAGCCGCAGAGATCGCCGACCGATTAGGGCGGTTGCCGCTCGCGCTGACGCTGGCAGGTGGCTTCCTGGCGCACCAGGTGCTCGACCCCTGGACGATGGATGCCTACAGGCTCCACCTTGAGGCGGGAGAACGTGTCGAACTCATCGATCAGGGAGCTGACATCTTGTCGGATGAAGATCCACGCCACCTCGTGGGGCGTACCTGGCAACTCACGCTCGACGCATTCGAAGAACGGGGCCTGTCCGAAGCGGTGACGCTACTCCGCCTGCTGGCCCGCTTCGCTTCGGAACCGCTACCGCTATCCCTGCTGAACCAAACCGAAATCGCGAGCGTACTGCCTCGCGCTCGCACCGAATCGGCACTTCGGGCGCTACTCGACCAGTCACTTACCGAGCTGGTGGATTTCAGCGGCGTGCGGTGCGTTCAAAGCCACGGAGTTTTGCTCGACAGCGTCGCTTCCGCCACACCACCGGAATCACTTTCCAGGCTGAACTCAACGGCCACCAGATTGCTGGATGCGGCGATTCCCCAGCTGCCGGACGCCGGCCCGGAAGAGCCACGGCTGAGGCTGCTCGGCCCACATGCTGTCGCATTGCTCCGACGCGGCGTGGCGCCCGAAACCGCGGAAGACTTGGTGGGCATCGCCAACCGACTGGCCACGGCCCTGCACCGCACAGGTGACTACCTGTCCGCCTGGGAAAACTCCCGTAGCATCGTAGAGATTTCTGAGCCCGTCCTGGGACCGGAGAACCGATTGGTGTTGGCTGCGCGCTCAAGAGGCGGTCGGGGGCTGTTCCGATTGGGGAAATATGACGAAGCTCAGGCACTACTGAGGGAGGTCCGCAGCAGTCAAGAAAGACTGTTTGGCGCCTGCGCCCCGGATACGTTGGACAGCGGTCACGGCCTTCAACTGGTCTTGGGAAACCTCGGGAAGCGGGAAGAAGCTCTCGCACTGTTGCGCACCGTGATAGCGGGTCGGCAGTCGGTGCTGGGTGATGCACATCCATTAACGCTACGTTCTCAGTCCAGCCTCCTGACGATGCTTTCGGCATCCGAAATGGAAGCGGAAGATAACTCTGCACTCCTTTCCTTGCCCTTGGCTTGCGAAAGGCACCTCGGCCCGGACCACACGATTACACTGGGCGCGAAGCACAACCATTCCTGGGCGCTGTACGTACTCGGGCGCTTCAGAGAAGCCGACGAGCAGATCCAAAAGGTCGCAGAGATGTATGAGCGACGATTTGGCCCCGATTACCCCAATGCCATTTCAGCGCAACAGCTGTACGCTCGCATTCAATACAGGCTGGGCAATTTCGAAGCGGCCGTAGAGCTTATGCACGATGTGCTGGAAAAGCGATGTAACAGCCTTGGCGCTGATCATCCCTTCACGGCCGCAAGCAGGAAACTGCTGGCCGAGTTCGACAGCCGGGGAAAAGCGCTTTGACGCCGGGGCCAGGGCCTCGCCCTCCTGGCTGTTGCTGTGCGGTGTGGCCGGGGCGGCGAGGGTGATCGCTGCCGAACAGCACCGCGCCCCCTGTACGGCAGGGGCCGCACGGGGGGGGCGCCTCGACGCGTCCGCCGGCTCAGCGGTCGGACTCGCCCTCCAGGACTGGCTACAGTCCCGTTCCGGCCCGTTCCCCGCCGCACCGTCATGTGGCCGAGGGCTGGATGCCGATTCCCAGCAGTGTGAGGAAGGCGGAGGCGGCGGGCGACGGGGGGAACCGGCTCCAGACGAGGCGCTCCACCCGTACAGGCCCGTTGGTGACCGGCACAGTCCGCAGGCCGTGGAGTTCGGCGGCGAATGTCGCGGGCAGCAGGGCGATGCCCAGTCCATGGCGGACCATGGGGGCCATGAGTTCGACCCCGGACACCTCGAAGGCGACCTCGCGCCGCAGGCCCACCGCCGCGAACGCCTGGTCCGACTGGGCGCGGGCGGCGCTGCCGTCGGCGAAGTCCACGAACACCTGCTCCGCGAGGAGGCTGATGTCCACCTCGTGTCGCGTGGCCAGTGGGTGGTCCGGGGCGACCACGGCGACGTGCTGCGTGCGGGCGAGTTCCCGGTCATGGACACCTTGCGGCAGGAATCCGGGCTGTACGCCGAGCAATGCCGCGTCCAGTTGACCGTCACGCACCCGCTCGACGAGCTGCTCACTGGAACCGGCCCGCAGGCTGATCCGCACCTGGGAGTAGCGCAGGCGGTAGTCCTGTAGCACCGCAGGGAGATCCACGGCCGCCACGGCGGGGATCGATCCCACAACCAGCTTGCCACGTATCTCGCCGGTGGCCTCCGCTACGTCCGCACGAGCCCGCTCGGCCGCTTCCAGAGCCCGGCGGGCAGCGGGCAAGAACGCCTCTCCAGCCGTGGTCAGCCGCACTCGGCGGCTGTTCCGCTCGAACAGCCGGGCACCCAGTTCCTTCTCCAACCGGGCCACTTGGTGGCTGAGCGCGGACTGGACGACGTGGCACCGCTCGGCGGCGCGGGTGAAGCTCGCGGTCTCCGCCACCGCGACGACGTAACGCATCTGCTGTAGGTCCATCGATCCATGATGAAACACGATGGATATCGATGACGAGCATGTGTTGGACCGATGGATGCCTGCTCGACGATGCTGAAGACAACGGCGGACCACGGCAGTCGGCAACCAGCCACCGGCCCGGACCGGAGGGCCCGGGACCGTCGGCCCCGTCGTACCACCACCGGCGCCCGGCGCCCCGACCCAGCGGAGACACCTATGCGCGTAATCGCTTTCGACCACCTCGTCCTCACCGTCGCCGACATCGAGCGCGCACTCGGCTTCTACACCGGCCCGCTGGGGCTGGAACCGGTGCGGGTGGAGGAGTGGAAGGCCGGCAAGGCCCCCTTCCCGTCCGTGCGGGTGAGTCCCACCACCATCATCGACCTCGTCGAGGCGCCCGACGAGCGGCCGCAGGGCTCCAACGTCGACCACATCTGCTTGGTGGTCGAGCCGCTCGACTGGCAGCAGGTCATCGATTCCGGCGCCTTCACGGTGCTGGACGGTCCCGGTGAACGCTACGGCGCGCGGGGCACCGCAATCTCGCTCTATGTGCAGGACCCGGACGGCAACACTGTGGAACTGCGCTGGTACCCGCAGGACACCTGAGCGACCCCGGGCCGGCGTACGGGAGATCTCCGAGGAGCCGGACCGATTCAGGGTGCCGTCGGCCCCGGTGGTGAGCCTCGGAGGGTGGCGAGGCGTCGCTGGTATTCCTCTTCGTCGATCTCGCCGCGGGCGTATCGCTCGCCGAGGATCTGTTCGGCGCTGGACTCACGGCCGGGGGTGCCGGACGAGGGTGGGGTGCCCCAGGTGGGGTGTCCGCCGCCGGGTGGGCCGGGACGCCGGTTGAAGGCGCGGAAGAGCAGGACGGCGACGACGATGATCACTATCCAGAACAGGAAGTGACCGACCAGCATCCACGGCCATATCCACCCGCCGCCGTGTCCGTACCAGTACATCATCACGGTTCACTTCCCCATGCCGACGACTGCTTGAGGCGGGCGCCCGTAGGTGTCCTCCCTTCCATGGTCCCTCCGGCAGGCGGGGGCGGAAAGCGCCGGCGGCCCCCGGTCGGACCCGTCCGGCGGCTGCGCACGCAAGCCGCCGGCCCACACCCACCGCGCAGTGGCCGGGTGCGGGCCCGGGTCAGCGCCGCTTCGCCGCGTCCCGCCTCGACGGCCGGTCGTCGTGATCCGCGTCCCCCTCCGGATCGTCGCCCCCGGTGGCCGCGCTCTCACGCTGCCGCGGCTCGCCCTCCTCCTCCTCCCCCTCCTCCTCGTTCTCCTCGCGGGGGTCGTCGTGGGGCACCGCCTTCTGTTTGACGCCCTGTCCGTTCTCCACGCGCTGGTCGATCGCGCCGCCGCCCCCGTCGTGGTCGCTGCCGGCGGTGCCCTTGCTCAGGGGGGCCAGGATGTTGAGGGTCCGGTCGACCTCCAGCCAGGAGTCGGCGTGGGAGTTGTCGATCGTGATGAGGGAGGGGCCGTGGTGGGTCTCCACGCCGCCCGCGGGCGCGTCGGCGGCGGCCGGGGCGGCGGCCCACGGCACCCCGCAGCAGGCGCCGACCGCGACGGCGACCGCCGTACCCGCCTTATGGAGGGGACCTGTTCGCTGTGGCTTCCGCCGCCTCCGGCCCGTTGTTCTCGCCACTCTCGCCACTCTCGCCACTTCCGTTCTCCGTCCGCTCATGTTGCGCACTTCCGTTGCGGCCTCTCCGGGCACGGGCCCGGTGGGCGCGGCACAGGCCGCAGCCACCGGGCCCGGCGCCCATGGACCGTCAGACGCGGGCAGCGGTCCGGCGCGCGGGGTGATGCCGGCTGATGTTCTTCTCCAGCAATTCCGTGGAGCCCTGTACGCCGATCGCCCCGGATCCGGCGAATTCCGGCAGCCGGCCGTCGGAATTCTGAATGGATTCGAGGGCGGCGTCGATGGCCGTGTGGGCGGCGAAAAGGCAGGGGGTGCTGTAGATGGCGACCTGGCAGTCCAGGTCGGTGAGTTCGGAGAGGGAGAGGCGGGGGGATTTTCCGCCGGCGATCTGGTTGAAGAGCAGCGGTTTGTCGCCGATGACCTTACGGATGCGGCGGATCCATTCGACGCTGCGGACGCCGTCGACGAGCACCACGTCCGCGCCGGTCCCGGCGAGCGCCTCGGCGCGGCGCAGGATGTCGGACTCCTCCGTGGCGTCGGTGCGGGCGACGACCAGCATGTCCTGCCTGCTCTCCAGCACCAGGTTCAGCTTCTCCAGGTACGTGTCGAGCGGGAGCACCAGCTTGCCGTCGGCGTGCCCGCAGCGGCGCGGGCGCATCTGGTCCTCCAGGATGACGCCGGAGGCACCGCCGCGTTCCAGGCGCTGCACCACGTGGCAGGCGACTTCGGGGTCCACGTATCCGTCGTCGATGTCGACCAGCAGATGGTGGGACGGAAAGGCCAGCCGCAGCCTTTCGACGAAGGCGACCATGTCGGGCCAGGCGATGAAACCGATGTCGGGCAGGCCGTAATGCGAGGCGGCGAAGCCGAATCCGGAGACGAAGAAACCGTTGTACCGGGTCGCCGCGATGGACGCCGAGTACATGTCGTAGACGCCGATGAGCGGGGTCGTTCCGGGGGATCGGATTTCGTCGCGCAGCGCGCTTCCGTACGTCATGGGACCTCATTTCGGGGAGACGGGAATATCACCCCTCCCGGGCGTCGGTGTTCCGCGGGCACGACAATCCGCGGGCACGGCACACGACAAAGGGAGGCGTCATAGCGAAAAGGGGAAGAGCCCTCACTCCGTGCGGGGCTGTACAGAATTTTGCAAACTTTGCCGTTCGTTTGCCTTGCGACACGCGCACCGGGGCCACTGTTCCGCCCTCCTGGACGAAGCGTTCCACCCCAGGTCAGCACGGACACGCACCGCCACCCTCGACGACGGAGGGCATCCCGTCCGAGCCCTCGCCGAAACCGGCGGCACGCAGGATTCCTTGTTGTCCTTTTGCCCGTTCATTACCGAAGGGTCGGGGTCGCGCTCACCCGGCGGCGGGACGGTCCATCTCACCGGGTGGACGTGGCGCAAGGGCCGCATCGGGGACGGATTAGGCTGCCGGTGTGGCTGATATCCAGATTCCCGCTGACATCAAGCCCGCCGACGGACGCTTCGGCGCGGGCCCCTCCAAGGTACGGACGGAGGCGCTGGCCGCGCTGGCCGCCACCGGTTCCTCCCTGCTCGGCACCTCCCACCGCCAGGCCCCGGTCAAGAACCTGGTCGGTTCGGTGCGCGACGGCGTACGCGACCTGTTCCAGCTCCCCGAGGGCTACGAGGTCATCCTCGGCAACGGCGGCTCCACCGCGTTCTGGGACATCGCGACCCACGGCCTGATCGAGAACAAGTCGCAGCACCTCACCTTCGGTGAGTTCTCCTCGAAGTTCGCCAAGGCGGCCAAGCTGGCCCCGTGGCTCGCGGAGCCCACCGTCGTCGCCTCCGACCCCGGCACCCACCCCGAGCCGCACGCCGAGGCGGGCACCGACGTCTACGCGCTGACCCACAACGAGACCTCCACCGGCGTCGCCGCCCCGGTCAAGCGGGTCGCGGGCGCCGACGAGGGCGCGCTGGTCCTGGTCGACGCCACCTCCGGCGCGGGCGGTCTGCCCGTCGACATCGCCGAGTCGGACGTCTACTACTTCGCGCCGCAGAAGTCGTTCGCCTCCGACGGCGGCCTGTGGCTCGCGGTCTTCTCCCCCGCCGCGCTGGAGCGCGCCCGCGCCGTGCACGCCTCGGGCCGTCACATCCCGGAATTCTTCTCGCTGCCGACGGCGATCGACAACTCCCTCAAGAACCAGACGTACAACACCCCGGCGCTCTCCACCCTCTTCCTGCTCAACGAGCAGCTGGAGTGGATCAACGGCCAGGGCGGTCTGGAGTGGTCCACGGGCCGCACCGCCGCCTCCTCCGCCGCGCTCTACGGCTGGGCCGAGAAGTCGTCGTACGCCACCCCGTTCGTCACCGACCCGGCGAAGCGTTCGCAGGTCATCGGCACCATCGACTTCGACGACTCGGTCGACGCCGCCGCGGTCGCCAAGGCGCTGCGCACCAACGGCATCGTCGACACCGAGCCGTACCGCAAGCTCGGCCGCAACCAGCTGCGCATCGCGATGTTCCCGGCCGTCGACCCGGCGGACGTCGAGGCGCTGACGGTCTGCATCGACCACGTCATCGGCAAGCTCTGACCCACCCGGGGCGCGGCCGTACGCGGCCGGCCCCGGAGCGGTACGGCGTCGGGGCCCCCGCAGCCGCCCCAACACGGGGCCGGACGTCAGAAAAAAACAACCAACCCCACAAACTT
>NZ_JBHYGX010000043.1:0-12015 GCF_042739975.1 Streptomyces sp. NPDC059080
GGGGGCCCGCCCCCCCCACGCCCGTGGGCCCGCCAAGCGCACGCACGCGGGCCCGGCACACCGACCGGGGGTGGCGGGGCCCTCGGGGCGTTTGGGGGACGCGTCAGCGCACGTCGCCCATCAGCCCCGTGATCTTCTTGCGGTTCAGCCAGATCGCGAGGCCCGCCAGGACCGCCAGCGTGGCCTCCGCGGCGAGGACGCTCACACCGCTCAGGTCGGCACCGGCCGTGGAGAGCAGGCTGACGATGCAGTCGCCCGCGGTGACGGCGAGGAACCAGACACCCAGCATCTGGCTGGCGTACTTCTCCGGCGCCAGCTTGGTGGTGACCGACAGGCCGACGGGGGAGAGGCACAGCTCGCCCATGGTCTGGATCATGTAGACCATGAGCAGCCACATCGGGCTGACCTTCGTGCCGTCCGACGACATCCCCATCGGGACGATGAAGACGAAGTACGAGATGCCGATCATCACCATCGCTATGGCGAACTTGATCGTGGTGCTCGGCTCCTTGAGGCGCTTGGCCAGCGCCAGCCACATCCAGGCGAAGACCGGGGCCAGCGCCATCACCCACAGCGGGTTGACGGACTGGAACCACGTCGACGGGAAGTGCATGCCGAAGACGGTGTCGGCGGTGTTCTTCTCGGCGAAGCCGCTCAGCGTGGAACCGGCCTGGTCGAAGATCATCCAGAAGACGGCGGCGGCGACGAAGAACCAGATGTAGCCGCTGACCTTCGTCTGCTCCGCGGACGTCAGATCCTTGTCGCGCTTGATCCGGGCCAGCACGGAGACCGGGATGATCAGGCCGAGCAGCGCGATCGGGATCAGCGCCCAGTTCAGGGTGAAGGTGCCGGTGCCGATGACGATGCCGTAGAAGACCGCGGCGACGACCAGCCAGAGCAGGCCCTTGCGCAGCCAGGAGTTGCGCTCCTCGACCGACAGCGGCGTCGGGACGGTGCTGCTCAGCGGCGCGAGGTGGCGGGTGCCGATGATGAACTGGAGCAGACCCAGGCCCATGCCGACCGCGGCGCTGGCGAAGCCGAGGTGCCAGTTGACGCTCTGGCCGATGGTGCCGACGACCAACGGGGCGGCGAAGCCACCGACGTTGATGCCGATGTAGAAGATCGTGAAGCCACCGTCACGGCGCGGGTCCTGCGGACCGTCGTAGAGGTGGCCGACCATCGTCGAGATGTTGGCCTTCAGCAGACCGGAACCGAGCGCGACCAACGCCATGCCGACGAAGAACATCGCCGTGCCGGGCACCGCCAGCGTGAGGTGACCGAGCATCACGACGCAGCCGCCGATGATCACCGTCTTGCGCGGGCCCCAGACCCGGTCGGCGAACCAGCCGCCGGGCATCGCCAGCAGGTAGACCATCGCGAGGTAGACCGCGTAGATCGCCGACGCCGTGGCCATCGTCATGGCGAGACCGCCACCCTGGGCCCCGGGCTTGGCGTCCGTGCCGCCGGAGATCAGGTACAGCACGAGAAGTGCCCGCATGCCGTAGAAGCTGAAACGCTCCCACATCTCGGTCATGAAGAGAGTGGCCAGTCCGCGGGGGTGGCCGAAGAAGGTCTTACCGCCGGATGCAGGGTTCCCCTGCTCAGCGGCGTCCTTCGTCAGGCTGGACGCCATGGGTGCTTCCTTGGTCTGCTCGGGACGCGAGGGTCGAACGTCACGCCCGGTGGGGTTCGGTGACCGGCGCCGGCGTAGACCTGCCCGCAACCCCACGTCCGAGGGGGCCGACGCCACCCGGGGCGGAGTCGGCAGGACGGTCGTACACCGCCTTCCACGCCCCCCGTAGTTCTTGGCGCGGCGGACCCGGTCGACAGGTCAATCGCTGTGCACCGGGAGCGGTGTACCGCACCCCGTACACAACTGGGGACCGCGGACACCCGTGAGGTGCCGAGGCCCCGGCGGTTGTGCGATGAACGTCGGCCCACCATACGTCCCGTTCGACCGGCGTTGGGAGGGGTGAGACAACGCTCACATTCGTTGCATGGAACCATTCCTGCCGGTCGGGAAACCCTCTCGTCCCGTGTCGCATATGTCGTCCCGCTCGCCCCGCTCGCCCCCTGGCCACGGCGCATCGGACTACCATCGGGCCATGACCCGTGTACTGCTCGCCGAGGATGACGCGTCCATCTCGGAGCCGCTCGCCCGCGCACTGCGCCGCGAGGGTTACGAAGTCGAGGTGCGCGAGGACGGACCCACGGCGCTCGACGCCGGCCTCCAGGACCACATCGATCTGGTCGTGCTCGACCTGGGGCTGCCCGGCATGGACGGCCTGGAGGTCGCCCGCAGGCTGCGCAACGAAGGTCATTCCTTCCCCATCCTGGTGCTGACCGCCCGCGCCGACGAGGTGGACACCGTCGTCGGTCTGGACGCCGGTGCCGACGACTACGTCACCAAGCCCTTCCGCCTCGCCGAACTGCTGGCCCGCGTCCGCGCGCTGCTGCGCCGCGGCTCCACCGCCGAACCGCAGCAGCCGCCCGCCACCCACGGCGTCCGTATCGACGTCGAATCACACCGCGCGTGGATGGGCGACGAGGAACTGCAGCTCACCGCCAAGGAATTCGACCTGCTGCGGGTGCTGGTGCGCGACGCCGGGCGGGTCGTCACGCGCGACCAGCTGATGCGTGAGGTCTGGGACACCACCTGGTGGTCGTCGACGAAGACCCTCGACATGCACATCTCCTGGCTCCGCAAGAAGCTCGGCGACGACGCCGCCAACCCGCGCTACATCGCCACCGTCCGGGGCGTCGGCTTCCGCTTCGAGAAGAGCTGACGCACCCGGGGGGCCCGGCAGCGGCCCTGCCGGGCGGGAGCCGAGACAGACCACCGCAACCCCGCCCGGAGGGCACCGTGCGCCGCCGTCTGATCAACTCCACCCTCGCGGTGGTGCTCGTCGTGATCGCCGTCTTCGGCCTCTCGCTCGTCGTCGTCGAGACCCGCACCATCCAGGCGGGCGCGCAGGAGAGCGTGGCGTCCGAGGCGGTGCGGCTGGTCGGCATCGTCGAGAGCCGGATCGGCAGCGGCGAGAAGATCACCCGGGACGCCCTCTCCGAACAGATCACCGTCCACCGCTACGCCCGGATCAAGGTGCCCGGCAAGACACCGATCGAGATCGGCACCCGGCCGGCGGGCGATGTCATCCAGTCGCAGGTGACGGGCGACCGCGGTGAGCAGGTCACCGTCCAGGAGTCCCGCGCCGTCGTCAACGAGGAGATCGGCCGTACGCTGCTGGTCATCCTGGCGGTGGCGCTGCTGGCGATCGTCGCCGCGGTGATCCTCGCCATCCGCCAGGCTCGCCGGCTCACCGCCCCGCTCACCGATCTCGCCGAGACCGCCGAACGCCTCGGCTCCGGCGACCCCCGCCCCCGCCACCGCCGCTACGGCGTCCAGGAGCTGGACCGCGTCGCCGATGTGCTGGACGCCAGCGCCGAGCGGATCGCCCGGATGCTCACCGCCGAGCGCCGCCTCGCCGCCGACGCCTCCCACCAGCTGCGCACCCCGCTGACCGCGCTCTCCATGCGGCTGGAGGAGATCACGCTCACCGACGACCCGGACACCGTCAAGGAGGAGGCCACCATCGCGCTGACCCAGGTCGAGCGGCTGACGGACGTGGTCCAGCGGCTGCTCACCAACTCCCGTGACCCGCGCTCCGGCTCCGCCGTCGCCTTCGACCTCGACGAGATCGTCAAGCAGCAGGTCGAGGAGTGGCGGCCCGCCTACCGCAGCGCCGCCCGCTCCATCGTCCGCTCCGGCAAGAAGGGGCTGCGGGCCGTCGGCACCCCGGGCGCGGTGGCGCAGGTGCTCGCCACCCTCATCGAGAACTCGCTGATGCACGGCGACGGGACGGTCGCGCTGCGCACCCGGGTCACCGGTAACCAGGCGGTGGTGGAGGTCGCCGACGAGGGCCCCGGCGTCTCCGCCGACCTCGGCTCACGCGTCTTCGAGCGGACCGTCTCCGGCCGCAACTCCACGGGTCTGGGCCTCGCCGTCGCCCGCGATCTGGCGGAGGCGGACGGCGGGCGGCTCGAACTGCTCCAGCAGCGCCCGCCGGTCTTCGCCCTCTTCCTGGCCCGGGAGGCCGAGCCGCCCGAGGGCTGAGCGGGGCCGGTCCCGCTACGGGCGCGAGGCGCCCTGTGCCTGCGGCTCCGGCTCGGGTGCACGCGGCGCCCCGGCGTCCGGCGCCGGCCCGGCCCCTTCCGGCGTGCGGAAGACCCAGGTGCGGTACGACCAGAAGCGGAAGAGGGTGGCGACGCCGATGCCGAGGAACTTGAAGACGTTGTTCTGCAGCGGGGTGTCCCAGCCGAAGCCGTACGTCGCCGCGTAGAGCATGCCGTTCTCGATGATCAGCCCGGCCACGCTGAACAGCAGGAAGAGCGAGAGTTCGCGGGTGCGGCCCTGCTTGTCGCGGTCGCGGTAGGTGAAGTAGCGGTAGCCGAGGTAGTTGGTGCCGGTGGCCACGACCGTCGCGATGACGCTGGCCCGCACGACCGGCAGCTCCGTCAGGTGCCGTACGAGGTTGAAGACCGCGAAGTTCACGATCACCCCGGCGCCGCCCACGGCACCGAACTTGGCGGCCTCCCGCAGGAGCGTCTCCAGCCGCGACCGCAGCGCGCTCCGTTCACTCATGGTGATCGTTTTGCTCCCTGTCGGTGGCGGCCGGCCCGGCCGGTCGTCCCGGACCGCCCCTCATGCTAACCAGCGTTTCCCAGGGGCCGCCGCGCGCGGGCGCATGCAGCTGCGCCCTCCCACGGTGTGACGGAGGCTCACGCTCCGCACACCGGCCCCGCCGCGCCGCCCGCGCTCGGACGATCCTCCAATCCCGCCGTCGGGGTGGCACGCCCGTACGGATACGCTGGGGGGCGTGACGTTCCCGGTAGTCGGCATGGTCGGTGGCGGTCAGCTCGCCCGTATGACCCACGAGGCGGGCATCCCCCTCGGCATCAAGTTCAAGCTCCTCAGCGACACCCCGCAGGATTCGGCGGCCCAGGTGGTCAGCGACGTCGTCATCGGCGACTACCGCGACCTGGACACGCTGCGCTCCTTCGCCCGTGGCTGCGATGTGATCACCTTCGATCATGAGCACGTACCCACCGAGCACCTGAAGGCGCTGGAGGCGGACGGCATCCCCGTACGCCCCGGCCCCGACGCGCTCGTGCACGCCCAGGACAAGGGGGTGATGCGGGCGAGACTGGACGCGCTGGGCGTGCCCTGTCCGCGGCACCGCATCGTCTCCGATCCGGCGGATGTGGAGGCGTTCGCCAACGAGGGCGCCGGATTCCCTGTGATCCTCAAGACCGTCCGCGGTGGCTACGACGGCAAGGGCGTATGGGTCGTACGTTCCTCCAAGGAGGCGGCCGAGCCGTTCCGGGCCGGGGTGCCCGTCCTGGCGGAGGAGAAGGTCCCCTTCACCCGCGAACTGGCCGCCAACGTCGTCCGCTCGCCGCACGGCCAGGCCGTCGCCTACCCCGTCGTGGAGTCGATCCAGGTCAACGGCGTCTGTGACACGGTCATCGCCCCGGCGCCCGGCCTGAGCGCGGACCTCGCGGCGCACGCCCAGGAGATGGCGCTGCGGATCGCGGCGGAGCTGGGCGTCGTCGGGCACCTCGCGGTCGAGCTGTTCGAGGTCCCCGGCCCCGACGGCACGCCGCAGGTCCTCGTCAACGAGCTGGCGATGCGCCCGCACAACTCCGGCCACTGGAGCCAGGACGGCGCGATCACCTCGCAGTTCGCCAACCACGTCCGCGCCGTGCTGGACCTCCCGCTCGGCGACCCCCGCCCGCGCGCCCCGTGGACGGTGATGGCCAATGTGCTCGGCGGCGACTTCCCGGACATGTATTCCGCGTACCTCCATTGCCTGGCACGCGATCCGCAGCTGAAGATCCACATGTACGGAAAGGACGTGAAGCCCGGCCGGAAGGTCGGTCACGTCAACACCTACGGCGACGACCTTGCCGACGTGCGCGAGCGCGCCGCACACGCCGCCGGCTACCTGCGAGGAACGATCACCGAATGACCAGTAGCTCCCCTGTTGTCGGCATCGTCATGGGCTCCGACTCCGACTGGCCCGTCATGGAGGCCGCGGCCAAGGCGCTCGACGAGTTCGAGATCCCTTACGAGGTCGACGTCGTCTCCGCGCACCGCATGCCGCACGAGATGATCGCGTACGGAGAGGAGGCCGCCGGGCGCGGCCTCAAGGCGATCATCGCGGGCGCCGGGGGAGCCGCCCACCTCCCGGGCATGCTCGCCTCCGTCACCCCGCTGCCGGTGATCGGCGTACCGGTGCCGCTGAAGTACCTCGACGGCATGGACTCGCTGCTCTCCATCGTGCAGATGCCCGCCGGGGTGCCGGTCGCGACCGTCTCCGTCGGCGGCGCGCGCAACGCCGGGCTGCTCGCCGCGCGGATGCTCGCCGCGCACGACGAGGAGCTGCTCGGCCGGATGCGGGAGTTCCAGCAGGAGCTGAACGACCAGGCGACCGAGAAGGGCAAGCGGCTGCGGAACAAGGTCGCCTCTCCGGCCGGTTTCGGCTTCGGGGGCAAGTGATGACGGCCACCGCGGCGGACCCGCGCATCGCCGCCCTGCTCGCCGAGCACCCCGTCGTCGACGGCCACAACGACCTGCCCTGGGCGCTGCGCGCCCAGGTCGGCTATGACCTGGACCGCCGCGACATCGCCGGTGACCAGTCGGAGTTCCTGCACACCGACATTCCGCGGCTGCGGACCGGCGGCGTCGGCGCGCAGTTCTGGTCGGTCTACGTCCGCGCCGACTTCGCGGGCGACACGGCGGTCAGCGCCACCCTCGAACAGATCGACGTGGTGCGGCGGATGGCCGCGCGCTACCCCGAGGCGCTGCGGCTCGCCTTCACCGCCGACGACATGGAGGCGGCGCGCGCCGACGGCGTCATCGCCTCGCTGATGGGTGCCGAGGGCGGCCACTCCATCAACAACTCGCTGGCCACCCTGCGGGCCCTGCACCGGCTGGGCGTCCGCTATATGACGCTCACCCACAACGACAGCCTCGCCTGGGCGGACTCCGCGACGGACGAGCCCCGCGCGGGCGGTCTCAGCGCCTTCGGCGAGGAGGTCGTCCGGGAGATGAACCGCCTCGGCATGCTCGTCGACCTCTCGCACGTCGCGGCCACGACGATGCGGGACGCGCTGCGGGTCTCCACCGCACCGGTGATCTTCTCGCACTCCTCGTCCCGCGCGGTCTGCGACCATCCGCGGAACATCCCCGACGACGTCCTGGAGCGGCTGTCCGCCAACGGCGGCATCGCGATGGCCACCTTCGTGCCGAAGTTCGTGCACACCGACGTCGGCCCCTGGGTGCTGCGGGCCGACGAGAACATGCGGGCCCACGGCTTCCACCACCTCGACACCACCCCCGAGGCGATGGCGGTGCAGCGGGCGTTCCGGGCGGAGAACCCGATGCCGGAGGCGACCGCGGCGACCGTCGCCGACCACCTGGACCACATGCGGGAGGTCGCCGGGGTCGACCACATCGGGCTGGGCGGCGACTACGACGGCACCGCCTTCACCCCGTCCGACCTGGCGGATGTGGCGAGCTACCCGAACCTGCTCGGGGAGCTGCTGGACCGCAACTGGTCCACCGCCGACCTCGCCAAGCTGACCTGGCGCAACGCGGTCCGCACCCTCCGGGACGCCGAGGACGTGGCGCGCGCGGAGCAGGCCCGCCGCCCGGAGTCGATCGCCACGATCGAGCAGCTGGACGGCTGAGCGGCACCACCTCGCGCACCGGCGGGGTCCAGATAGACCCGCCAGCTCTGCCGGGCGTCGTCCTGCTGGACCAGCTTCGCGCCGAGCGCCAGCGCCTTCTCCTGGGCCGCCTCGGCGTCCGCGCGCCGTACGTCGAAGTCGAGGTGGCACTGCTGCGGCTGCTCCTGGCCCGGCCACTGCGGCGGCCGGTACCCCGCCGCCTCCTGGAACGCGAGCTTTCTGCCCTGCGGTCCGACGGCCTCGAACCAGCGCCCCTCGCCCGTCACCCGCCAGCCGAGCAGCTCGGCGTAGAAACCGGCGAGCGCCCGCGGATCGGGGCAGTCCAGTGCGACGACGCCGAGCTCGATCAGAGCCATGGCGTTACCTCCTCAAGCCGTTAACGGGTAACCGCGTTACTGCATGATGGCGGTTGGCCGGTAACGTGGCAAGGGTGGCGGACCGAACAGCGCCGGCGTCCCTCCTCCCGGTGCAGGGCCTGGTGAACACCCTCGACGTCGAGACCGGCGCGGACACGCTGACCGCGGACGGCGGACTCGACGCCTTCCTCGCCGCGCACGGCCTGCCCCCGCTCGCCCCGGAGGACGGCGGCCCGGCGGCCGTCCGTGCGCTGACCGAGCTGCGGGAGGCGCTGCGCGCCGTCTGCCTCGCACACACCGCGGGCGGCGGACCGGCGGCCGCCGACGCCCGGACCCTGGACCGGCTGCTGGCCCGCGCCCCGCTCGTCCTCGCCGTCGCCCCCGACGGCACCACCGCGCTCCGCCCGGCCGCCGGGCTGCGCGGCGCCGACCGCCTCACCGCGCTGCTGGCCGCCGGTATCGCCACGGCCGCCGCCGACGGCACCTGGACCCGCCTCAAGGCGTGCGAGGCCCACGACTGCCGGTGGGTGTTCTACGACCGGAGCCCGGCCGGACGCGGCCGCTGGTGCGCCATGGCGGTCTGCGGCAGCCGGGCGAAGATGCGCAGCTACCGGGCCCGCCGCGCGGAATCCGGCTGAGACGCACGACCGCCCGGCCGGAGCGCTGCGGCCCGGCCGGGCGGAACGAGGGACGCGGGCGTCACGCCCGCGGAACAGGGGAAGCGGGCGTCACGCCTGCGGACGCCCCAGTGCGCGGTAGGTCCACCCGGCCTTCCGCCACAGCTCCGGGTCGAGGGCGTTGCGGCCGTCCAGGATGCGGCGGGCGGTGACCGCCTCGCCCAGCACCGCCGGGTCCAGCTCCCGGAACTCCCGCCACTCCGTCAGATGCAGCACCGCGTCCGCACCCCGCACCGCCTCCAGCGCGCTGTCCGCGTACCCCAGCGTCGGGAACAGTCGCCGGGCGTTCGCCATGCCCTTCGGGTCGTAGACGGTGACCTGACCGCCCTGGAGATGGATCTGCCCCGCGACATTGAGGGCGGGGGAGTCACGGACGTCGTCGGAGTCCGGCTTGAAGGTGGCGCCGAGGACGGCGACCCGCTTGCCGAGGAAGGCGCCGCCGACCGCGTCCCGGGTCAGCTCGACCATGTGGCCGCGGCGCCGCATGTTGATCGAGTCGACCTCGCGCAGGAAGGTCAGCGCCTGGTCGGCGCCGAGCTCACCGGCGCGGGCCATGAACGCCCGGATGTCCTTGGGCAGGCAGCCGCCGCCGAAGCCGACCCCGGCGCGCAGGAACTTCTTGCCGATCCGCTCGTCGTGCCCGATCGCCTCGGCCAGCTTCACCACATCGCCGTCGGCCGCCTCGCACACCTCCGCCATGGCGTTGATGAACGAGATCTTCGTCGCCAGGAAGGAGTTGGCCGCGGTCTTCACCAGCTCGGCCGTCGGGTAGTCCATGACGACGAACGGTGAGCCCTCGGCGACCGGCTTCGCGTAGATCTCCCGCAGCAGCGCCTCGGCCCGCTCGCTCGCCACGCCGACGACGATCCGGTCCGGGTGCAGGGTGTCGTTGACGGCGAACCCCTCGCGCAGGAACTCCGGGTTCCACGCCAGCTCGGCCGCCTCGCCCGCCGGTGCCTGCGCGGCCAGCAGCCGCGCCAGCCGCGCCGCGCTGCCCACCGGCACCGTCGACTTGCCGACGACCAGCGCCGGGCGGTCCAGATGCGGCGCGAGCGAGGCGAAGGCGCTCTCCACGTACGACATGTCACAGGCGTACTCGCCGTGCTTCTGCGGGGTGTTCACGCAGACGAAGTGCACATCCCCGAACGCCCCGGCCTCCTCGTACGAGGTGGTGAAGCGCAGGCGGCCGGTGGAGCCCTCGATCCCGTCGATGTGGCGGCGCAGCAGCTCCTCCAGTCCCGGCTCGTACATCGGGACCTCGCCCCGTCGCAACATCTCGATCTTCTCGGGGACGACGTCAAGACCCAGTACCTCGAAGCCGAGTTCGGCCATGGCGGCGGCGTGGGTGGCGCCGAGGTAGCCGGTGCCGATCACGGTGATCTTGAGGGCCATGGATGCTCCAAACCAGGTTTCGGCGCGGCGCGCCGGTGTGCGGGGTACGGGGTCGATGACGGACGGGCGAAAAGGCGCTGACCGAGCATAGTCGGGCTCCTGCCGGGGAGGGGCGGCCACCGGCCACGACGGAACGGATGTCTGTCGGCAACCTCACGTATCCCGTCGGGCCCGGGGCGCCTAGAATCCGGAGCAGAACGGGTTACTTAACGGTAGTTAGCTGCAGCTCTCAGGGGAGTGAGAAACCTTGGCGGGAACCGCTGATTTCGATCTGTACCGGCCGTCGGAGGAGCACGACATGCTCCGGGAGTCGGTGCGTGCCCTCGCCGAGGCGAAGATCGCACCGTTCGCCGCCGCTGTGGACGAGGAGGCCCGCTTCCCCCAGGAGGCGCGCGACGCACTGACCGCCAACGACCTGCACGCCGTCCACGTGCCGGAGGCGTACGGCGGCGCCGGTGCCGACGCGCTCGCGACCGTCATCGTCATCGAGGAGGTCGCCCGGGTCTGCGCCTCGGCCTCGCTGATCCCGGCGGTCAACAAGCTCGGTTCGCTGCCGGTGATCCTCTCCGGCTCGGAGGAGCTGAAGGCGAAGTACCTCGGCCCGCTGGCCAAGGGCGACGCGATGTTCTCGTACTGCCTGAGCGAGCCGGACGCCGGTTCCGACGCGGCGGGCATGAAGACCAAGGCCGTGCGCGACGGCGACTTCTGGGTCCTCAACGGCGTGAAGCGCTGGATCACCAACGCCGGTGTCTCCGACTACTACACGGTCATGGCCGTCACCGACCCGGAGAAGCGCTCCAAGGGCATCTCCGCCTTCGTCGTCGAGAAGGGCGACGAGGGCGTGTCCTTCGGCGCCCCCGAGAAGAAGCTCGGCATCAAGGGCTCGCCGACCCGCGAGGTCTACCTCGACAACGTCCGCATCCCCGCCGACCGCATGATCGGCGCCGAGGGCACCGGCTTCGCCACCGCGATGAAGACCCTCGACCACACCCGCATCACCATCGCCGCGCAGGCGCTCGGCATCGCCCAGGGCGCGCTGGACTACGCCAAGGGCTACGTCCGCGAGCGCAAGCAGTTCGGCAAGCCGATCGGCGACTTCCAGGGCGTGCAGTTCATGCTCGCCGACATGGCGATGAAGGTCGAGGCCGCCCGCCAGCTGACCTACGCCGCCGCCGCCAAGTCCGAGCGCATCTCGGCCGGCGGCAAGGACGAGGACCTCACCTTCTTCGGCGCCGCCGCCAAGTGCTACGCCTCCGACGCCGCCATGGAGATCACCACCGACGCCGTCCAGCTCCTCGGCGGCTACGGCTACACCCGCGACTACCCGGTCGAGCGCATGATGCGCGACGCCAAGATCACCCAGATCTACGAGGGCACCAACCAGGTCCAGCGGATCGTGATGGCGCGGAACCTGCCGTAGGGCGGAATCCGATCGAAACCTGACGGCCCCCGGCATCGCTTGAGTTCTCGTGGTCATCGCAACGCCCCAGTTGGGGAGTGCGATGGACTTCGGGATCCGGGACCGTTCGGGGGCAGAGGTACGACGCGCCCAGGCTCTTCTTCGTCTCGGGCCTTGATGTGTCGCCGCTGGAGCGCGCTGTTCTTACCCGACTCCGTTTCGCCGTCCTCGGCTATCTGGAAGTCCACCCGAAGGACCTCGGCCTTGAAGTCGAAGCGGTCGGCCGCTCCCGTTCCTGCTCTGGCCGACAACCCGTTCCGCGCCCTGCTCTGACCGCTCGAATCACACAAGAATCGAGAACACAAAAAAGAAGAGGGAGTGAGAAAGTGATTTGGGGAAAAAAAGAAGGTGACAGCCCGAGAGGGAGATGGGGTGAGACCAA
>NZ_JBHYGX010000043.1:12025-48958 GCF_042739975.1 Streptomyces sp. NPDC059080
TTCGCCCGCTCCCGTTCCTGCACGGCCGCACAACCCGTACCGCGCCGTGACCTGACCCCTCTAATCACACAACAATCGCCCCTGCCAAAGGCATGGGGCGATTCTTCGTTCATGGGCCTACACGAGGCTGATCCCGGCCTGAGCCTTGATGGTGTTCACCGCATCTTCGGTGAGCCAGCGCAGGGGGACCACGGTCCACTTGTCGCCCTTGCGCATGACCACGGCGTTACCGTCCCTGGTGCGTCCGACGTGGATGAATCCGTGATCACGCCGCAGGTCTTTCGCCAGGTTCTCGCCGTGGATCACGGGCGTTACTTCCCTTCGCGGTCCTCATCGTCGGCCATGCTGCTGTGCACGTCCCCGTTCTGAGAGACGCGGGTGTCAGGATCGGTCGCCTGGCCCTGGTGGGCGTGCGGGTCCCACTCGTCCTCGTTCTGCTTACCCATTCTGGCCTGCTCCCTGGATCGATGACTGAAGCGATACGGGGAATCGGTCCCCGCGCCGTCGTACTTCCCGCCCCGACCGCCAGACTGTCCGGTTACTGAGTGATCGAGGCGGGGGCCTGCACCGCCCCTGCCGGGGTTCTCGAATGGGTGGGGGGAGCCCAATTCGGTGTTGTCCGGCAATTCGGTGTCGTCCGGCAGGGACGGGGTCTGTAGGTGTCCGCTACCAGGGGTAGCAGGACGCTGGAGCTGTCAGGCTCGTGACACGGAGGCGGGCGGCGCCATCCATTCCTTGCCACCGAGGTCCAGCCGCAGCGGCAGCTCCACCAGTTCACTCGGGTACGTCTTCGGCTGACTCATGCCGATACCCCTTCGCGTCGTCCGTGTGATGACCACGCTAGGGATGTCAGCGAATCAACCCCCAGGAAGTTGCACTCGGTTGCACAGATTCATCCAAGGGAGTCGATTGCCCTTGTGATGCAGGCGCGAGCTTCTGGGCCTCGTACGGCGATCTTCGACAGTTCGCCGAAGGCTTTCAGGTACGTTCGGATCTCGCCGGGGGCTGTCAGGTTGATCTCTGCTGTCAGCGTCTCCACCGCGACCTGAGCATCGTCGAAGGCGTAGAACGCTTCCAGTGGCCAGGCTGCACGACGGGCGCCGAGCGGGATCACTCCGAGCGAGACGTTGGGTTGGGCCATGACCGACAGCAGGTAGCCGAGTTGGCCCGCCAGCGCCGCGTCGTCGCTGACGCGGTAATAGAGGACAGCTTCCTCTAGGAGCAGCGCAAAGCGATGGTCCCCTTCCCGCACGACGCGGGAGCGATTCAGTCGAGCCTGCACGGCGTCTGAGACGTCGTCCGGCGTTCCCTGAAAGTGCGTGATGGACCGTAGGAGGCCAGTGGCGTACTCGGCCGTCTGGAGCATCCCCGGCACGACATTGGATGCGTACACGCGGAAAGTGCGGGTCCGTTGGTAGAGGGGCACCGTCTGTTCGTGAATCCGGCGCATCCCGTCTCGGTGGATCTGCCGCCACTCCACGTACATGGACTCAGCGTTGCGTGAGGCTGCGATCAAGTCGGCGACCTGATCGTCAGCATTACAGGCCGTGCACCAGGCCCGGATATCCGCGTCGGAGGGCGGAGTCTTGCCGCGGGCGATCCGCGAGGACTTGGACTTGTGCCAGCCGCACCGGGCGGCCAGTTCATTCCCCGTGAGCCCGGCGTCCTTCATGATGCTTTGCAACCGGGTTGCTACAGCGGCGCGCGCCGCTTGGGCGCTGGAGAGCGGGGACGAGGACATGAACCGGCCGGCCTGAGTCAGACGCTGTACTTCTCGTGTGGGATGGCGCGCTCCCACACAGCCTCGAACGCCGAGGCGCAGAGCTGCGCAACGGCAGGGTCCTCGGTCTGGTCGGTGTGGACCCACTGCCCGGACCCATCAAAGATATTGAACTGAACCAACCGCCCGTCGAACAGCCAGAAGTCATTTCCGGGCAGGGCCAGGTCTGATGCGTGGCGCCGAGGCAGCCAACGGATCTGCTCCCCGGCAGCAACGTTCGTGAACGTTCCCGAGTGCTCAAAGCGGATGTAGTCGCTCAGCGGTTCGGAGACGATCCGGGCGCGGCGCATCACCACTCCCTTGTTCGTGACCTCCTGCACAAGGTCGAGCCACGGCCGCCACCACGAGTCGCGGTCGTCGGGGTCGAGGCGGTGCCCCTCCCTCCACGCCGCGAACCCTTCGATCTCGTTCTCTGCGCCGTAGGCGTCGCGCATCTCCAGATGGACGGCTGACCTTTCAGCCGCACGGAGCAGGTCAGCAAAGCTGGTCAAGCTCTGCGACATCAAGCGCCTCCCTGAGAAGCGGGATCATCCGCTTCGGTACCCGGATCACTGCTTCGTGTTCGGGGATCGGAACATCCACCGAGCTTTCCCGCGTGGTCTGCTCGTCCGCCTTCCATCCCTGGAAGAGGAGATCTCTCGTGCCCTCATCGACCCACACGGCCGGAGAGCCGTGATCCCCGGACTCTGGATCTTTACCGACGAACCGTAGCGCCATGCCGACCTCCGCTGTCGAGTGCGTTGCAGTCTGTTGCGCGACCCTCACGCCCCGAGGTGGCTGTGGTCAAGAGGGTGGGTTCCTTCTGGTCAACGTGAGGTCAGGACCGAGTCGGCACGATGCCCACAAGGAGCAGCCCGATCCGTCGTTGCGGACACGGCGGCATCCCTGGGATGACCAGCGGCAGTGACACTCACGTACGGGTGATCATGGGGAAATGCTGGGGAGGCCCCCTGTGAAGGGAGTATTCGCGCAGGTCAGAGCGGTATTTTCCGTAAAGCACCCAGATCTACGAGGGCACCAACCAGGTCCAGCGGATCGTGATGGCGCGGAACCTGCCGTAGGGCGGAGCCTGCGCGAAATCTGACGGCCCCCGGCGCGATGCCGGGGGCCGTCGTGTCGTACGCGGGACGAGAGGGTCAGTTGTTGTCGGTGACCGTGACCTTCTCGTCGTTGTTGAGCTGCTGGACGAGCTGGTGGAGCTTGGCCTTGTCCCACACCAGGTTGCCGCCGGTGCTGCCGGAGATCGGCATGTTCAGCGAGGTGCCCTCACCGCTGTTGACGCCCTTCATCGCGAAGAACATGTTGCCCAGGCTCCACAGGCCCATGTCCTTGTCGACGATGACGGTGTCCAGGCCCGCGCCGAGCGTCGGGTAGAGCTGGAACGGGTTGAGCAGCGTGCCCGGCGACGCCGCCTGGCTGGCGAGCGCGGAGAGGAACTTCTGCTGGTTCTTGGTGCGGGCCAGGTCGCTCGCGGCGAAGGCGTGCCGGGCGCGGACGAAGGCCAGCGCCTGGGTGCCGTTCAGCGTCTGCTTGCCCGCCTGGAAGTCGGAGCCGGAGTCCTTGTCCTTGAACGCCTTGGGGATGTCCAGCTCCACGCCGCCGATCGCGTCCACGATGTTGGCGAAACCGGCGAAGCCGATCTCGACGTAGTGGTCGATGTGCAGCTTGGTGTTGTACTCGACGGTCCGCACCAGCAGCTCCGGGCCGTCCTCGGCGTACGCCGCGTTCAGCTTGGTGCGGCGGCCGGTGGCCGGGTACTTCTTGCCGGACTCGGAGCCGACGAAGGACGGTATCTCCACGTCGGAGTCGCGCGGCAGCGAGAGCAGCGTGGGGCCGTTGCTGCCGTCGTGCAGGATCATCATCGAGTCGGTGCGCTTGCCCTCGGCCGACCCCGTGTGCAGCCTCTTCTTGTCGTCGGCGGTCATGCCCTCACGGCTGTCCGAGCCCACGATGAGGTAGTTGGTGCCGTCACCGGCCTCGGGGCGGTCGATGACCTTGCTCAGGTCCACCTTGCGGCGCAGCTTCCCGTCGGCCCAGAAGTACGTGGCGACGGAGGCGACGGCGAAGACCACGACGACGGTCAGCACCGTCCACTTGATGCGGCGGCCCCAGTTCGGGCGCGGCCGGGTGTCGTAGCCGCCCCGCTGCGGGCCGCCGGGCCCGCCACCGCCGTAGACCTGGCCGGTGTTGTAGTCGTCGTAGCCCTGCGACTGCTGCGGTGGGACGGAGCCGCGGCGCGGGCCCGTCCCCGGGGGCAGCGGCGGCTCCGCGCGGCCGTAGCCACGGCCGGCGTCCCGCCGTACCTGCGGCATGGCGCGCGCGCCTTCCGGCTGGGCGCCGCCACTGCCGCGTCCGTACCCGCGCTGGTCGCGGGAGGGTCCGTTCCCGTGCCACTCATTCATACGAGGAGTGTGCCTGGCGCGGTACGTGGCCTTACAGGGCGGGGGCGGATTCGGGGCGCTGCTGTTGCAGAGCTGATGCAAAGCGCGCGGGCATACCGCTAGCGGATGTGACCATTCCGACGTGGCGGAGGAAAACCGCATGACGGACGCCCCGCACCGGCGCGATGCGGCGTCCGTACGCCCGTCCGGCGGGCCGGGCCGCGACCGCCACCGCTTAGGGTGGACGCATGACCGAACTCGTGACCGACGATGAGGAGGGTGCGCCCGCGGGCAAGCCCACCGCCGTCTCCCGTACCACCCTGTCGCACATCATGACCGCCGCGGACACCAACCTCCTCGGCACGGTGCACGGTGGCGTGATCATGAAACTGGTCGACGACGCGGCGGGCGCGGTCGCCGGACGGCACTCCGGCGGCCCCGCCGTCACCGCCTCCATGGACGAGATGGCCTTCCTGGAGCCGGTCCGGGTCGGCGACCTCGTCCATGTGAAGGCCCAGATCAACTGGACGGGCCGGTCCTCCATGGAGGTCGGCGTCCGCGTCCTCGCCGAGCGGTGGAACGAATCCACCCCGGCCACCCAGGTCGGCTCCGCCTACCTCGTCTTCGCCGCCGTCGACGCCGAGGGCAGGCCCCGCCCGGTGCCGCCGGTGATCGCCGAGACCGAGCGCGACCGGCGCCGCTACCAGGAGGCGCAGATCCGCCGGACGCACCGCCTCGCCCGGCGTCGCGCGATCATGGAGCTGCGCGCGCGGCACGCCGCCGAGGGCCTCGCCGACGCATGACGGCGGCGGCCGACCACCGGGCCAGCGCCGCCACCCCCAGGCCCAGCCCCGTCCCGGCCGCCCCGCACAGCACATCGTTCACGTCCGCGATCCGGCCCGCCCGCATCACCGCCTGCGCCGCCTCGACCGCCCCGCACAGCGCCACCCCCAGCAGGAACACCCCCGCCGCCGACCGCCGCTCCGCCGCGAACCGCAGCAGCAGCGCCACCGGCAGATACAGCGCCGCGACCGCCAGCTGCTCGCGGACCAGCACCGGCACCTCGTCCGGCGGCAGCGGCACCCCCGGGTCGAACAGCCCCTCGCCGGGCAGCCACCACACCGTCGCATCGCCCGAACCGACCGGCTGCACCGGCGCCAACGTCACCACCAGCAGCAGCGCCAGCCACCCGGCCAGCAGTACCCCGGCCGTCCGGCGCGGCCACGGGCCCGCCGGGTCGCGGCCCTCCCACAGCGCCAGCCCGGTGCCCAGGGCCGACGCCCCCAGCAGCGAGAGCGTCACCGTCGCGGGCGTGATGCCCCAGACCAGCTGCCACACGATGCGACCCTCCGGAACCCGCCGCCGCCGACCCCCGGGTCAGCCGCAGCTCCATTTGGTGACGTAGACCCGCTGCCCGTGCTCCAGCACGCCGCGGATGCACTCCCCGGCCGTCATCCCCACCCGGCCGCGCAGCGTCGCCGCGCCGCCGGACGTCCGTACGGTGCCGAACCACCCGGGGAACGCGGTGATCCGGGAGTCCTTGCGCTGGTAGCCCAGGCGCACGGTGACCTCGCCGGGACCGGCCGCGTGGTGGCGCCGGTAGCGCGTGGTGTAGAGGCCCGGGCGGCCCACCGGACCGCGCAGACACAGCAGCCCACCCGTCGGTCCGCCGCAGCCGGCCGGCGCCGCCGGAGCCGGCGGGGCGGCCGCCGCGGTCGCCGCCACCAGGCACAGCGCGGCCGCCAGGCCCGCCCGCCGGGCGTACGGGCGGCGCGGCCGCGTCGGATCGGTCATGGGCACCCGGCCTCGTCGCCGGTGACCGCCGCGATGCCCGGGGTGCCGGGCGCAGGTTCCTCGGCCCGCACCGGATGCACCCCGGCGTGGTCCTGCCCGACCGTGACCCGCAGCACCGGACCCTGCCCCGCGGCCATGTGCAGCTCGGCGCCGGGCAGCGCCGCGGCGAGGGTCCGCGCCGAGCGGTCCCAGCGCGGGTCGTACGCGATGACCGTCCTGGCGTGCGGCCCGCCCGGCGCGTCCCCGGGGACGCCCGTCGCGACGAAACCGGCCGCGCCCAGCGCCTTGGAGACGGCCTTGCCCAGGCCACGCCGGTCGGTGCCGTTGTCGACACGGACCTGGATCTGCTCCGGCGGGACGTCCACGACCGTCGGGCGGGTCCCGTGCACCGCCTTCTTCGGCTGGGCGAGCGGCTTGTCGTCCCGCAGCGCCTGGAAGACCTGCTCGGCGGCGACCGGATCCCAGCGCACCGTCGCCCCGCCGCCCGGCAGCCGCACCCCCTCCCCGGCGAGCGGCACCGACAGGAACTCCGACGACGCCGGGGTGAAGCCGCGCATCGCCTGCCCCAGATCGACCAGGTCGTCGGCGGTGAACCCGGAGTCGGCGCGGACCGACGTCAGCATCGTGTCGGCGACCTGCCGGAACCGCACCGGGTTCATCAGCACCCCCGACGAGGTCACCTGGTGGATCAGCGACGCCAGGAACCGCTGCTGGCGCTGCATCCGGCCGAGGTCCGCGGAACCGTCGATATGCCGGGAGCGGACGTACTGGAGGGCCTGTCCGCCGTTGAGCGTCGCCTTCCCGGCGGGCAGATCGAGGCCGCTGTAGCGGTCCTTCAGCGGCCGTACGGTGCAGATGTCCACCCCGCCGACGGCGTCCACGCTGCGCATGAAGCTGGTGAAGTCGACCTCCAGATAGTGGTCGATGTGCACGCCCGTCATGTGCTCGACGGTGCGCACCGTCAGCCCCGGCCCGCCCTCGGCGTACGCCGCGTTCAGCTTGACGGCGTGCCGGGGCCGCTGCCGCCCGGTCGCGGCGTCCTCGCGGGCGGGGATCTCGGCGTACGAGTCGCGCGGCAGGCTGACGACGCTGGCGTGGTCCCGCCCGGCGGAGAGGTGCACCAGCATCAGGGTGTCGGTGCAGTGGCAGGGCGCGCCGCCCAGGTGGTACTTCCGCTTCTCCGCGGGCGTGATCTTGTCCCGGCCGTCGGTGCCGACGACGAGGAAGTTCAGCCCGTGGCCGCCGGTGGGCCGGTCCCGCTCCTGCATCCCCTGGAACGGTTGGACCCGCCCGATGCCGTCCTCCACGCCGGTGACCATGGCGTGCCCGACGCCGCTCGCGGACATCAACAGCACCGAGACGGTGGTGGCGATCCGCAGCCCCCAGCGCTTGCGCGGTGAGCGCCCGCGGTCCCGGGCGGTGCGGCGCGCTGCGGAACGGGCGGGGCGGGACGGAACGGTCAACGGGGGACACCTCCGCGGCGGAACGGTTGCGAGCGGTGGCCGTCCGCCGCGGCCCCGCCACGGCGGACGGGGCGGGGCGGAGCGATCCGGCGGTAACAGCGGGAACACAGTAAGTCGATACGATCTACTGCAAAGTGCTACACGCCGGGTCCCGGCCTCCCCACCACCCGCCTGCCGTCCGTCGCCGTCCCCCATAAGCGGTAACGTGAGCCGGGATATCGCACTCTCCCGGCGAGCGCTGCCGTCCGCGATGGCGGCTCCGCCGCGGGCCGTCCCCCCGAGGAACCATGCCCCAGCAGCAGCCCCCGGCCGTCTCCGTGATCATGCCGGTGCTCAATGAGGAACGTCATCTGCGCAACTCGGTCCGGCACATCCTGGAGCAGGAGTACGCCGGCGAGATGGAGGTGGTGATCGCCGTCGGCCCGTCCGCGGACCGTACGGAGGAGATCGCCGCCGCACTCGCGGCCGAGGACCCGCGGGTGCGCACCGTCGAGAACCCCACGGGCCGCACCCCCGCCGCGCTGAACGCCGCGATCAAGGCGTCGCGCCACCCGGTCGTGGTCCGCGTCGACGGCCACGGCATGCTCTCGCCGGACTACATCGCCACCGCCGTTCGGCTCCTGGAGGAGACCGGCGCACAGAACGTCGGCGGCCTCATGCACGCCGAGGGCGAGAACGCCTGGGAGGACGCGGTCGCCGCCGCGATGACCTCGAAGATCGGCGTCGGCAACGCCGCCTTCCACACCGGCGGCCAGGCCGGTCCCGCCGAGACCGTCTACCTCGGCGTCTTCCGCCGCGAGGCGCTGGAGCAACAGGGTGGCTACAACGAGGAGTTCATCCGCGCCCAGGACTGGGAGCTGAACTACCGCATCCGCGAGGCCGGCGGCGGCGTGTGGTTCTCGCCCGAGCTGAAGGTGCAGTACCGCCCCCGGCCCAGCATCAAGGCGCTGGCCAAGCAGTACAAGGACTACGGCAAGTGGCGGCACGTCGTCGCGCGCTACCACTCCGGCTCGATCAACCTGCGCTACCTCGCCCCGCCGACCGCGGTCGGCGCCATCGCCGCCGGTGTCGTCGTCGGCGTCGCGGTCACCCCCTGGGGCTTCGTCATCCCGGCCGGATATCTGGCGGCCATCGCGGCGGGTTCCGTCCCGGCGGGCAAGGGCCTGTCGCTGAAGGCGCGCGCACAGATACCGGTCGCGCTGGCCACCATGCACATGGCCTGGGGCGTCGGCTTCCTCACCAGCCCCCGGTCGCTGGCGCGGAAGGTCATCGCCAGCCGCCGCCCGGCGGTGAGGACCGCGACGCCGTGACCATACGGAGATGACGTACGCGAGAGGGGCGGGCCACGGCGGCCCGCCCCTCTCGCGTGTACGCCCGTGGCGGCGTCAGAAGACGTACTGCGGATTGACCTTCATGCAGGCCGTGTCGTCCTCGCCGTTGAGCGTGCTGTCGTTCGCCGGCGCCTTGTCGGAGCCGCCGCCGCCCCCGGCGGACTTCGGGTAGACGGTGCCGGTGCGCCAGTCGTTGCCGACGATCAGACGCAGCCCGCCGGCCGAACTGCTCTCCCGCACCGCGCTCTTCGGCAGCCCCAGCTCCTTCGCCAGCGCCAGCGCATCGCCGCGCAGCTTCTTGTCGCTGTACTCGATGGTGGTGTCCGCCTGGCTGATCAGCTGGGAGTCGGTACCCGCGGCGGTGTAGCCGAGCTGCGCGAGATGCTGCTGCACCACGGCGGCGCGGCCGGGGGCCGGTCCGGAGACGGTGCTCTGGGTGCCGTTCTGGACGACGACCTTCAGCTGCTCCTTGGGCGTCGACGGCTTCGGGTCCGGCGCCTTCTTCTTCTTGCCGGTGTCCTTGCCGTCCAGCCCGGTGTCGTTGCGCAGCAGCGCGAAGGTCTGCTCCGCCTCGACCGGCTTCGGGAGCACGTACTTCTCACCGGGGCCGTACTCCCACGGCATGGTGATCATCGTGATCCGCTTGGTGGGCACCTCCCGGAGCTGGCCCGCCAGGTCGTAGAGCTTCATGGGGGAGCCCAGGTCGTCGTCGACGGTGAGCGCCTTGGTCGCGGCCTCGGCGAGGTCGCGGAGCTTGCCCGGGTCGGTGAGCTTGGTGCCCGCCTTGAGCTGACGGACCATCGAGTTCATGTACATGTGCTGGGCCTTGGCCCGGGCGATGTCGGTGTTGTCCTCGAAGCCGTAGCGGGTCCGCAGCCACTGGAGCGCCTGGACGCCCTTGACGGAGTGGGTGCCCTTGGTGAGCTTCAGCCCGCTGCCGTGACCGTCGCTGCGGTTGTGCGAGTAGATGTTGTTGTCGACGCAGACGGGGACGCCGCCGATGGCGTCGGCCATGTCCACCACACCGGCGAAGTCGACCATCATGAAGTGGTCGATGTAGACGCCGGTCAGCTCTTTCCAGGTGGCGACGGTGCAGCCCGGACCGCCGTGCTGGAGCGACTGGTTGATGGCCGCGGTGGTCTGCGGATAGACGTGGCCGTCTTCCTGGTCGGTGCACTTGGGGATCGGCACCCGGGTGTCGCGCGGGATCGACATCACCGACATGTTGCTGCGGTCCGCCGAGACGTGCAGCAGCATCTGGACGTCGCCCAGCGGCTTGCGGTCCCGGTCCTCTGCGGAGCCGCCCAGCTCGATGTTCTTGTTGCTGTTCCGGCTGTCGGAGCCGATCAGCAGGATGTTCAGCGGGGTCTGCCCGAAGGCGTTGGGCTCCGGTTTGCGCAGACCGCTCTCGCCGAGATCCAGCTTGTCCTTGCGGAGGTTGGCGTTGAGGTGCTCGTAGTAGAGGTATCCCGCGCCGGCACCGCCGATCAGCAGGAACCCCAGGACCAGGGCGGTCCAGCGCAGCGCGCGGCCCTTGCGGCGCCGCCGTCGGCCGCCGTGCGCCGCGGCGTCGCCGCCCTTGCGCCGGCCGCCGCCGCGTCCCCCCTTGCCGCCTTTGGCGGTCTTGTCGTCGCTCCTGTCGGCGGTTTTGTCGCTCTTGCCGTCGCCGGCGCCGTCCGCGGATACGGCGTCGGCGCCGGGTATCCGGTCGGGGGCGTCCGGCGGCGGGCCGCCGTCCTTGTAGAGGCTGTCGTCCCAGCCCAACTGATCTGCGTCCGGCTGCTGTTGCTGCGTTCCGGACCGGCGTCGGCGCGGTCGCTCGCCGCGCACACTGCTCTGCCGCATCGGGTTCTCTCCCCGGGTCGGTACATGGTGCGCTCGGCGCCTGTGCGGGGCGGCCGCGGCTCGTTCAGGTCACTTGGCGCAGATGCTCTTGTCATCTGCATTGACGTTCTGGACACCGTCCGGGGTTTCAGTCGGCGCCTCAATAGGGGTTCCGGGGGCGGTGAAGTCCTTACCGAGGGTCAGCTTCATCGGCACCCGGTCCCCGGCGTCCGCGGTGGACTTCTTGAGCGCGCTCTTCGGCAGACCCAGCCAGTCCGCCAACGTGGCGGCCTGGTCGGCCTGGTTGGGTGCGTACTCAAGGCGGGTGGTGGCCAGCTTCGCCGGGGCGTTGCCCGCGTTGGTGGAGAGCTTGGCGGCCTTGGCGTTCTGCAGCCAGTCCACGGTCTCCTGCGCCGCGCCCAGCGGCCCGCCGCCGTTGGTGACGTCGACGCGGACCAGCTCCGGCGGCGCCTTCTTCACCGCTGCCTTCTTCCCCTTCCCCTTCCCCTTCTTCGCGAGCATGTGGTCGGCCTGGACCATCTTGAACAGCGGTTCGGCCTTGCTCTTGTCGAGTATGACGGTGGCGCGGTCCTGTGGGTTGTCCAGGACGGGCACGGTGGCGAAGGTAATTTTGTCGATGTCGACCTGCTTGAGGTCGTTGCCCAGCTCGACCAGCTTCTTCGCGCTGCCGATTCCGGTGTCGACGGTCAGCGCCTTGGTCGCCGCCTGGCTGATGCCGTAGAGCTTGGACGGGCTGCTGAACGCGTCCGACTTGATCTTGCGGATCATCGAGCTGAGGAACTGCTGCTGCAGTTCGATACGGCTGAGGTCGCTGCCGAAGCCGACGGTGTGCCGGGTGCGGACGAACGCCAGCGCCTGCTCGCCCTTGACGATGTGCCGGCCGGCCTTCAACTTCAGGTGCGACTTGGGGTCGTTGATGTCCTTCGCGGCGCAGACCTCGACGCCGTTGACCGCCTCGGACAGCTCCTTGACGGCGTTGAAGTCGGCCATCATGAAGTGATCGACCTTCAGGCCGGTCAGCGTCTCGACGGTCCGCCAGGTGCAGCCGGGGTCCCGGCCCTCCTGCCCCAGGCTGGTGTTGAACCGCACGCTGCTCTCACCGGGGACGGTCTTCGTCGAGCCGTCCTTCTGCTTCGTCGGGCAGGGCGGGATCGAGGTGATCAGGTCGCGCGGAATGCTCAACGCGGTCGCGTTCGTACGGTCCTTGGAGACATGCATCAGGATCGTGGTGTCCGCGTGCCCGACGCTGCCGTCGTCGCCGTAGCCCTCGTTGCCCTTACCGGCGCGGGCGTCGGTGCCGATGATGAGGATGTTCACCGGGCCGTCGGAAACCGCGTCGTTCTCGATGCCGACGTCGACCTTGGCGATGTTGCCGTTGAGCTGCTGGTAGAGGTAGAACACCCCGCCGCCGCCCGCCAGCACCACGAAGCCGAGCACGCCGGACGTCCACAGGACGGCCTTCTTCTTCCCGGACTTCTTCGGCTTGGGCTTGCGACGGCCGGACGCCGCGGCGGTACCGGTCCGGGCGGCCTTGCGGGCGGCGGCGCGGCCACCGGGGCGCGGCGGGTCGTCCGGGGAGGCGGCGGCGTCACGGCGGTTGCGCTGCGTGGGCAGTTCGCGGGTGTCGGTGTCGCTCTGTGGGGCGGCGGGGGCGCGCCGGGAGCGTCTGGGTGCGGGATCCGGCGCAGCCGGTTCGGGTGCGGCGTCGAGCCGCAGCTCGTACTTACCGGTGCTGGGGTTGAGTACCCACTGGTCGGCGGGGTCGACGTTGTCCCCCGCCCGCCCACGGCCTTGCGCGTCCACGGTGCCCTGCATCCTCCGTCGGTGCCACGCGGCGCCTCCCCTCGGGCGCACGGTCGGACCTGTGTTTCACGTTCGTTCGTCCGGCTGGTCTGCGGACCGGATCACTCACACTATCCGTCCAGTTCGGCGTGGAAGGCCGCCCGTGACACATTCCACTTCCCTACAACTGGGCAATCCGCCCAATCCATTCGACTCGTTGGCAGTACCTTTGCGGCATTTTTATTCGCAGATCCCGCGTTCTGCGGGGGCTGCGGGAATGGGCGGCCGCGAAGACGTCGGCGGCGCAGGGGAACTGGCCGTCTTCTCACCGGAGGATGCCCTATCCGAGGCGACTTACGGAAGAGCTGATCGGCGGCGGGTTGCGCCAGCTGGTCGCGGTGGGCGTCGTAGCGGTACCCGGTGCGTGGCACGGTCATGAACTGCACGTGTCCGGTGGGAATGGAGCGCAGCTGCGGACCCGTTATTCGTAGAGAGCGGTGAGGGAAGCGAGTCCCTGGTCGATGGTGAGGGAACTCGTCGCGGCATCCGGCAACGGATAGAGCCGGGCCGGATTGAGCAGCACACCATTGCTCTGCACTTTCTTCACGAGAGCGTCAAGGAGCTGCTGTTGGCGTTCCATACGCTGTGTGTCACTTCCGTTACCGAGGCTCTTGCGGGCGCGCACCCATCCCAGGCTTCTTCGCCGTGCAGGGTCTGCCGCCCGGCCGGGAGCGTGCGGAGGCGCGCGGCAGGGTGTGCTCCGACGCGTGGTTCAGAGAGCGGCGGACGGTGCCTGGAAGGTGACCTGCTCGCTCTGCACCCGGGCCGCCGCGGCGGTCTCGTCCAGTCGCTCCGCATGGCGGCACAGCACCACCGAGCCGCCGGTGGCCAGTGGTGCGTACAGCCCGTAGGACAGGCCCGGCCAGCCGTCGTACGCGAGGCCCGACAGCACCCGGGGCGCGGGCGGCATCCCGGCGGCGCGGGCGTCGGCCAGCGCACGGTCCACGACCTCGGCGCCGGTCAGCTCCGCACCGTCCACGGACAGCGCCGGGTCGGACGCGGCCACCGGGGCGAACGGTGCGAAGCGGTCGCCCTGGGACGGCACCTCCACCGCGTAGTCGGCGAACCCCTCCGGGGCCTGGGGGAACCGGCCACCCAGGGGCCGCAGGGCCAGTGCCACCCGCTCGCCGGTGCAGGCGCGGGCGGTCTCCAGCCGGTCCGGGCCGCTGACCACCACGTCGGCGGCGGCCGGGTCACCGTCGACATCGGCCAGCACCCCTACGGACGAGGCGGCCACCAGCCACACCGCGGTCTGCCAGTGGGCGGGCAGCAGCAGCGCGAGACGGTCTCCCGGCCCGGCGGCCAGATCGCCCTGGAGGTAGTTGGCGGTCTTCGCCACCCAGTTGGCGAAGGTCGCGACGGACAGCTCCACGCGCTCACCGGTGGCGTCGTCGTAGAAGGTCACGAGGGGGCGGGCGGGATCCGCGGCGAGCGCGGAACGCAGCAGGCCGGCGGGGGTGCGTTCGGTGGCGTTCACGGTCGCAGGGTACGGGACCTGTACGGGCGGGGTCCGGTCCTGTACGGGGGTCCGGTCCCGTACGGGGCGGGGGAGCGGTCCCGTACGGGTGGAGCTGTGGGCCCGTAGGGGGCGGACCGTCACCCCGTACGGGCCGGACGTCGACCTGTACGGGATGCCCGACGTGGCGTCAGCCGGGGCGGGGCGCGGCGCCGGTGACGGAGTTCCGGCCGGAAGCGGGCGCCGGGCGCCGGGCGTAAGGGCGGGGGAGCGGGGCCGGACGTGGCCGTCCGGCCGTCGCACCGGTGGCACCGCGCCCGGTAACACCGCACGTCACCCGGTACGCCGCCCCCGGGCCGGGCCGCGAAACCGTCTGCCTACACTGGTCGGCCGATCGGCCGACCCCAGCAGGAAGCAGAGACGACAAGGTGACTGAAGCGATCCTCCTGGTCGGCGGCAAGGGCACGAGGTTGCGCCCGCTGACGGTGCACACGCCCAAACCGATGGTGCCGGCGGCCGGTGTGCCGTTCCTGACCCACCAGTTGGCGCGGGCCCGCGCCGCGGGCGTCGAGCACATCGTCCTCGCCACGTCCTACCTCGCCGAGGTTTTCGAACCGCACTTCGGCGACGGCTCCGACCTGGGCCTGCACCTGGAGTACGTGACGGAGGAGGAGCCGCTGGGCACCGGCGGCGCGATCCGCAACGTCGCCTCCCGGCTGCACTCCGCCCCCGGCGACCCGGTCCTCATCTTCAACGGCGACATCCTCACCGGGCTCGACATCCCGGCCCTCGTCGACACCCACCGCACCAGCGGCGCCGATGTCTCGCTGCACCTGTCGCGGGTCGAGGACCCGCGCGCCTACGGGCTGGTGCCCACCGACGGCTCCGGCCGCGTCACCGCCTTCCTGGAGAAGCCGCAGACGCCGGAGGAGATCGTCACCGACCAGATCAACGCCGGGGCGTACGTCTTCAACCGCTCGGTCATCGACAGCATCCCGGCGGACCGCCCGGTCTCCGTCGAGCGCGAGACCTTTCCCGGTCTGCTCGCCGACGGCGCCCACCTCCAGGGCATGGTGGACTCCACCTACTGGCTCGACCTGGGCACCCCGCAGGCGTTCGTCCGCGGCTCCGCCGATCTCGTCCTGGGCCGCGCGCCGTCCCCGGCGGTGCCCGGCCGGTGCGGTGAACACCTGGTCATGGACACGGCACAGGTCGCCGTGGACGCCAAGCTGACCGGCGGCACCGTCGCCGGACCCGGCAGCCGGATCGGCGCCGGGGCCCGGGTCGAGGGCAGCACGGTGCTCCGGGACGCGGTGATCGAGGAGGGCGCGGTCGTCCGCTCCTCCCTGATCGGCGCGGGCGCCCGGATCGGCGCCCGTACGGTCCTGGACGGCGCGGTCATCGGCGACGGCGCGGTCATCGGCGCCGACAACGAACTCCGCGGCGGCATCCGCGTCTGGTGCGACGCCCACCTTCCGGACGGATCGGTGCGGTTCTCCTCGGACCAGTAGGGGGCGGGGACGGGGGCTGGGCCCGTAGGGGTTCGGGCTCGGTCCCGTAGGGCGTCGACCCGGTCCCGTAGGGCGTCGGCCCGGTCCCGTAGGGCTGCCCACCTCACTCCCGCCCCCTCCGTCACCCCCATCGCCTACCCTGGCGAGATGCCCACCCGTACCTGGGCGCCGCCCGGCCCCTACGATCTGCACCGCACGCTCTGCGTGCTGGGGCGGGGGCCCGGTGATCCCGCGTTCGCGGTGCGTGGGGGCGAGATCTGGCGGGCCAGCCGCACCCCGCAGGGGCCCGGCACCCTGCGGTTGGCGGCTCGGCCCGGCGAGGGTGCCGTCGCGGCCGAGGCGTGGGGGCCCGGTGCCGACTGGCTGCTGGAGCGGCTGCCCGACCTGCTCGGCGCCGCCGACGACCCGGAGGCGTTCACCCCGCGCCACCGCCTCGTCCACGCCTCCCACCGCCGCCACCGCGGTGTCCGTCTCGCCCGCACCGGGCTGGTCCTGGAGTCGCTGATCCCGTCCGTCCTGGAGCAGAAGGTCACCAGCGACGAGGCGTACCGCGCCTGGCGGCTGCTGCTCCAGCGGCACGGCGAGCCCGCCCCCGGCCCCTGGGACCGGCTGCGGGTCATGCCCGATCCGCGCGGCTGGGCCCTGATCCCGTCCTGGGAGTGGCACCGCGCGGGCGTCGACGCCAAGCGCTCCGACACGATCGTGCGCGCGGCGCGGGCCGCCCGGCGCCTGGAGGAGGCCGCCGCGATGGACCTCGCCGGCGCCACCCGCAGGCTCCGCGCGGTTCCCGGCATCGGCCCGTGGACGGCCGCCGAAACCCTCCAGCGCGTCCTCGGCGCCCCGGACGCCCTCACCCTCGGCGATCTCCATCTGCCGGAGATCATCGGCTATGCGCTCACCGGCCGCCGCGCCACCACGGACACGGAGATGCTCGGCCTCCTCGCGCCGTACGAGGGCCAGCGGCACCGCGCGGCCCGGCTGATCCTGCTCTCCGGCACGGTCCCGCCGCGCCGCGCCCCGCGCTTCCCCGTGGGCGACATCGCCCGCCTGTGACCGACGGGCGGCGCCGCCACGTCCCGCCCGGGGCGCCACGGCCCCGCCGCCCGGACCCGTACGGGCCGTCCCCGAACCCGTAGGGGCCAACGGCGACCCGTACGGGCCAACGGCGACCCGTAGGGGCCGGCCGCGATCCCGTCAACGCACCTCGATGAAGTCCGCCCCGTCCCGCGCCGGGCGCTCCCTCGGTGGTGCCGCGGGGCGGCCGATCGCGACCGCGCCCATCGGGTCCCAGTCGCCGGGCAGTTCCAGAACCTCGCGGACCACGTCGCGGCAGAACATCGTCGACGAGACCCAGGCCGAGCCCAGCCGCTCCCCGGCCAGGGCGACCAGGAAGTTCTGGATACCGGCGCCGTTCGCGACGACGAACATCTCGCGCTCCGCCGCCGCCCGCCGGGCGTCCGGGTAGGCGTGTGCCCCGTCCGCCACCAGGCACGGCACCGCCAGATACGGCGCGTTCCGCAGGACGTCGCCGCGGCGCAGACGGCGGGCGACGGACTCCTCGGAGAAACCGTCGGCCCGCAGGTCCGCGGCCCAGGCGTCCCGCATCGCGTCCAGCAGCCGGGTCCGGGCCTCCGGCGACTCCAGCAGGACGAACCGCCACGGCGTCGTGTGGTGCGGCGCCGGGGCGGTCAGCGCCGCCGCGACCGCCCGGCGCACCGCGCCGCCGTCCACCGGATCGTCGGTGAACTCGCGGACCGTGCGCCGCAGCGTCACCGCCTCCCGCACCGCCTCGGACGTGCCGAGCCGGAACATGTCGTCGGCAGCGTCCCGCACCAGCGCCCGCGCGCCCACGTCGTCCGCGCCGTCCGGATCCGCCGCGGCCGGCCGCGTCATGACGTGTGGCAGACCCCGCACCACCGCGACCGGCAGCGCCGCCGCCTTGCCCTTCACCAGGTCGCCCGCGGCGGCGAGTTCGTCGGCGGTGGCCACCACCGTCGCGCTGAGCGGATTGCCGTACGCGTCGGTGCCGCCCCGCAGATCGTCCAGGACACGGACGCCCGCGGCGCCGATCGCCACATCCGTCAGGCCCGCGCGCCACGGCCGCCCGAAGGTGTCGCTGATGACGATCCCGACGTCGACGCCGAGCGCCGTCCGCAGCCCGGCGCGGAGTGCGCGGGCCGACGCGTCCGGGTCCTCGGGCAGCAACAGCACCGTCCCGTAAGGGGTGTTGGAGGCATCGACCCCGGCGGCGGCCATGATCAGGCCCTGCCGGTTCTGCACGATGCGCAGCCCGCCGCGGCGCGCCACCACGCGGACCGTCTCCCGGTCGATGGCCTCCTCGCGGTCGGTGGCCTCGATGATCCGGCCCTCGGCCTTGCTGACGATCTTCGAGGTGACGAGCAGGACGTCGCCGTCGGCGAGCCCGGGCAGCCCGCCGGCGGTCGCGGCGGCCGCGATGAGCTTCACCAGATCGTCGCCGGGGCGCACCTCCGGGATGCCCGGCAGCGCCCAGACGCGGTAGCCCGGGACGGTCGCTTCGGTGCCGGTGCCGGTGCCGGTGCCGGTGTCGGTGCTCATGCCCGTACCTCCCCGGCGAGCGTCAGCGCCGCGCGGGCCATGGCGGCCGTGGCGTCGAGGTCCGTCATCATCAGCGGCACCGCCCGGCAGCGGATCCCCGCGGCCTCGACATCGGCGACCGCGGCGGCGTCCACCTCGTCGACCAGCCAGCCGTCCAGCAGCCCGGCGGGCCCGTCGTCCGCCGCCGCGCGGCCCTTCGCGCCGTAGTGCCGGGCGACCGCGGCGGCGGTGGCCTCGACGCCGACGGCGGCCAGCACCTTGTCGGCCATCCCGCGCACCGGCGCGCCCCCGACGAGGGGGGAGAGGCCGATCACCGGGGCGTCCGCCGTCGCGACGGCGTCCCGGATGCCGGGCACCGCGAGGATCGTGCCGACGCTCACCACCGGGTTGGACGGCGGGAAGAGGACGACGTCCGCCGCGGCGATCGCCTCCAGCACGCCGGGCGCGGGGACGGACTGCTCGGCGCCGACCGGCACCACCGCGTGCGCGTCCACCGAGGCGCGCATCCGCACCCAGTACTCCTGGAAGTGGATCGCCCGCCGCTCGCCGCCCTCACCGACGGCGACGTGCGTCTCGACGCGGTCGTCGGTCATCGGCAGCAGCCGGACGCCGGGCCGCCAGCGGTCGCACAGCGCCTCGGTGACGGCGCTGAGCGGATATCCGGCGCCCAGCATCTGGGTCCGTACGAGATGGGTGGCGACGTCCCGGTCACCCAGCCCGAACCAGTCGGGCCCCGCGCCGTACGCCGCCAACTCCTCCTTCACCCGGAAGGATTCGTCGTCGCGGCCCCAGCCCTTCTCCTCGTCGATGCCGCCGCCGAGGGTGTACATCACGGTGTCGAGGTCGGGACAGACCTTGAGCCCGAAGAGATGGATGTCGTCGCCGGTGTTGCCGATGACGGTGATCTCCGCCTCCGGCTGAGCTGCCTTCAGTCCCCGCAGGAAGCGGGCGCCGCCGATACCGCCGGCCAGAACCACAATGCGCATGCCCCCAGTCTGGCAGCCGCGCACAACCGTCCGGCGGTCGCCGTCGACGGCCCTCAGCGCGCGGCGGCCTCGGCGGCGACGGCGTGCTGCGAGGGATGCATCGGCATCTCCGTCAGCCCGGGGAAGTAGAGGTGCAGGCTGACCGCGGGTGTCAGTGCGTCGTTGACGACCTCGTGGACGTACCCCGGCGCGAAGACCCGCTGCGCACCGGGGCGCAGCGCATGCCGCACCTCGCCGCCGCCGGACGTCGCGTGCTCCGTCAACTCCCCTTCCAGCACGGTCAGTACGCCGGACGAGCGCCCGTGGTCGTGGCGGCCGCTGCCCTGCCCGGGCAGCCAGCTCAGCAGCCACACCTCGTACCCGGCCGACGGGACCGAGCGCAGCCGGTGGTACCAGCGGGTGGTGGCGTCGTAGCGGACCAGCGGGGCCCAGGCGGCGCGGTCGGCGGCGAGGGAGCGGGCCAGTCCGGCGAATCCGGCGACGGTGGAGGGGTGCGCGGGGACGGGCGGCAGGAGGTGGGCGACGGAGAGCAGGTCACCGGCGATCTGGACATCGCTGTTCATGTGCTTCGGGTTCCTCGGCGAATGACAGGAATCGGGGAATGACGCGAGCGGGGTGCGGCACCGTGCGGTGGTTTCCCGGTGGGGGCACCGTGCGGGCGCGTGGAGCGGAGCGCTGCGGGGGTGGTGCGGCGGAGAAGGCTGGAGCTCAGTGGCTTCAACAGCTGGAACAGCGACAGCGAGCGTGCGCAGCGCGCAGCGACCCGTGGAAACGGGTCGTACGGGGTGCGGAGGTCGCTGGCATGGGACCAAGGAGAACGGTTCGCGTCCGTGATGTCAACCGGACGCCTGCCGAGGCGGCGGGGCTTCACCCCATCCGGTCGGACCGTCCGGCGAAGGGTTTGTCCCCCGTCCGCGGGGAGAAGGGCCCGGCAGCCGCGCCCGCGTGCGCCGTTGTGGCCCTGAGAGGCCGTGCTGTGATCTCTCCCGCTCCGTCGCGTGAGGTGCAACGGGAGTGCGGTCGGTCACGTCCCTGTGGGTAATGGGGGCGTACCTCTGGAGTGCGCCCCTGGGGAAGTGTCCAAGTTTTTCACGATTTCAACACTTTCCGTGTACGTTTGGTTCCGCAGGGTGAATAAGGGGCGCAATAGCAGATCTTGGCTTGACTGGCCCGGATCCCCGCACTTGTAATTTCACTCGTGTCGTTCGGCCGTCATCGATCACGGCCGCATCACGGGGACGTCAAGACAGACGAGGGGCGCACATGACCGAGCTGTTCGAAGAATTGCTGGTCGAAGAGGCGGAAGAGGAGCTCGGCTGGCAGGAGCGCGCACTGTGCGCGCAGACCGACCCCGAGTCCTTCTTTCCGGAGAAAGGCGGCTCCACCCGCGAGGCCAAGAAGGTCTGCCTCGCCTGTGAAGTCCGCTCCGAGTGCCTCGAATACGCCCTCGCCAACGACGAACGCTTCGGAATCTGGGGCGGTCTGTCGGAGCGCGAGCGGCGTCGGCTGAAGAAGGCCGCCGTCTGAAGGCGGCGCGGAAGTCCGCCGGGCGGACGGTGCGCGGCCCCGCGGGCCCCGCAGCCGTACCACGCCAACTCCCCATATCCCCCTATAGCGAACCCGCCGCCTCCAGCGCACTCGACGCCGGGGGCGGTCCGCTGTGTGAGGAGCCGGTGGGCGCGGGCGGGTGAACCATTAGTGTGGGGCTCCGTCCGAGACGTGCCGCCGCCCCCGGGTGGGCGCGCGTCCCTAGGGGGTGTCGTCAACGTCCCGTCCGGCTCGCGGCGCCCGGCGGTGACGCTTCCCCTAGTAGTCCGTCGCAGTGTCTTCCGGGGGCGCCGGTCCGCGCGGCTTCGCCGCCGGCCCCGAACTCCCGGGTCCGGAGGGCCCGTACCTCGATGTCCGTGCACAGCCAGTCGGCGGCCCAGACCGCCACAGATCCCGCAGGCGCCCCAGAGTTCCCACGGCATGTCGTCACCGCCGTGATCGTCTCCCACGACGGTGCCCGCTGGCTGCCCGACGCGCTCGCCGGGCTGCAGGGTCAGGAACGCCCGGTGCAGAACGTCATCGGCGCCGACACCGGCAGCGCGGACGACTCCGCCCAACTCCTCGGCGCCGCCCTCGGCGACGAGCGGGTGCTGCACCTCGCCCGCCGCTCCGGCTTCGGCACCGCCGTCGACGAAGCGGTCCGCACCGCCCCCGTGCTCACCCCCGACGACCTGCCGTACCTGCGGCGGCCCAGCGGCTGGGACCCCGTCAGCCGCACCTGGCGCGACGACGCGTACGACATGCCGGAACTCCCGCACGGCGAACCGGTCCAGTGGCTGTGGCTGCTGCACGACGACTGCGCGCCCGAACCGACCGCCCTCGCCGAGCTGCTGCGCGTCGCCGACGCCAGCCCCTCGGCTGCCGTCATAGGCCCCAAGCTGCGCAGCTGGTACGACAGCAGGCAGTTGCTGGAGGTGGGCGTCTCGCTCGCCCGCAGCGGCCGCCGCTGGACCGGCCTGGACCGCCGCGAACAGGACCAGGGCCAGCACGACCAGGTCCGCCCGGTCCTCTCCGTCTCCAGCGCCGGGATGCTCATCCGCCGCGACGTCTACGAGGAGCTGGGCGGCTTCGACCGGCGGCTGCCGCTGATGCGTGACGACGTCGACCTGTGCTGGCGCGCCCAGTCGGCGGGCCATCAGGTCCTCGTCGCCCCCGACGCGGTCCTGCGGCACGCCGAGGCCGCCGCCCGCGAACGCCGCACCGTCGACTGCGTCGGGCGTTCCGTCGCCAGCCCGCACCGCGTCGACAAGGCCGGTGCCGTCTACACCCTGCTCGCCAACACCCGCGGCGCGCTGCTCCCGTACGTACTGATCCGGCTGCTCCTCGGCACCGTGCTGCGGGTCCTCGCCTACCTCGTCGGGAAGGTGCCGGGGCAGGCGCTCGACGAACTCGCCGGGCTCTTCGGCACGCTGCTGCGGCCCGGCCGCATCCTCGCCGCCCGGAAACGCAGAGGTCGTCCCACCGTCGAGGCGGGGGAACTGCGGTCGCTGTTCCCGCCGCCGGGTGCGACGGTCCGCGTCACCGTCGAGCAGATCGCGGGCAACCTCACCGGACGGGCCGCGCCCGATGTGGCGTCGTCCGGGCGGCACGGCGCGGCGGAGTCCGGGCCGGGCGGTGACGACGCCGACTTCCTCGACGTCGAGCAGTTCGCCCGGCTCAAGCGGATCGCCCGCCGCCCGGCGCCGATCCTCTTCGCCCTTCTGCTGCTGGTCTCGCTGATCGCCTGCCGCGAGCTGCTCGGCTCCGGTTCGCTGGCCGGTGGCGCGCTGCTGCCCGCGCCCGCGCACGTCTCCGAGCTGTGGTCGGCGTACCTCGACAGCTGGCACCAGGTCGGCACCGGCTCCACCGCCGCGGCGCCGCCCTACCTCGCCGTTCTCGCACTGCTCTCCTCGCTCTTCCTGGGCAGCACCGGCTTCACCCTCACCCTGCTGCTGGTCTGCTCCGTCCCGCTGGCCGGACTCTCCGCCTACTTCGCCTCCCGCCCGCTGGTCGCCTCCCGGCTGCTGCGCGCCTGGGGCAGCGTCGTCTACGCGTTCCTGCCCGCGGCGACCGGCGCACTGGCCGGTGGCCGCCTCGGCACCGCGGTGCTGGCGATCGTGCTGCCGGGGATGGCCCGCGCCGCCGTCGCGGCGGGCGGTCTGCGCCTGCCGCCGGGTACCCGCCCGAGCTGGCGGGCCACCTGGGCGCTGGCGCTGCTGACCACCTTCACCATGGCGTTCACGCCCGTCGTCTGGCCGCTCGTGGTGGCGCTGAACCTCGCGCTGCTGGTGCTGCGCGCCCTGGACGGCAACCGCGCCCTGCTCGCCGGTTACGCCCTGCGGTTCGCAGCCGTGGCGCTGGCGCCGCTGCTCGTCCTCGCGCCCTGGTCGCTGTCGCTCTTCTCCCACCCCGCCTACTTCTTCCGCGAGGCCGGTCTGGCGTACGGCACGGGCTCCGCGTCCGCGTTCGACCTGCTCTCGATCAGCCCCGGCGGCCCGAAGACCGCGGGCGGCCTGCTCCTGCTCGGCATCGTCCTGGCCGCGCTCGGCGCCGCCCTGCGTGACGCCCGGCAGCGGGCGATCCGCACCGCCTGGGCGGTGGCGTTCGCCGCCCTGCTCCTCGCCGGGCTCGGCAACGGCCACGGCTGGACCGGCCCGCTGATGCTGGTCTACGGCCTGGCGCTGCTGACCGCCGCGGCCGTCGGCGCGGAGGGCGTCCGTACCCGCATGATCGCCCTCGGCTTCGGCTGGAAGCAGCCGGTGGCGGTGCTGATCGCGCTGGCCTCCGCGCTGGCGCCGCTCTACGCCGCCGTCACCTGGATGATCACCGGCGCCGCCGGGCCGCTGGAGCGCCGCGACCCGGTGCAGGTCCCGGCGTTCGTCGCCGAGGAGTCGTCCACCGCCGACCGGGCCCGCACCCTGGTGCTCGACGGCGGCGACGGCCACGTCGGCTACAGCCTGGTCCGTGGCTCCGGCGCCCGCCTCGGCGACGCCGACCTGGCCCGCGAGGCCGGGGACGACCGGCGGCTCGGCACCATCGTCGCCAACCTGGTCGCCGGTTCCGGCGCCGACCAGACCAGCCAGCTCGGCGGCTACGCCGTCCGCTACGTCCTGGTCCGTGACGGCGCCCCGCGCGAGATGGGCCGGGTCCTGGACGCGACGCCGGGCCTGACCCGGCTCAGCCAGGACGACGGCAGCGCCCTGTGGCGCGTGGACCGGCGCGTGCCGCGGGTGACGATCGTGGCGGGCGACGCCACCGACGGCACCCACGCCGGGGACGCCGCCGCGCCGGTCGCGGTGGCCGCCGGTCCCGTCGAGGCGCACACCCGGGTGCCCGCCGGGCCCGAGGGCCGGGTGCTGCGGATCGCGGACGCCGCGGACGAGGGCTGGCACGCCACGCTGGACGGCACCGCGCTCAAGCCGGTCACCGTCGACGGCTGGGCGCAGGGCTTCGCGCTCCCGGCCGGTGCCGGCCGCCTCGACCTCACCCACGACAACCCGCTCGGCCACACCCTGTGGCTGGCCGCCCAGGGCCTCCTCGCCGTCGTCCTGGTGGTCCTGGCGCTGCCGGGCCGCCGCCGGGAGATCGACGACGACCTTCCGGAGGAGGCCGCCGCCGAGGCGCAGGCCACGGCCGCGACCGGCGAGGGCCGCCGCGCCCGCCGCCTGCGCGCGGCCGCCCAGGCCACCGAGGACCCCGCACCGGACGCGCCGGAGGCCGCGGCACCGGACGCCGGGGTCCCGGCACCCGGCCAGGAACAGGAAGGGCCCCGGTACGACCCGGCCGCCCACGACCCGTACGCGGCGGTGCCCCAGCAGACGCCGTACGACCCGTGGGGCGGCGCCCCGCAGCAGCCCGGCGACCCGGCCGTACCGCAGCAGTTCCCGTACGACGGCGGCGACGGCACCCAGACCCCGTACGACGGCGGCGACGGCACCCAGACCCCGTACGGGTACGGGCAGCCCGACCCGTACCAGCAGCCCGGCGGCTACCCGGCCGATTCCTACCCGGCCGATTCCTACCCGGCCGACCCCTACGGGGCCGGTGCCCAGCAGGCGGGCGGCTACGACCCGTACGCCTACGGGCAGCAGCAGCCCTACCCGGGGCAGCAGCCCTACGACGGGCAGCAGATCCCGGCCCAGCAGCCCTACGACGACGGCACGACGTACCCCGGCCCGCACTCCGGGCCGCGCCGTGACGGGAGCGAGCAGCAGTGAAGCGCACGATGATGACCCTGACCGCCGCGGTGGTCGCGCTCGCCGCGGCGACCGGCGTCGCCGCCGTCGCCGCCCCCGGCGGTGCCCCGGAGGCGGCGCCCGGCGCGGCCCGCAAGCCGGTCGAGCGCTCCGCCCTGCTCTGCCCGGCCCCGACGTCCTCGGACGTCGGGGAGACCACGTACACCGCGTTCTCCCCCAAGGGCGCCGCGGGCAAGGGCACCTCCGCACTGCACGCCGCCGGAACGGTCCAGGAGGACACCGGCGCCAAGGGCAAGGCCGGTAAGGGGGGGAAGGGCGGCAAGGGCGACGATGCCGGTACGGTGACCGGGCAGCAGGCCGTACCGCCGCACGACAGCAAGCCCGTCGCGCCGCTGAAGGAGGCGGGCACCCCCGTCACGGCCACCACCAACCGCTCCGACGCGCCCGCGCTGACCGGCGAGGCCGACGGCGCGCTGGCGCCCGGCTGGACCGTTCAGCAGACCACCTCGGTCGCCGCGGGCGCCGGGCGCGGACTGCTCGGCCTGAGCTGCGTCGCGCCCGACACCACGTTCTGGTTCCCGGGCGTCAGCACCGGCAAGGACCGGCAGGACTACGTCCACCTCACCAACCCCGACGCCACCCAGGCCGTCGTCGACCTCGAACTGCGCGGCAAGGACGGTGCGCTGAGCGGCGACGCGGGCGAGAACATCGCCGTCCCGCCGCACACCACCGTCCCGGTGCTGCTCTCCACCCTCACCACCTCCCCGCAGCCCGACGCGGCGCTGCACGTCACCGCCCGCGAGGGCCGGGTCGGCGCCTCCGTGCAGGCGACCGACACCCACCAGGGCGGCGACTGGCTCCCGGCCGCCGCCGACCCGGCGCCCGGCGCGGTGCTCCCCGGCATCCCCGCCGACGCCACCTCCGTACGGCTGGTCGTCCTGGCGCCGGGCGACACCGACGCCGACCTGAAGGTGCAGATGGCCACCCCGACCGGCTCGATCACCCCGGTCGGACTGGAGTCGCTGCACGTCAAGAGCGGGATGACGACGGCGGTCGACCTCAAGCCGCAGGGCGAGGCGGGCTCGCTGGTGCTGTCGCCCGCCGACGACGGCTCCCGCCCCCCGATCGTCGCGGCGCTCCAGGTGGTCCGCGGTAAGGGTGGCAACCAGGAGATGGCGTTCATCCCCGCGACCCGGCCCGTCGAGCAGCGTGCCACCGCCGCCGGCAACCGGGCCAAGGGCGCCACGCTGTCGCTGGTCGCCCCGGAGAAGGGCAAGGACGCCAAGGTCACCGTCACCGCCTCGGCGGGCAGCGAGGGCGGTACGCCGGTCAGCAAGACGTACACGGTCAAGGGCGGCACCACCCTCGCCGTCACACCGCCGCTCCCGCAGGGCCTCAAGGGCAGCTACGCGCTGACGGTGGAACCGGCCGCCGGAAGCGGCCCGGTCCACGCGGCACGCACCCTGGCCCAGCCGCAGGGCGGCGTCCCCGCCTTCACCGTGCAGACACTGCCGGACGACCGGGGAACGGTGGTCGTCCCGACGGCCGGCCAGGACCTGTCGCTGCTGACGGACTGACAGGCTGACGGACCGGGGGAACGGTGTCCCGTGCGGCGGTCAGTCCTGGCCGTAGCGCGGGTCCACCGACTCCGGCGCCAGGCCGAGGAGTTCGGCGACCTGCTCGACGACGGTCTCGTGGACCAGCAGGGCCCGCTCCTCGCGGCTCTTGGTGCGGATCTCGACCGGGCGGCGGTAGACGATGACGCGGTCGCGGTGCGGCCCGGCGGCCGGGACCGCCCGCCCCAGCGGCACCGTCCCGTCGTCCGGCTCCGCCTCGTCCTCCGGTCCGAACAGCGGCACCTCCTGGACGAGGAAGTCGACACCGGACAGCTGCGGCCAGCGCCGCTCCAGCCGGTCGCGCGCATCGTGGACGAGGTCCTCGAAGGCGTCGGCGCGGCTGACGGAGAGCGGGACCTGCGGCGGGGCGATGGGGCCGCGCATGCCACGGCCGTGGCGGTCACGGCGGCGCGGGCGCGGTTCCGTCGGGCGGGGCGGTTCAGACGTGTCCATCGCCTCCGAGCGTAGCCGCCGCGGCCCTTCCAGGGAGGCGGAGCGAGGCATCCGGGAACACAGGGCGGATGACCGGTCCGATAACGATTGTGTTCATTTGGCGCGCCCCCTCCTCGCGCCTGCCGTCCGACCTGGCCCACCGGCCTCCCGCCCCTCTCTCCCCCACCTCCCCGCCCCCATTTATCCCTTTTCTCCACGTCCTCGCCCGGGGAATCCGGCGATGCCGTCCCCGGGCGGCGTCCATTCCGGCTCCGTGCGGCCCTTTCCGTGCCGTCCGGCGCAGGCCGCCGCGAGCGGGTGCAGGTCAGGCGCACCGGACGAACCGGGACGACACGGTCGGGCGAGCAGGAGGTGAGTCGTCGCGGCCCGGTCAAGAGTGCGGTACCGTCCAACGTCGTGAGCCCTGTACGTCGCTGTTCGCGCACTGCGTGCGGCCGCCCCGCCGTCGCCACGCTGACGTACGTCTACGCGGATTCGACCGCCGTGCTCGGGCCGCTCGCCACCTACGCGGAACCCCACTGCTATGACCTGTGCGCCGAGCACTCCGAGCGCCTGACCGCCCCCCGCGGCTGGGAAGTCGTCCGCCTGGCCATCGATCCCGGCCCGGCCCGCCCCAGCGGCGACGACCTCGAAGCGCTCGCCAACGCGGTACGCGAGGCGGCCCGTCCCCCGGAGCGCCCCGCCGCCCCGGAACGGACCGAGACCCCGCAGCCGGGCGCCGCGCGCCGCGGGCACCTTCGGGTGCTGCGGTCGCCGGATTCCTGACGCCGCCCGGCTCCTGACGCCGGGCCCGGTGACCGGCCCCGCTCCGCCGTCCCGCTGTTGCCGGTGCTCGTACCGCCTGGCGTGTACCCGGCGTCCGCCCGGTCCGCTGTCGGTACCTCCGGGTAGGTTGGATCTCCCGTACCGAATCGAGGAGGACCGGCCGTGGCTGATCTGTCGCAGCTCGTGAAGGCGTACGACGTGCGCGGTGTCGTGCCCGACCAGTGGGACGAGTCGCTCGCGGAGCTGTTCGGCGCGGCCTTCGTCGAGGTCACCGGCGCGGACGCGATCGTGATCGGGCACGACATGCGGCCCTCCTCGCCGGGCCTGGCGCAGGCGTTCGCGCGCGGTGCCGCGGCGCGTGGCGCGGACGTCACCCACATCGGCCTCTGCTCCACCGACGAGCTGTACTTCGCCAGCGGCGCCCTCGGCCTGCCCGGCGCGATGTTCACCGCCTCGCACAACCCCGCCCGGTACAACGGCATCAAGATGTGCCGCGCCGGTGCCGCCCCCGTCGGCCAGGACACCGGGCTCGCCGATGTCCGCGCCCTCGTGGAGCGCTGGGCGGAGGAGGGCGCCCCGCAGCCCGCCGCCACCCCCGGCACCGTCGGCGAACGCGACGTGCTCGGCGAGTACGCCGCCCATCTGCGTTCCCTCGTCGACCTGTCGGCCATCCGCCCGCTGAAGGTCGTCGTCGACGCGGGCAACGGCATGGGCGGCCACACCGTCCCCACCGTCTTCGCCGGGCTGCCGCTTGAAGTGGACGCGCTCTACTTCGAGTTGGACGGCTCGTTCCCGAACCACGAGGCCAACCCCCTCGACCCGAAGAACATCGTCGACCTCCAGGCCCGCGTCCGCGCCACCGGCGCCGACCTCGGCCTGGCCTTCGACGGCGACGCCGACCGCTGCTTCGTCGTCGACGAGAACGGCGACCCGGTCCCCCCGTCCGCGATCACCGCGCTGGTCGCCGCCCGCGAGCTGGCCAAGCACCCCGGCGGCACGGTCATCCACAACTGCATCACCTCCTGGTCGGTCCCCGAGGTGGTCAAGGAGAACGGCGGCACCGCCGTCCGCACCCGCGTCGGCCACTCCTTCATCAAGGAGCAGATGGCGAAGACGGGCGCGATCTTCGGCGGCGAGCACTCCGCCCACTACTACTTCCGCGACTTCTGGAACGCCGACACCGGCATGCTCGCCGCACTCCACGTCCTCGCAGCTCTGGGCGGCCAGGACCGCCCGCTGTCCCAGCTGGTCGCGGCGTACGACCGCTACGCCGCCTCCGGCGAGATCAACAGCACCGTCGCCGACCAGGCGGGCCGCCTCGCCGCCATCAAGACCGCCTACGAGGGCCGCGACGGCATCACCCTCGACGAACTCGACGGCCTCACCGTCACCGCCGCCGACTGGTGGTTCAACCTCCGCGCCTCCAACACGGAGCCGCTGCTGCGGCTGAACGTCGAGGCGCGGGACGCGGAGACTGTCACGCGGGTGCGGGATGAGGTTCTGGCCGTGGTGCGGGCGTAGGCGGGGCCGCCTGTGCCGGGCCGTTGATGAGGCCGGGACGGGGCGCCGCCAGGGTGGCCGGGACGCATGCCCGGAGCCGGCCCGGCCTTCGTCCGACCCGCCCGGCCTACGGGCCCGAGGCTGTGGGTGCGCCGCCCAAGGCGGCCGGACGGGGCTCGGCATCGCGGACCCCGGGGCTCGGGCCGCTCTGCCACGGATTGCCGGCACGGGCGTGCGCCGCGGCCCGGCTCGGCGTTCGTCTGGCCTGGCCTGCCCCGGCGTTCGTCCTGGCCCGGACCGGATTCGTCCGTCCTGCCCCGGCTCGGCGTTCGTCCGGCCTGGCCTGCCCCGGCCCGCCCTCCGCCCGTCCCAGGAGCCCCCGGGAACACCCGACACCACAGCGCCCGGCTCCGCCCCGCGACCCCCGACACCTGGCCCGGCAGCCCGTCGCCCGCCCCGCCCCCTCCGTACCTCCCCCGCACCGGACGACAGGCCCTCGCCCCCCGCCCGGCGGTAGGCTGGCGGGGCCGCAACCATCGAAGGAGCAAGCCCCCATGCCGGTCGACGCCAGCCTCATCGAGATCCTCGCCTGCCCCGCGTGCCACGCTCCGCTGGCGGACCGGACGGCGGACGATCCCGCCGAGCTGGTCTGCACCTCCGCCGCTTGCGGTCTCGCCTACCCCGTGCGGGACGGCATCCCCGTACTCCTCGTCGACGAGGCCCGCCGCCCCGCCTGACCGGACGCCGCCGGGGCCCGCCCCCGGCACCGCCCGGCGTGACCCGCCCGCACCGGCGAACGGAGGCCGCGCCCACCATGCTCGACGAGTCGCTCCTCGACACCCCCGAGGCGCTGGCCCGCGCCGACCGCTACGGCCTGCTGCGCGGCGTCGCCGAATCCGGCGCCCGGGTCCGCACCGCCGCCCGCGGCGCCGCCGACGCCGGTATCGCCGACCTCGCCCCCGACGGGCGGCCCCGCGCCGTCCTCGTCGCCGGGCCCGGCCCCGTCGCCCCCTGCGTCGCCGACCTCTTCGGCGCCCTCGGCGGCGGCAGCTGCCCCGTCACCCACATCCCGCCCACCGGCGTCGACGCCCGCCCCGGCGCCCTGCGCTGGACGCTGCCCGGCTGGTGCGGCCCCCTCGACCTGGTGCTCATCGCCGGGCCCGACGGCTCCGACCCCGGCCTCGCCGAGCTGGTCGAGGGCGCCTACCGCCGCGGCTGCTCCGTCGTCGCGGTCACCCCCGCCGGCTCCCCGCTCGCCGAAGCCGTCGGCCAGGCGCGCGGCCTCGCCGTCCCGCTGGCGACCACCGCGTACGACGCCGAGTTCGACGTCGAGGGCGCCCCGCCCGCCGCCCCGGGCACCCTCTGGTCGCTGCTCACCCCGATCCTCGCGCTCGCCGACCGGATCGGGTTGCTCAGCGCCCCGCCCGACGCCCTGACCCGCCTCGCCGACCGCCTCGACCAGCTCGCCGAACGCTGCGGCCCGGCCCTCGCCACGTACACCAACCCGGCGAAGACGCTGGCCGCCGAGGTCGCCGACGCCCTGCCGCTGATCTGGACCGAAGGGCGGGTGGCCGGTGCCGTCGGCCGCCACTTCGCTGCCGAACTGGCGAGCCTCGCGGGGCGCCCCTCCCTCGCCGCCGAACTCCCCGAGGCGCTCACCGCCCACCGCACCCTGCTCTCCGGTGCGCTCGCCGCCGGAGCCGACCCGGACGACTTCTTCCGCGACCGCGTCGAACAGCCCGCCGCCCTCCATGCCCGCGTCATCCTCCTGCGCGAACACGCCCCCGGCCCGCTCTCCGCGACCCTCGCCGCCCACACCCTCGCCGAGGAACGCGGCACCGCCGTCAGCGCACTGGAACCACCGGACGGCACGGACCTGGAGACCGCCGCGGAACTACTCGCCATCGCGGATTTCGCCGCCGTTTACCTTGCGCTCGCCGACACCGAGTGATCTGTGAGGGCGGCCCCGCGGCCACCTCGCGGGACCCCCTCCCGTACGCCCCACAGGCCGTCGCCCCGCAGGAACCCGTACGTCACGCAGGAAGCAGCAGCCCCATGGACCGCCTCGACAACACCGTGCGCCCCTACGCCTGGGGCTCCGTCACCGCCCTGCCGGAGCTGCTCGGCGCCGAGCCGACCGGCGAACCCCAGGCCGAGATGTGGATGGGCGCCCACCCCGGTGCCCCCTCGCGCATCGACCGCGGCGCCGGTCCCGTCTCCCTGGCCGACGTCATCGCCGCCGCCCCCGAGGCCGAACTGGGCGACGCCACCGTCCGCGCCTTCGGCCCCCGGCTGCCCTTCCTCCTCAAACTCCTGGCCGCGGGCTCCCCGCTCTCCCTCCAGGTCCACCCCGACCGCGCCCAGGCCGAGGCGGGCTATGCGGACGAGGAGCGGCGCGGCGTTCCCCACGACGCACCGCACCGCAACTACAAGGACCCGCACCACAAGCCCGAGCTGCTCTGCGCCCTCACCCCCTTCGAGGGGCTCTGCGGCTTCCGGCACCCCGCCGAGGCCGCCGACCTGCTGGCGGGCCTGGACGTCGACGCGCTCAAGCCGTACGTCGACATCCTGCACGCCGAACCGGAGGCCGACGCGCTGCGCGAGGTCCTGACCGCCCTCCTCGGCACCGACCGCGCCGCCCTCGCCGACTCCGTCGACCGCGCCGCCGCGGCCGCCGCGCGGCGGGGCGCGGAAGACGACCCGCACGCCCCCGCCTACGCCGCGTACGCCGCCCTCGCCCACCACTACCCGGGCGACCCCGGTGTCCTCGCCGCGATGCTGCTCCACCACGTACGGCTCCAGCCCGGCGAGGCGCTCTTCCTCGGCGCCGGCATCCCGCACGCCTACCTCAGCGGACTCGGCGTCGAGGTGATGGCCAACTCCGACAACGTGCTGCGCTGCGGCCTGACCCGTAAGCACATCGACGTCCCCGAACTGCTGCGCATCGTCCGCTTCACCCCCGGGGACCCCGGCATCCTCCGCCCGGAGGAGACCGACGGCGAGGAGGTCTACGACACCCCTGCCGACGAGTTCCGCCTCTCCCGGTACGTCCTCGCACCCGGCGCCGCCCCCCGCGCCCTGGACGCGCGGACCCCGCAGGTACTGCTCTGCACGGCGGGCACGGTCGTGGCCCGCCCGGCCACCGCGCAGGGCGCCGAACTCCCCGTCATGGACGGCGAGTTGCGGCTCGCCCCGGGGGAGTCGGCGTTCGTCCCGGCCGGGGAACACGTCACCGTCTCCGGCGAGGGGACGCTCTTCCGGGCGAGGGTCGTCGCGTAGCGGGGGCGGATGACGGCCGTCGCGTGGCGCGGGCCGGGCGTGCGGGGACGTACCGCCGGGCGCCCGGCCCGGGGTGAGCCCGCGACCACCGGCTCCCCACCCCACGCCCCTGACCTGCCACGGCACCGGTGGCACCGTCCACCCACCGGGCACCCCGCAGCGCCCGGAGGCAGGGCTGCGAGAATGACCGCCCCACAGCCTTAAAGGGGCAGTAAAGCCCAGCCGACGGAAGGGACATGCGGCACTCATGAGTGCATCAGGCGGAACCAAGGCGATCGTCGCGGCGCTGGGCGCCAACCTGGCGATCGCCGTAGCGAAGTTCGTGGCGTTCGCCTTCAGCGGCTCGTCGTCCATGCTCGCCGAGGGCGTGCACTCGATCGCCGACTCCGGCAACCAGGGCCTGCTCCTGCTCGGCGGCAAGAGGGCCAAGCGCGCCGCCACCGAGGAACACCCCTTCGGCTACGGCCGCGAACGTTACGTCTACGGCTTCCTCGTCTCCATCGTGCTCTTCACCGTCGGTGGCGTCTTCGCGCTCTACGAGGGCTACGAGAAGATCCACGAGCCGCACGGCCTCGACAACTGGTACTGGCCGGTCGGCGTCCTCCTCTTCGCCGTCATCGCCGAGGGCTACTCCTTCCGTACGGCCCTGAAGGAATCCAACGAGCTGCGCGGCGAGCAGAGCTGGGCGCAGTTCATCCGCCGCGCCAAGGCCCCCGAGCTGCCCGTCGTCCTGCTGGAGGACTTCGGCGCACTCATCGGTCTCGTCCTCGCCCTATGCGGCGTCGGCCTCACCCTCGCCACCGGCAACGGCGTCTGGGACGGCATCGGCACCATGTGCATCGGCGCCCTGCTGGTCCTGATCGCGCTGGTCCTCGCCGCGGAGACCAAGTCGCTGCTGCTCGGCGAGGCCGCCGGCCCCGAGCAGGTCGCCAAGATCCGCGAGGCGGTCGTCGACGGCGACACCGTCACCCGCGTCATCCATATGCGCACCCTCCACCTCGGCCCCGAGGAACTGCTCGTCGCCGCCAAGATTGCGGTGGAGCACGATGACACGGCCCGCGAGGTCGCCGACGCCATCAACGCCGCCGAGGAACGCATCCGCGCCGCCGTCCCGATCGCCCGGGTCATCTACCTGGAGCCCGACATCTACGACGAGGCCACCGCAGCCAACGGCGCCGACCCGGCAAAGTCCCCCGGAGGCCGCTGACCCCCGGCACTCACCGGAAGGCCCCCGCCAGCGTGGAAACACCGCCCCAGCACCCGCCTTCCGGCCGCGATCCCCCAGGCCCCGCTCCGTCCTTCGGAGCGGGGCCTCCGCGCGGACGGGAACGGACGGAGGCGATGGGGGAGGACGGGGCGGACGGGAGCGGACGGAGGCGATGGGGGAGGACGGGGCGGACGGGAGCGGACGGAGGCGATGGGGGAGGACGGGGCGGACGGGAGCGGAGCCGCGCTCCCACGGGCCATCCGGCACGACCCCACCGGCACCGGCGCCGCACACCGCGGCCACCGCACGATCTCAGCCCCGATCGCCCCCCTCCCCACGCCCCGGGTGGCGCCCCCGCCACGGCGCCCTCCCGTATGCCCACCCGCCCCGGCCTCTCCCCGCACCCCCATACGGCGCAGCCGACGGACCCCGGACCGCCGCCCCCGCAGCGCACAGAATGAGCCGAGGCGGGCTGGGGCCGCCGGGCCGGCCGGTGTAGATTCGTGACCAGTGCCAGACGTCGCTGCTGATGGCGGTCGGGCGGCCCGCACCGCGGACCGGCCGAGGGAGAGAGGGCCTCCGACGGACTGCGCTGCGGCCAGGGGAGAGGTGCGTCCGCTTCCGCGTGCGCTTCCGCCTGCCCGCGCCGCAGACTGCCCAGCCCGACATCCACCTCGCCGCACGAGGAGCAGCCCGTATGACCACCGCAGCCACCGGCCAGGACTTCAAGGTCGCCGACCTCTCCCTCGCCACCTTCGGCCGCAAGGAGATCACCCTCGCCGAGCACGAGATGCCCGGCCTGATGGCGATCCGCAAGGAGTACGCCGAGGCCCAGCCCCTGGTGGGCGCCCGCGTCACCGGCTCCCTGCACATGACCGTGCAGACCGCCGTCCTCATCGAGACCCTGGTCGCCCTCGGCGCCGAGGTCCGCTGGGCGTCCTGCAACATCTTCTCCACCCAGGACCACGCCGCCGCGGCCATCGCCGTCGGCCCCAACGGCACCCCGGACAACCCCCAGGGTGTCCCGGTCTTCGCCTGGAAGGGCGAGTCCCTGGAGGAGTACTGGTGGTGCACGGAGCAGGCCCTGACCTGGCCGAACTCGCCCACCGGCGGCCCGAACATGATCCTCGACGACGGCGGCGACGCCACCCTCCTCGTCCACAAGGGCGTCGAGTACGAGAAGGCCGGCAAGGTCCCCTCCGTCGACACCGCCGAGAGCGATGAGCACCGCGCCATCCTGGAGCTGCTCACCCGCACCATCGCCGAGACCCCGCAGAAGTGGACCCGCCTCGCCTCGGAGATCCGCGGCGTGACGGAGGAGACCACCACCGGCGTCCACCGCCTCTACGAGATGCACCGCGACGGCGTGCTCCTCTTCCCGGCGATCAATGTCAACGACGCCGTCACCAAGTCGAAGTTCGACAACAAGTACGGCTGCCGCCACTCCCTCATCGACGGCATCAACCGCGCCACCGACGTCCTCATCGGCGGCAAGACCGCCGTGGTCTGCGGCTACGGCGACGTCGGCAAGGGCTGCGCGGAGTCGCTCCGCGGCCAGGGCGCCCGCGTGATCATCACCGAGATCGACCCGATCTGCGCGCTCCAGGCGGCGATGGACGGCTACCAGGTCACCACCCTGGACGACGTCGTCGAGACCGCCGACATCTTCGTCACGACGACCGGCAACAAGGACATCATCATGGCCACCGACATGGCCCGGATGAAGCACCAGGCCATCGTCGGCAACATCGGCCACTTCGACAACGAGATCGACATGGCCGGCCTCGCCAAGCTCGACGGCATCGTCAAGGACGAGGTCAAGCCGCAGGTCCACACCTGGACCCACCCCGACGGCAAGGTCCTGATCGTCCTCTCCGAGGGCCGCCTGCTGAACCTCGGCAACGCGACCGGCCACCCCTCCTTCGTGATGTCCAACTCCTTCGCGGACCAGACCCTGGCCCAGATCGAGCTGTTCACCAAGCCGGAGACGTACCCGACCGACGTCTACGTCCTGCCCAAGCACCTGGACGAGAAGGTCGCCCGCCTCCACCTGGACGCGCTGGGCGTCAGGCTCACCACGCTGCGCCCGGAGCAGGCCGCCTACATCGGCGTCGAGGTCGAGGGCCCGTACAAGCCCGACCACTACCGCTACTGAGCAGACGCGTAACACCCGCAGCAGCCGGTGAAGCCAGGCCCTCGCCCCACCGGGCGAGGGCCTGGCCCGTACCGCCCCGCAGGCCCGCACACGCCCGCTCCAAGGATCTCCATGCCCCGCGGCCACTACTCCCTGCACGATCCACACGATCACACCCCCCTCGGTGAAGAGCACTTCCACTGCGCCACCGGCCCCTCCGGCTGGCGCTACGTCTCCCAGATCACCTCCCCCTCCGGCGACCACATCGGCTCCGTCGACCTCACCCTCGACGAACGGGGCCGCCCCCTCCGGCTCGAACTCCACGCCGGTGCCTGGCAGGTACGCGGCGCCGCACTCGACGGCGTCACCTGGGTCCGCACCGACCCGACCGGTGAACACGCCACGGAGGGCAACGTCCCCGCCCACGCCTTCACCGGCGCGTCCCCGGCTTTCCTCATCGCCACCGCCCGGCTGCTGCGCCCCGCACCCGGCGCCGGAGCCGTCCGCACCCGGCTCGTAGCCTTCACACCCCCCGTCCTCGCTCCCCGCACGCTCGATCAGTCCTGGGCGCTGCTCTCCAGCACAGCACACGCCACTGACAACGCCCCGCTGATCGACGACGCGTACCAGGTCAACGACCTGGAGACCGGCGAACAGCACACCGTCCACCTCGCCGGCGACGTCGTCCTCTCCGCCCCCGGCATCGAGCTCGAATCCCTCGACTCCCCACCGTCGACCTTCCCGTAGCGACACCCACCGCCCCTGACGTGCATCTCGCCCTGCTGACCTGCTAGTCTCCATACCTCCCCAGGAACCCCGTTGACACGGGATCCTCGGGGAGGTAGATTCGAACGGTTGCCGGGAGAGCTGGACAGGCTCCACCGCAACGGTTAGTCTCATATCTCGCTCCAACCGGAATTCAATTCGGTGGGGCCACTCGAATCACTTAGCTGAAACTTCCACCGATTCTTTGGGTGGAAACGTTTCTGATAATATTCGGGCCAGCCGAAAGGCAAACCCCTCCGACGGGTAATCGGAAACGAATTCGGACCGGAAACGGCAGCGAATCGGATCTGATAGAGTCGGAAAGGCCGGAAAGCGAAAGCAAGAAGGCCAACCCCGCTCCAACAGGGGGCCGGAAACGCCCAGCGGATCTGGTAAGGTGGGAACCGCGGAAAAGCCGAAAGGCCGGACCGCACCGGCGAAAATCAGGGCCGAAAGGATCTGATAGAGTCGGAAACGCAAGACCGAAGGGAAGCGCCCGGAGAGCCTGGTGAAACAGGCACAAAG
>NZ_JBHYGX010000044.1:0-11662 GCF_042739975.1 Streptomyces sp. NPDC059080
GGATCCGCTCGGTCCCTGATCCGGGCCGTCCTTACGCGCGCCGCCGTCCGCACGTACGGACGGCGGCGCGCGGCGAGCGCACCGGCCGGGGCAAGGGCGCGGCGCGCGCCCGCGTACGCGCCCCCTGCGCCCGGGTCATGGCCCCACGGGGGCCGTACGCTCCCCCGATGTCCCCGGCCGACCGGCGGCGATCGGCGCGAATCCGCCCCCTGTCGGCCTGTTCGGGGGCACGATGGCAGAAATCAGCAGGCGCGCGGCGCCGGAAGACCACCGCCCCGCCCGATCGACCGCCAGGAGCAACCATGGCCGACAGCGTGCCGGTGCGGTGCCCCACGTGCCGCCGCGAGAACGCCTTCACCCCGCCGACCTTCCCCTGCGCGTGCGGGGCGCCGCTGACGGTGCCGGTGCTGCGCGGCGGCGTCCCCGTCGAGATCGTGCACCGCACCTGGCAGGGTTCCTGGGTGATGGTGCGCTGCGAGATCTGCGGCCGCCAGGACGAGTGGCCCGCGCCGGAGTCCGGCTGCGTCTGCGGCACGGTCGTCCGCATCCCCGTCGTGCCCGTCCCGCCCGCGCCGCCGCGCGGCGCCGCCCCCGGCAGCCGCGGTGCGGCACCGGCCGCCCCGCCCCAGGTGCTGCGCCCGGCGTTCCGCCCGGTCACCATCCGCACCGCCCGGGACTGCGTCACGGCCGCCGCGCAGTATCTGAAGTGGCTGGGCTTCACCGACGTCCGCCGCACCCAGGAGCGGACGGCCTCCGGGGTGGATCTGCGGGGCACCGGCGTGGTCGCGCAGGTCGACCCGACGACGCGGTCCACGGCACTCCGCGAGATCGAGTGTGTCTGGCTGAACGGCCTCCACGACTCCGCCATAGCCGTCTTCTTCTCCCTCGCCGGATACGCCCACGACGCCCGCTGCCGCGCCGACGACCTGCACATCCCCCTCTTCGTCATGGATCTGACGGGCACCCCTCAGCCGGTCAACGACGCCGCCGACGAGCTGATCCGCAACGGGGCGCAGGGAGCCGGGTGACGCGCGCGGGTCCGCCGCGCGGGTCCGCGCGTTCCGGTGCGCCGACGCCGCCCGGCCCCGTACCGGTGGACCGCGGGGCACGCCCGTCCCGCCCGGCCCGGAACCCGGTTGCGGGGGCGGGCCCGGTCGGCGCAGACTCCGCGGATGATCATCCGTCCGGCCCGTGAGACCGAACTCCCCGCCCTGCGCGCCCTGGAGAGCGCCGCGGGCGCGCCCTTCCACGACGTCGGGATGGCCGGCGTGGCGGAGGACGAACCGCCCGCCCTCGCCACCCTCGCGGCCGGCCTGCGCGCCGGCCGGCTGCTCGTGGCGTACGCCGAGGACGGGCCCGGCGACGGCCTCGCCGGGTTCCTGATGTGGGAGCCGGTCGACGGCGCCACCCACATCGAGCAGGTGTCGGTGGCCCCCGCGTACGCCCACCGCCGTATCGGACAGGCCCTCATCGACCGGGCCGCACACGACGGCGGGGACCGCCCGCTGACTCTGACGACCTTCCGCGACGTGCCGTGGAACGCGCCCTACTACGCCCGGCTCGGCTTCCGCCCGCTCACCGGCGCGGAGCTGACGCCCGGTCTGCGCGCCATCCGGGCCCATGAGGCGGAGCTGGGGCTGGACCGGTGGCCCCGGCTGTGCATGCGGCGGGAGGCAGCGGGAGGCAGCGACGGCATAATGCCGCCATGATCGACGCCGAGGCGCTGCGCGCCGTCTGCCTGGAACAGAACGGCGCGGGCGAGGAGTTCCCGTTCCCGCGTAGCCCGGATCTGTCCGTCTTCAAGGTCGGCGGCAAGATCTTCGCGCTGACGAACCTGACGGCCGAGCCGCTCTCCGTCAGCCTCAAATGCGACCCCGAACTGGCCCCGCAACTGCGCGCCGCCCACCCGGAGATCATCCCCGGCTACCACCTCAACAAGCGGCACTGGAACACCGTCACGCTGACCGGCTCGCTCCCCGACCGTCTGGTGCGGGAGATGATCGAGGACTCCTACGACCTGGTCGTCGCGGGCCTGCCGCGCGCCCAGCGGCTCCGCCTCGACCGCGCGGAGCCCCGGCGGAGCTGAACGGCGGGCGGCCCCGGAAGCGGCCGCCCGTCCCGGGGCCGCCCGCCGATCCGCGCCGCGGTTCAGACCGTACGGTGCAGCCGCCACACCAGGTCCACCCGCGTCCCCGGCCCGCCCGTGGGCGACGGTGCGGGGCGCTCCACCGCCTCCCGCGTCACCACCCGCCAGGTCTCCGGCAGCGCGAGCCGGTCCAGGACACCGTCCAGCGTCGGGAAGACCGCGTCGAAGGGGTGGTCGTGCTCGCCCTGCCACGAGGGCCAGCCACCGTGCAGCACCAGCAGCAGCGTGCCGCCCGGAGCGACCGCCTCGGCGGCCAGCCGCAGCACGCGGTCCTGGTCCAGGGCCACCGGCGATTGCAGGAACTGGACGCTGACCAGGTCGTACGTCCCCTCCGGGAAGGTGACGCCCAGCTCGTGCCGCTGCCAGGCGCTGCGCGCGGCGACGCCCGCCGCCGCGGCGTGGGCTGCGGCCCGGCGCAGCGCCGTGGCGGAGATGTCGACGCCGGTGACGTGCCAGCCGCGCCCGGCGAGCCAGACGGCGTCGGCGCCCTCCCCGCAGCCCAGTTCCAGGGCGGTGCCGGGCGTCAGGCCGTCGACCTCGCGGACCAGCAGCGGGTTGGGGTTGCCGCTCCAGACCCGGTCGCTGTCGCGGTAGCGGTCCTCCCAGAAGCGGGCCGGGTCGGTGGTCGGGGGCGTGGCGGACATGGCGCTCCTCGGGTGGTCGGCGGTCCGGCGCGCCGGGCGGGCGCACCGGCGGTCAGGATCGCGCCCGTACCGGGGGCCGCCAAGGGCGGTTGCTGGAACGGCAAGACCGTCCGGCGACGGGGAGCCCGGACGGGCCGGGCGCCGCCCCGCGCGGACACCGCGCCACCCCGCGCACCGGCCGGAAACCGACGGCCGCCGGGTCCGCCCGGGCGGCCTTCAGCTCCCGCTACGCCTCCCCCGCCAGCCGCTCCCGCAGCTCCACCTTGCGGACCTTGCCGCTGACCGTCATCGGGAAGTTCTCGACCAGCTCCAGGCGGCGCGGGATCTTGAAGTGGGCCAGGCGGGTGCGGCAGTACTCCGTGAGTTCGTCGAGGGTGAGGGGGTCGGCGGCGTCGCGGAGGATGACGCAGGCGGCGATCTCCTCGCCGTACTTCGTGTCGGGGACGCCGACCACCTGGACGTCGGAGATCTTCGGGTGGGCGTGCAGGAACTCCTCGATCTCGCGCGGATAGACGTTCTCCCCGCCCCGGATGATCAGGTCCTTGATGCGGCCGACGATGCGGACGTAGCCGTCGTCGTTCATCACCGCCAGATCGCCGGTGTGCATCCAGCGCTCCGCGTCGATGGCCTCCGCGGTGCGCTGCGGGTCCTCCCAGTAGCCGAGCATCACGCTGTAGCCGCGGGTGCACAGTTCGCCCGTCGCGCCGCGTGGCACGGTCGCGCCGGTCACCGGGTCGACGACCTTGACCTCGATGTGCGGCAGCACCCGGCCCGCCGTCGCCGTACGGTGCTCCAGGTCGTCGTCGCGGCGGGTCTGGGTGGAGACCGGGGAGGTCTCGGTCATGCCGTAGCAGATGGACACCTCCGCCATGTGCATCTCGGCGACCACCCGCTTCATGATCTCCTCCGGGCAGGGCGAACCCGCCATGATCCCGGTGCGCAGCGACGACAGGTCGTACCCGCCGAACTCGGGGTGCTCCAGCTCGGCGATGAACATCGTCGGAACGCCGTAGAGCGAGGTGCAGCGCTCGTCCTGGACGGCGCGGAGCGTGGCGCCCGCCTCGAAGGAGGGGGCGGGGATGACGACGCAGGCGCCGTGCGAGGTGGCCGCGAGGTTGCCCATCACCATGCCGAAGCAGTGGTAGAAGGGCACCGGCAGGCAGATCCGGTCGTGCTCGGTGTACCCGACGGTCTCCCCCACCCAGTAGCCGTTGTTGAGGATGTTGCCGTGGGAGAGGGTCGCGCCCTTGGGGAAGCCGGTGGTGCCGGAGGTGTACTGGATGTTGACCGGGTCCCCGGGCGACACCGCGGCGGCGCAGGCTGCCAGCCGCTCGCGGGGCACGGTGGCGCCGGCCGCCAGCAGCTCTCCCCAGCCGGGGTCGCCGAGGTGCACCACCTTGCGCAGCGCGGGGCAGTCGCCGCGCACCTCGGCGGCCATCTTCCGGTAGTCGCTGCTCTTGTGGCCGGTCGCGGCGACCAGCAGCCGGGTGCCGGACTGCCGCAGGACGTAGCCGAGCTCGTGGGTGCGGTAGGCCGGGTTGACGTTGACGAGGATGGCGCCGATGCGGGCGGTGGCGTACTGGAGGAGCAGCCACTCGGGGCAGTTGGGCGACCAGATGCCGACCCGGTCGCCGTTGCCGATGCCGTGGGCGAGCAGGCCGAGCGCCACCTCGTCGACGTCGTGGTCCAGCTCCGCGTAGGTCCAGCGCCGCCCGGACGCGACGTCGACCAGCGCCTCCCGGTCGCCGCACCGCGCGGCGGTGCGGGTGAGGTCGGCGCCGATGGTGCGGTGGAGCAGCGGCTGCGCGGTGTCCCCGCGGGCGTAGGCGGATGCCGTGCCGTCCGGGGACGGTGCGGCGGCGGTCCCCGTGGCCGGTGGGGTCATCGGTGGTTCTCCTCCCGGTATTCGGCGCCGCCGTCGCCCTGCGCGGTGCGTTCGCGCAGCTCGATGCGGCGGATCTTGCCGGAGACGGTCTTGGGCAGGTCGGCGAATTCCAGCCGCCGGATGCGCTTGTACGGGGCCAGCACCGCGCGGGAGTGCGCGAACAGCGCCTTCGCGGTCTCCGGGCCGGGCTCCCAGCCCTCGGCCAGCACGATGTACGCCTTGGGGACGGCGAGGCGCAGCGGGTCGGGCGCCGGGACGACCGCGGCCTCGGCGACCGCCTCGTGCTCCAGGAGCGCGCTCTCCAGCTCGAACGGGGAGATCTTGTAGTCGGACGCCTTGAACACATCGTCGGCGCGGCCGACATAGGTGATCCAGCCGTCGGCGTCGCGGGCGCCGATGTCGCCGGTGCGGTAGTAGCCGCCCGTCATCACCTCGGCGGTACGCTCCGGGTCGCCGTGGTAGCAGGCCATCAGGCCGACCGGGGACGAGGAGAGCGCCAGCGCGATCTCGCCCTCGTCGGACGGGGCGCCGGTGACCGGGTCGAGCAGGACGACGTCGTAGCCGGGCGTGGGGCGGCCCATCGAACCGGGCTTGATCCGCTGGCCCGGCGTGTTGGCGACCTGTACGGCGGTCTCGGTCTGCCCGAAGCCGTCGCGGATCGTCACGCCCCAGGCGGCGCGGACCTGCTCGATGATCTCCGGGTTGAGCGGTTCCCCGGCCGCGACGATCTCCCGCGGCGGGTGCTTGAGGGCCGACAGGTCGGCCTGGATGAGCATCCGCCACACCGTCGGCGGCGCGCAGAAGCTGGTCACCCCGGCGCGGTCCATCTCCGCCATCAGCCGGCCCGCGTCGAAGCGGGTGTAGTGGTGGATGAAGACGGTCGCCTCGGCGTTCCACGGGGCGAAGAGATTGGACCAGGCGTGCTTGGCCCAGCCGGGTGACGAGATGTTCAGATGCACATCGCCGGGGCGCAGCCCGATCCAGTACATCGTCGCGAGATGCCCGACCGGGTACGAGGTGTGGGTGTGCTCGACGAGCTTGGGGCGGGCGGTGGTGCCGGAGGTGAAGTACAGCATCAGCGGGTCGTCGGCCCGGGTCGGCCCGGTCGGCACGAACGCCTCGGACGCGTCCCGCGCCTCCTCGTACGCCAGCCAGCCCTCGGGGGCACCGCCCACCGCGATGCGGGTGTAGTCACCGGGCACCTGGCCGAACTTGGGGGTGTCCTCGGCCCGCGCGATGACGAAGCGGGCCCTGCCGCGGGTGATGCGGTCGGTGAGGTCGGCGGGGCCGAGCAGCGGCGTCGCGGGGATCACCACGGCGCGCAGCTTCATCGCGGCGAGCGCGGTCTCCCACAGCTCGGTCTGGTTGCCGAGCATCACCACGATGCGTTCGCCGGGCCGTACGCCCTGGGCCGCGAGCCAGGAGGCGGTCCGGTCGGAGCGGCGGCGCATTTCCGCGAAGCTGACGCGGGTCTCGGTGCCGTCCTCCTCGACGATGTGGAGGGCGGTGCGGTCGTTGTCGCGGGCGATGACGTCGAACCAGTCGAGCGCCCAGTTGAAGTGCGCGGGCCGCGGCCAGTGGAAGTGCGCGCGGGCGCCCTCGTAGTCGTCGCCGAAGCGCACCAGCAGGTCCCGGGCGGCCCGGAACTCCTCGGTCGCGTCCGGCGAGCGGCCCTCCTGCGTCCCGTCCCTGTCCAGCATGTGTCCTCCTCATTGCCCCACGCCTGGTGGACATCGTGTAATCAGTGACGCGGGTCTCACCACCCCCGTACGGGGGGAAGCGGAGGTTATGGGTGTACGGCGAGCCGGGGACGGACACGTCCGCAGACCTGGGGGCGGCTCTGGCGCGGTTGCGCCGCTCCAGCGGACTGCCGGTGGCGTTCGGCGGGCTACAGGCCGGGAACGGACGCTACCGGCTCAACTCCCTGGCGGGTACGGCGACCGCCGCGCTGCGCGGTCTCGACATCCATCACGGCAACGGCGTCGGCGGCAAGGCGGTGGCGCTGCGCCGTCCGTTCACGGTGACCGACTACCACTCCTCCGTGGTGATCAGCCATGAGTACGACGCGGTGGTCGCCACCGAGGGGCTGCGGTCGGTGGTGGCGGTGCCGGTGGTGGTGCGGCGCCGGGTGCGCGGGGTGCTGTACGGCGCACTGCGCACCCCGGTGCGGCTCGGTGACGGCCCGCTGTCCGCGGCGATGGACGCGGCGCGGGAGCTGGAGGAGGCGCTGTTGCTCCAGGACGAGGCGGCGCGGCTGCTGGCGGCGGCGCGGCAGCCGGCCGCCGATCCGGCGCGGTGGGAGGAGGTCCGCGACGCCCACGGCGATCTGCGGACGCTGGCCCAGCGGGTCGCCGATCCGCTGCTGCGCCAGGAGATGCTGACGGCCTGCGGACGGCTCGCCGCCGCCTCCCCGGACCGCGCCGCCCCGTCGGGCGAGGCGCCGGCACCGCCCGCGGCGCACGAGGCGCCCACGCTGGCGCCGCGCGAGGTGGACGTCCTGGTGTGTGTCGCGGCGGGCGCCGCCAACGCCGAGGCGGCGGAGCGGCTCGGACTGCGCCCGGAGACGGTCAAGAGCTATCTGCGGTCGGCCATGCGGAAGTTGGGCACACACTCCCGGATGCAGGCGGTCATCGCGGCGCGACGGGCGGGGTTGTTGCCGTAGGGACCGCCGGGCGCAGCGCCCGGGCGCGGGCTGCCCCGGGGCGCTGCGCCCGGCGCCCGGCCGACGGGGGCCGGCTGACAGGAGCCGGCCGACGGCGCCCGGCGGCGTGCCCCGGCCAGGAAATACCGTTGCCGGTTCCGGGCGCGGCCGTCATCATCCCCGCATGATCGATGCCTCCGCTCTCGACGAGAAGCCCGTCCTTCCCGGTGCCCGTATCCGGCTCGTACCGCTGGACGCGCGGCACGCCGCCGACTACCACGCCGCGACACTGGACCCGGAGATCCGCCGGCTGACGGGCAGCCACCACGACTTCACGCCGGAGGAGATCGAGGCGTGGTGCGCCGTGTCCGCGACGCAGCCCGGACGGCTCGACCTCGCCATCGAAGACCGGGAGAGCGGCCGCTTCCTCGGGGACCTCTCGCTGAAGGACGTCGACCCGCACAACGCCCACGCCACCCTGCGCATCCTCCTGGTCGCCGGCGCCACCGACCGCGGTCTGGGCAGCGAGGCGATCCGGCTGCTCCTGGACCACGCCTTCGACCGCGTCCGGCTGCACCGCGTCCGGCTGGAGGTCTTCGCCTTCAACGACCGTGCCCGGCGCGCGTACGAACGCTGCGGCTTCACCGTGGAGGGCCGGATGCGGCAGGCGCTGCGCTGGGACGGCGCCTGGCACGACGTACTGGTGATGGCGGCGCTGCGCACCGAGCGGACGGACGGCGCCCGCGCGCCACGCTGAGCGCCCCGGGCGCCGTTCCGGGCCCGCCGTACGCGGCGGGCCCGCGCCCTTTCCCGGGCCGTCGGCGCGTCACCAGACGTGGGGCGGGCCGTGACTCCGACGAGATCCCCGCCGCCCGACATCCCGGAATTCATGGGGTCCGGACCGTTTTGCCAAGGCCCCCCGATCTTCGCGGAAGGGCAATCCAGGAACGAATAAGACACATAGTAATCACGTCATTACAGCGTGTTAGAGTTGCGGCCGTCCGCGCCCCGCCGAGACGAGAGGACTCTCGCTCGCATGCTGTTGGATAATCCTGTCGCCCCACCCGTGAACGGCTCATTTCCCCCGGCCGTGCGGAACGCCGGAACGCCCGCCGGATGTCACGGGAATCGCACGTCCCGGCGAGGGGACGCCGCGCGGCCGGGCATCGCCCCCGATCTGCCGGAAAGCCGGTAGCGGCCGCGATGCGCGCCCCCATACCCACCCACTCCCGCTCACGCCGGGGCCGGACGGCTCCCGGCACGGCACGGGCGTCGGTGCATCCCCCCGCTCCCCTGTGTCCGGCCCGCCCGGCGGGTCACCCCTTGTGCCGGCCCGCTGCCCCGCCCCGGGACCCGGTGCGGTGTCCCGTCCACCGCCCTCCCCCACCCTGACGCGACACCCCCCCCGGTGCCGGGCCCGCTCGGCCCCGACCGGCCCCGGCTCCGGCCGCCTCTCCCGCACTCCGTGCTGAAGCCCTCCGGCCACGGAGACGAGACCGTCACCCCTCCCCCGCCGACCGCATCCCCCTGCCCTCCCCACTCCTGCCCGAACGCGGCTGGCGGTTCACCGACCCTAGGACGCTCCCCCGTGCTGACCGTACTGACCGGAGCCACCGGATTCCTCGGCTCCCACCTGCTCATACGACTCCTGCGACACCCCGGGGAGGTGACGGCCCTCGTACGCCAGGACGGCGACGCGGGCCGGCGCCGCCTGGAGCACGCCCTGCGCGCCACCGGGGAACCGCTCCCCGAGGACCTGCACACCCGGGTCCGGCTGCTCCGCGCCGACCTCACCGAACCGCTCCTCGGCCTCGGCCCCGAGCAGCACCGCGAACTGGCCGCCCAGGCCGACGTGATCTGGCACAACGCGGCCGTCATCGACCTCGCCGCGCCCCTGGAACACGTGATGCGGGTCAATGTCGAAGGCACCCGCCGCGTACTCGAACTGGCCTCGGCCGCCCCCGGCCCGCTGCCCCGTGTCCTCTACACCAGCAGTTCCTACGTGGCCGGCGGACGCCTGGAAGGGACGGTCCTGGAGGACGACCTCGACGACCGGTACGGCTTCCGCACCCCCTACGAGCAGTCCAAGTACGCCGCCGAACAGGCGGTCCGCGACTGGGCCCACGACCGGAACCACCCGGTGACCGTGCTGCGGCCCAGCGCGCTCACCACCGATCGGGCACTGCCCCGCAACGCACCGCTGCACCCTCTGGCCGAAGTGGGCGCCCGGCTGTCCCTGTTGTCCCGGCTCGGCCCGTCCCGGCTGTTCCCCGGCGCCACCCCGGACACCCCGGCGGTCGTCGAGGTGCCCGGCCGCGCGGACGCCATGATGAACCTCGTCCCGGTCGAGTACGCGGCCGAGGCATCGGTGCGCCTCGCCCTGCGCACCCCACAGCGGCTCGTCGAGACCTTCCATCTGACGCATCCGCGGGAAACCCCGGTGTCCGCCTGCCTGGACGCCATGCGCGACCTGTGCCCCTGGCTGGACCTGCGGGTGGGACCGGACGCCCCGTCCCCCGCCTCCGAGCACGGGACGCAGCAGCTCACCCAACTCCTGGGCGGCATCCACCCGTACACGCGCCTGCACCGGACCTACGACCGGACCGCGCTGCTCGACGCCCTGGACCACACCCTCCCCGATCCCCCCGCCCCGGACAGGAACTATCTCGCCGCGGTCCTGCGCAGCGCCCCGTCCGTCGCCGCTTCCCTCACCCCCTGAAGGAGTCCACCGTGTCCCCCACGTACGAAAAGCTCGCCGACATCCTCGTGGAAGAGCTCGGGCAGGACCGGGACGATCTGTCCCCGTCCGCGACCTTCTCCGAGATCGGTCTCGACTCCCTCTCCCTCGCCGAACTGAGCGTCAACGCCATGGAGCAGACCGGCGTCGAAATCGTAGGTCTCACGCCCGAGTCCACCCTTGCGGAGGCCGCCGCGCTGCTCGACGCGGCGGCCTCGGGAGCGGACGCGGGGTCCGCCATATGAGGCGCGACGACATCGCCGTCACCGGCACGGGCATGGTCACCCCGGTCGGCGTCGGCACCGAGGCGAGCTGGCAGGGGCTGCTGGACGGCCGGTCGGCCGCCGCCACCGACCCCCGGCTCGACGCGCTGGACGTCGACTTCACCTGCCGTGTGCCCGGCTTCGAACCGGGCACGCTGCTCGGCCGCGCGCTCGCCTCCCGGCTGGACAGCCATGCCCGTCTCGCGCTCGTCGCCGCCCGCGAGGCGGTCGCGGACGCCGGGCTCTCCACCGAGGAGTGGGACGCGACCCGGGTGGGCGTCGTCCTCGGCGTCGGCTGCAACAGCCTGGAGCACTACCACCGGGAATTCGGCCGCCTCAACGCCGACCGGGCCAAGCTCATCTCCCCGCGCGCCATCGTCCGCAGCCTGCCCAACATGGTGCCCGCCGAGGTCGCCCTCGACCTCGGCGCGCGCGGCCCGAGCCTGGCCGTCTCCACCGCCTGCGCCTCCGGGACGACCGCCCTGAGCATCGCGCGGGACATGCTGCGCAGCGGCTCCTGCGACATCGTTCTGGCCGGCGGATCCGAATCGGGCACCGCCCCGATCACGGTCGCCGCCTTCCAGCAGATGCGCACGCTGTCCGAGCGCACCCACGACCCCGGCGGGGCGTCCCGGCCGTTCGACCAGGACCGGGACGGGTTCGTCCTCGGGGAGGGCGCCGGAATCCTGGTCCTTGAGCGCGCCGAGCACGCGGCGGCCCGCAACGCCCGCGTGCACGCCCTGCTGGCGGGCTGCGGCACCTCCACCGACGCCCACCACGTCACGGCTCCCCACCCGGAGGGCCGGGGAGCCGTCCAGGCCCTCCGGCAGGCTCTGAACGACGCCGGACTCACCCCCGCCGACGTGGACCACGTCAACGCGCACGGCACCTCGACCGCCCTGAACGACCAGGCCGAACACCGCGCCCTGCGCACCGTGTTCGGCACACCGCCGCCCGTCACCGCCAACAAGAGCGTCCTGGGGCACTGCCTCGGCGGCGCCGGCGGCATAGAGGCGGCGGCGACGGTCCTCAGCCTCCGGCACCAGACCATCCCGCCCACCGCCAACCTCGACACGCTCGATCCCGAGATCGACCTGGACGTCGTGCACAAGGCGCCCCGCCCCGCGCGGATCAGGGCCGCTCTCAGCAACTCCTTCGGGTTCGGCGGCCAGAACGCGGTGGCCGCGTTCACGGCCGTCTGACACCCCGTGGGCTCCGCACCCGGAGCCGGTGAGCGGCCTCCCCCCCCGCCCGGGGGGGTGGGCGGCTGCCTTGCGGCGCGCCTCGGGCCAGGCCGCCGCCGGGTGGGCTACGAAACGATACCCGGGGGGGGCCCGGGAAAGGGG
>NZ_JBHYGX010000044.1:11672-43768 GCF_042739975.1 Streptomyces sp. NPDC059080
GGCGCGCTGGCCCCCCCGCGCGGGGGCGGGCTTTGTGGGGGGGGGGGGGGGGTGTTCCTGTGGCTCGTATCTGCTTGCTCCTACCCGCGGGGGGCCCCCCCCGGGGCGCGTGGGGGCGGCCCCCCCCCGGGGGGGGGGGGGAGGCCGTCTCCTTGCCGGCTCCCTTCGGCCCTGCCCTCCGCCGTCAGGCGACCGAACCTATCCGCGGCGGGTCCCGGTGAATGGGGGTGTGCGCGCCGGTGAGGGGCGCGCCGGTGCCGCCGCGGCGGTTGGCGACGATCTCGCCGGCGATGGACAGCGCGGTCTCCTCCGGGGTGCGGGCGCCGAGGTCGAGGCCGATCGGTGAGCGCAGCCGGTGGAGCTCCAGCTCCGTCAGCCCGGCGCCGCGCAGCCGCTCCAGGCGGTCGAGGTGGGTGCGGCGGGAACCCATCGCGCCGACGTACGCCACCGGCAGCCGCAGCGCACGCTCCAGCAGCGGGACGTCGAACTTGGCGTCATGGGTGAGGACGCAGAGCACCGCGCGGGCGTCCAGGTCCTGGGAGTCGAGATAGCGGTGCGGCCAGTCGACGACGATCTCGTCGGCGTCGGGGAAGCGCCCCGTGGTGGCGAAGACCGGCCGGGCGTCGCAGACCGTCACGTGGTAGCCGAGGAACTTGCCGACCCGCACCAGCGCGGCGGCGAAGTCGATCGCCCCGAAGACCAGCATCCGCGGCGCGGGCACCGAGCTCTCCACCAGCAGCGTCACCGGCTCCCCGCACCGCGACCCGTCCGCGCCGATCTCGACGGTGGCGGTGCGCCCCGCCTCCAGGAGCGCCCGCGTCTCGGCTGCGGCGGTGCGGTCCAGGTCGCGGTGGCCGCCGAGGGTGCCGGTGACGGTGCCGTCGGGTCGTACCAGCAGGGCGCGGCCCAGGAGCGCGGGCGGACCCTGCACCACGCGGGTGAGGGCCGCCGCCTCCCCGCGGGCGGCGGCGGCCAGCGCCCCGGCGAGCGTGTCGGCGTCCGCCGCCCGCGCCCCGTCCCAGGCGTCCGAGGTGGCGTCCCGGCCGGCAACGCGGACCGGTGTGACGAGGATGTCGATGGTTCCGCCGCAGGTCAGGCCCACGGCGAAGGCGTCCTCGTCGCTGTAGCCGAAGCTTTGGCGGACCGGTTCGCCGCTCTCCAGCGCCTCCTGGCACAGCGCGTAGACCGCGCCCTCCACGCATCCGCCGGAGACCGAGCCGAGGGCCGTGCCGTCGGCGTCGACGGCGAGCGCGGCGCCCGGGTGGCGCGGTGCGCTGCCGTGGGTGGCCACGACGGTGGCCACCGCGAAGTCGCGCCGCTGCTCGACCCACCGGTGCAGTGCGTCGGCGATGTCCAGCATCTCGATTCTCCTCACGAAGGGGGCGGGCGGGGCTGTCCGACGCCGAGCCGGCTTTCTCTCGGGTGGAGGGCGAAGTAGACGACGAAGACCAGGGTCAGCGCCCACAGGAAGCCCCCACCTCACGCCATCTGCCCTGCGCCGCCCGGATGGCGGTGCAGGATACGACACCGGCGCCGACGCCCGCGGTCATGTCGTCAGCGAACGGCATCAGGGCGACCGTGAGGAAGACCGGGACGGATGTCGCGCGGTCGCTCCGGTCGGCATGGACGGCCCCGCTCATCATCATCGCGCCGATGACGACGAGGGCGGCCGACGCGACCTGCGCCGGGACCAGTGGGGTGAGCGGGCGGAGAAGAGGCACGCCGCGAAGAAGAGGACCGGCCAGCCGGAGAGGTTGACGGTGAGCCCGAGGGTGAGCGGGCCGCCCTCGCCCCTGGGGACGGCCCGAGGCGGACGGGCCCGGGACGCGGTGCGGCGCGCGCCCCGGCCCGGTGGCTCAGGTGCCGGTGAGGTGTTCGGGGCGCACCGGCGTCTTGGTCAGCTCCAGACCCGTCGCGTCCCGGATGGCCGCGAGGACGGCCGGGGTGGACGAGAGGGTCGGGGCCTCTCCGATGCCGCGCAGCCCGTACGGCGCGGCCTCGTCGGCGAGTTCGAGGACGTCGACCGGGAGGGTCGGGGTGTCCAGGATGGTGGGGATGAGGTAGTCGGTGAAGGAGGGGTTGCGGACCTTCGCGGTGACCGGGTCGACGAGGATCTCCTCCATCACGGCGACGCCCAGGCCCTGCGTGGTACCGCCCTGGATCTGGCCGACCACCGACAGCGGGTTGAGCGCCTTGCCGACGTCCTGCGCGCAGGCCAGCTCGACGACCTTGACCAGGCCGAGGGCGGTGTCCACCTCGACGACGGCGCGGTGCGCGGCGAACGAGTACTGGACATGGCCGTTGCCCTGGCCGGTGCGCAGATCGAACGGTTCGGTGGGCCGGTGCCGGAACTCCCGCTCCAGATCGATGGCCTCCTCCCCCAGGACGTCCACGAGGTCCGCCAGCGCCTCGCCGCCGTCGGTGACGATCTTGCCGCCCTCCAGCAGGAGTTCGGCCGTCGCCCACGCCGGGTGGTACGTCCCGAACCGCTCCCGGCCCAGCTGGAGGGCCTTCTCCCGCACCGCCTCGCAGGTGTGCTTCACCGCGCCGCCGGTCATGTACGTCTGCCGGGACGCGGAGGTGGAACCGGCCGAGCCGACCTGGGTGTCGGCGGGGTGGATCGTGACCTGCTGGACGCCCAGTTCGGTGCGGGCGATCTGCGCGTGGACGGTGACGCCGCCCTGGCCGACCTCCGCCATCGCGGTGTGCACGGTGACGACCGGTTCGCCGGCGACGGCCTCCAGCCGCACCCGGGCGGTGGAGTAGTCGTCGAACCCTTCGGAGAAGCCGACGTTCTTGATGCCGACGGCGTAGCCGACGCCGCGTACCACGTCCTCGCCGTGGGTGGTGTTGGACAGTCCGCCCGGCAGCGCCCGGATGTCGGGGCCCTCGGTGGTCTCCCACTGCTGCTCCGGCGGCAGCGGCATCGCCTTGACGCGGCGCAGCAGTTCGGCGACGGGCGCCGGGGAGTCGACGGGCTGCCCGGTCGGCATGAGGGTGCCCTGCTCCATGGCGTTGATCCGGCGGAACTCCACCGGGTCCATGCCGAGCGCCTTGGCGACCTTGTCCATCTGCGCCTCGTACGCGAAGCACGCCTGGACGGCGCCGAAGCCGCGCATCGCGCCGCAGGGCGGGTTGTTGGAGTAGAGGGCGAGCGCCTCGATCTCCACGTCGTCGACGGCGTACGGGCCGACGGCGAGGGAGGCGGCGTTGCCGACGACCGCCGGGGAGGAGGAGGCGTAGGCGCCGCCGTCCAGCACGATGCGGCACCGGATGTGGGTGAGCTTGCCGTCCTTGGTGGCGCCGTGCTCGTAGCGCAGCCTGGCGGGGTGGCGGTGGACGTGGCCGAAGAAGGACTCGAAGCGGTTGTAAACGATCTTGACGGGTTTGCCGGTGCGGAGCGCCAGCAGGCAGCCATGGATCTGCATCGACAGGTCCTCGCGGCCCCCGAAGGCGCCGCCGACGCCGGAGAGCGTCAGCCGGACCTTCTCCTCGGGCAGCCCGAGGACGGGGGCGATCTGCCGCCGGTCGGCGTGGAGCCACTGGGTGGCGACGTAGAGGTCCACGCCGCCGTCCTCGGCGGGCACCGCGAGCCCGGACTCCGGGCCGAGGAACGCCTGGTCCTGCATGCCGAAGACGTACTCGCCGGTGATGACGACATCGGCCCGTCCGGCGGCTGCGGAGGCGTCGCCGCGGACGATCGGCTGGCGGTGGACGATGTTCGGGTGCGGGACGTGGGCGGCGAAGGGGGTCCCCCCTGGACCGGAGCTTGCCGGAGGTCCTTGGGGGAGGTCGGTGCGGTGCTCGTGGACGAGCGGGGCGTCCTCGGCGGTGGCGGACGCCTCGTCGGTGACGACCGGCAGCTCCGCGTACTCGACCTTGATCTTGGCGGCGGCGCGGCGGGCGGTCTCCGGGTGGTCGGCGGCGATCAGCGCGACCGGCTCGCCGTGGTGGCGGACCCTGCCGTCCGCGAGGACCGGCGTGTCCTGGACCTCCAGGCCGTAGTGCCTGACCTCGGTGGGCAGGTCGTCGTAGGTGAGGACCGCGTACACGCCGGGGGTGGCCAGCGCCTCGGAGGTGTCGAGGGAGACGATCTCGGCGTGCGCGACGGTGGAGCGCAGGGTGTGGCCCCAGAGCATGTCCTCATGCCACATGTCGGAGGCGTACGCGAACTCGCCGGTGACCTTCAGGATGCCGTCCGGGCGGAGCGTGGAGGCGCCGATGCCGGCCGGGGCGGTGGAGCCCTGGGTGAGGCCGGTGGGGGTGCGGGTGACTCCGGCCATGGTCAGGCCCCCATCTCCGTGGTCGGGGCGGCGGCGCGGGCGGCCGCGAGGCGGACCGCGTCGAGGATCTTCTCGTAGCCGGTGCAGCGGCAGAGGTTGCCGGAGAGCGCCTCGCGGATGTCGGCGTCGGAGGGCTCGGCGGTGCGCTCCAGGAGTTCGTCGGCGGCGACCAGCAGGCCCGGGGTGCAGAAGCCGCACTGGACGGCTCCGGCGTCGATGAACGCCTGCTGGACGGGGGCGAGTGGCGCGTCGGTGCCCGGGGCGGGCTTCGCCTGCCAGCGGCGGGCGGTGTCGGGGTCGGTGCCGCAGGGGCCAGCGGCGCAACCGTGCCCGGCGCGCGCCTCGGCGACGTCCGCCAGCCCCTCGACGGTGACGACCTCGCGGCCCTCGGCCTGTCCGGCGGCGACGAGGCAGGAGCAGACCGGCACACCGTCCAGGCGGACCGTGCAGGAACCGCATTCGCCCTGCTCACAGGCGTTCTTGGAGCCGGGCAGGCCCAGCCGCTCGCGCAGCACGTACAGCAGGCTCTCGCCCTCCCAGACGTCGTCGGCCTGCTGGGGGCGGCCGTTGACGGTGATGTTCACGCGCACGGTGCGTTCCTTTCCTGTCCGCGGTAGGTCTCCCAGGTCCAGCCGAGGGTGCGGCGGGCCATGACGCCGACGGCGTGGCGGCGGTAGGCGGCGCTGCCGCGGACGTCGTCGATGGGGTTGCAGGCTCCGGCGGCGAGCTGCCCGAACTCCCGGGCGACGGACGGCAGGAGCGCCCCGCCCGACTCCCACAGCCCGGCCTCCGCCAGCGCCGCGGCCAGGAACTCCTCGGCGGCGGTGGCGCGGACGGGGGTGGGCGCGGCGGAGCCGATGCCGGTGCGTACGGTGCGGGTGTCCGGGTGCAGGGCCAGGCCGAACGCGCAGACCGCGATGACCATGGCGTTGCGGGTGCCGACCTTGGAGAACTGCTGCGGGCCGGTGGCCCGGGGGATGTGGACGGCGCGGATCAGCTCGTCCGGCTCCAGGGCGTTGCGTTTGACGCCGCGGTAGAAGCCGTCGATCGGGATCATCCGGCGGCCGCGTACCGACTCCGCCTCGACCTCGGCGCCGGACGCCAGCAGCGCGGGGTGGGCGTCGCCCGCCGGGGAGGCGGTGCCGAGGTTGCCGCCGACGCCGCCGCGGTTGCGGATCTGCGGTGAGGCCACGGTGTGCGCGGCGAGCGCCAGCCCGGGCAGCTCGGTCCGCAGCTGCTCCATGATCTTCGTGTACGGCACCGACGCCCCCAGGCGCACGGTCCGCTCCCCGGTCTCCCACTCCGCCAGGTCGCCGATGCGGCCCAGGTCGAGCAGGTACGCGGGGCGGCGGTGGTCGAAGTTGATCTCGACCATCACGTCCGTGCCGCCCGCGAGGGGTACCGCGGAGGGGTGCGCGGCCTTGGCGGCGAGCGCCTCCTCCCAGGTGGCGGGGCGAAGGAAGTCCATCACGGCTCTCTTCCAGAAATGCAGTCCATCACGGCTCTCTTCCAGAAATAGGGGCGAAGGAGGGCAAAGTACGGGAATCTCGCAGAAGACTCTCGCTCGCCACCCGCGGTGGAGGGCCACCGGTCGCGCCGCCGGCGAGCAGTTCATGTCCTGTTCATGCCATCAATGCCATCCATGCCAGTCAACGCGGCGCGGCACCCCGGGGTGCAGTCACCGAAAACATGAAGCGGTTGGCTGGCCACGCGGCATGTCTTGTAGATTCGAACGAAAGGCGGGGTCGGTGCACCCCGCGGTATTCGGCACCACCCCACAGCACAGATCGGCGGGCGAGGTCATGCGGCTCCGCGCACTCCTGGACACGGCATCCCTGGGCCTGAGCCTGCTCGGGGGCGAGGACGAGCTGGAGCGTGCGGTACGCGGCGTCATGACCACCGACCTGCGCGACCCCAGCCGCTACCTCTCCGGCGGCGAACTGGTCCTGACCGGCCTGGCCTGGCGCCGCGAGCCGGGCGACTCCGAGCGCTTCGTCCGCATCCTGGCCACCGAGGGCGTCGCCGGACTGGCGGCGGGCGAAGCGGAGCTGGGCTCCGTCCCCAAGGACCTGGTGCGCGCCTGCGCCCGGCACCGGCTGCCGCTGTTCTCCGTCACCGAGGCCGTCTCGTTCGCCTCCATCACCGAGTACGTCGTCCGGCAGGTCTCCGCCGAACGCGCCGGTGACCTCGCCGCCGTCGTCGACCGCCACCGCCGCCTGATGACCTCCGGCCCGGCGGGCGGCGGCCCGGACGTCGTCCTGGACCTCCTCGGCTCCGACCTCGATCTGCGCGCCTGGGTGCTCTCCCCCACCGGCCGGCGGATCGCCGGTTCCACCCTGACCGGCCGGGGTCCCGAGCTGCCCGACGGGGTCGGCGCGCGGCTCGCCGGTGCCCATCTGGCCGCCTCCCGCGAGGGCCGCCGCGGCCCGTACCGCGTCACCCTCGACGGCACCGCGTACGCGCTCTTCCCCGTACGGCAGGAGGGCCGCGAGGCGCGCGAGACGCTGCTGTCGGACTGGCTGCTGGCCGTCGAGGCGGACATCGCGGACTGGCCCGCCGAGCGACTCGACCTGCTCCAGGGCGTCACCCAGCTGATCGCCGTCGAACGCGAGCGGCGGGACGCCGCGCGCACGGTACGGCGGCGGCTCGCCCAGGAGGTGCTGGAGCTGGTCCAGACGGGCGCCGCGCCCACCGAGATCGCGGCCCGGCTGCGGCTGGCGGCCCCGGTGCTGCTGCCCGGCCCGAGCGCCGCGCCGCACTGGCAGATCGTGGTGGCCCAGGTCGAACGGGACGGCGACGAGGGGCCGGGCGGCGCGGCGGCGCAGGCCCTGCTGGAGGAGGTGCTGGCGGCCCCCGGCGCGTCCGGACCGGAGCCGTCCGACCGGATCGCCGTGGCGCACACCGGCGACGAGGCGGTGGCGCTGATCCCGCTGCCCGCCACCGCCGACGGCGACGGGGAGGGGCTGCGCGCCGCCGCGCTGCTCTCCGCCGTCGGGGAACCGCTCGGCCGCGGGCTGGCCGACGACGGCCGCCTGACGATCGGCGTCAGCGCGCCCGTGCACTCCGCCGAGGGGCTGCGCGGCGCCCTGGAGGAGGCCCGGCACGCCCGCCGGGTGGCCGCCGCCCGCCCCGGCCGGGTCTGCACCGCCGGTCACGAGGAGCTGGCCTCGCACGTCCTGCTGCTGCCGTTCGTCCCCGACGACGTACGGCGGGCGTTCACCGCGCGGCTGCTGGATCCGCTGCGCGACTACGACCGACGCCACCGCGCCGAACTGATCCCCACCCTGGAGGCGTTCCTGGACTGCGACGGGTCGTGGACCCGCTGCGCCGGGCGCCTGCATCTGCACGTCAACACGTTGCGCTACCGCGTGGGCCGCATCGAGCAGTTGACGGGCCGTGACCTCTCCCGCCTGGAGGACAAGCTCGACTTCTTCCTGGCGCTGCGGATGAGCTGAGGCCGGGCGGGCCCGCCGCCACGGCCCGTTGACCCCACGGAATCCGTACCGCCCGGGGCCGGGGCGCGCACCGGGGCGGGACGTGCGAGGGAACCGGCGACGCCGTACGGGGGCGGGCCGCGCAGGGCCGGGGCGCGCAGGGGCGGGCCGCGCGGGGGCCACGGGCGCCGCGCCCGGACCGGCCGTATCCGCCCCGTTCCCACGCTCGCGGCCCGCCGTTCGGGGACCACGACCGGGCGGCGCCACCGCGGCGTGCGCCGGGTGCGCTGGGTGTGCGCCGGGTCCGGCGCCCCGGTGGTCACGGGCCGTTTCCCGGGACCGGAGCAGTTTCGGGCGTTTGTGAAAACATTCACCCGGACCCTTGGCCGCGCCACGGAATCCGTGCTGAGATGCGCCCACGGCTTCGGCCACGGCTTCCATTTCCAGCTCAATGGCGCGCTCGGGAGGGCAAGGTGGCGGATACCGCTATGCCGAAATCCGCGAAACCCGAGGGATCCCCGGACGCCCCGGCGTCCCCCGCATCCCCGCGATCCACGACTTCGGCAGCGGCCCGCCGGGCCCCGGCCCCGCCCCCGGACCCCGCGGCGCGCACGCCCGGCGACGACCCGCTCGACCGCGCCGTGTGGCGGCTGCGCTCCCGTGGCTGCTGGGACGATGCGGCGGCGCTGCTGGAGCCGTACGCCGCCCGCAGCGCACCGGTCGCGCTGCACCGCGCCGCCCTCCTGGTGGAGCGCTGTATGTACACCGCCGCGGGCTGGGCGGCGGCGGAGGACGCGCTGCGCACCGCCGAGGCGCTCGCCTCCGACGACGCGGAGCGCGGCGGCGCGGCCTGCGAACGCGGCCATCTCGCCTACACCGCCACGGTGTTAGGCGTCCGCGACCGCGCCGACGAGGCCCGTTCCGCGCTGGGCCGGGCGGCGGCGCTCCTCGCGCCCGGCGCGCCCGGACGGCCGCTGCTGGACTTCCGGCGCGGGCTGATGTCCGAACATGTCGCGGACAGCCCGGAGTCCGCGCGCGCCGCCTACTGCCGGGCGCACGCGGGCGCCACCGCCGCCGGGGACACTCTGCTGCTCTCCGCCACCTGGCGCCATCTCGCCGGACTCGCCCTGCGGGGCGGGGAGTTGGCGGAGGCGCGGCACGGGTTCGCCGAATCGCTGCGGATCCGGGAAGAGTTGGGCTTCCTGGTCGGCACGGCGCCCGCGCTGGTCGCCCTGGCGGACGCGGCGCCGGACGACGCCGCCCGCCTGCTCACCGAGGCTGCCCGCCTCTTCCGCCTCATGGGCGGCCTCCCCACCTGGCTCACGGGCCGCTTTCCCCGTGCGCTCCTGGACGAGGAGGACGGGAACGGGGGCGAGCCGCCCGTGTGACGGGAGGCGGAAGCGCCCCGCCGGGGCGGGCCCGGCCTCCGGCCCCGGTGCCGCGGCGCACCCGCCCCAGGCGCCCCTGCCCACCGCCCCAAGTGCCGTAACGCCCCCGCCCCATGAGCCACCGCACCCACCCCGTCAACCCCCTGGCGTCGGCCATGCCCGTCCGCGCCGTCATCGGCCGAAAACCTACGGCGGCGGGGCCGGAACGGCCGCCGCGGCGGGCCGTCGCCCCCGCGCTGCCAGGGCACCTCGGCCGCGCCGGGCGGCCACCGCGGGCGGCCCGGAGCCGGGCCGCAGCGCCGAAAATGGCCGCAAGTGACGGTGTCGGCCCGGGACCGGGGCTGGATGCTTGGTCCGGATCCCCGCCCATCGGCAGAGCTTTCAGGAGGCATCCGTGGCAACGGAAGCGCACCGCTCCACCACCTCGCCCGACTGGGGCAAGGCTGATTTCGAGGCGATCTACAACTGCCCGGATCCACGCCGCTACTTCACGACGCTCCAGCCGCTCGACTACCAGATCCCGCACCACGGCCAGGCGGTGTTCCGCGCCGCCACCGACGCCCTGCGCCGCCACCGCGCGGACCGGCCGCCGTTGCGCGTCGTCGACCTGTGCTGCTCGTACGGCATCAACGCCGCCCTCCTCAACCACCATCTGACGCTCACCGACCTCTTCGCCCGCTACACCGCCCCCGGGCCGGACGGCGGGGAGCGGGCGGCGGACGACCGCGCGTACTTCGCCGCCAAGCGCCGGGCCGACGCGGTCCACCTCACCGGAATCGACGCGGCGGACCGGGCCGTCCGCTACGGACGCGAGGCCGGACTGCTGGACGCGGGCTTCGCGGAGAACCTGGAGACCGGGCGGCCCACCGCCGCGCTGCGCGCCGCGCTCGCCGGTACCGATCTGATCACCGTCACCGGCGGCGTCGGCTACATCACGGCCCGCACGTTCGGGCATCTCCTCGACTCCGTGACCGCGCCGCCGTGGGTCGCCGCGTTCGTGCTGCGGACCGTCTCGTACCGCCCAGTGTCCGCCCTGCTGGCGCGCGCCGGGCTGGTGACGGAGAAGCTGCCCGCCCGAACGTTTCGTCAGCGCCGGTTCGCGGACGACGACGAGCAGCGGGCGGCCTTCGCGGCGCTGGCGGAGCACTCCCTGCCGACCACCGGCAAGGAGGCCGACGGCTTCTACCACGCCGATCTGTACCTCTCCCGTCCGGCGGCCGATGCCGCCGCTCTCCCGCTGGAGAAGCTGGTGACCGACTGACCCGCACGCTGTACGGGCGCCCGGCCGGACCATCGGCCGGGCGCCTCAGAACCGCTGGCGGGCGAGCGAGAGATGGGCCCGGACGACGCATTCGGCGCGGTCCGCTTCGCCGGCGGACAGCGCGTCCACCAGCGCCACGTGCTGCGCGGCGTCCGCCTGGAGCTCCGCCGGGCGCGGGCGGGGTCCGCCGGCCGGGCGCCGGGCCCGGCGCAGCAGATCGTCGACGACCGCCACCAGCCGGCGGTTGCCGGTGAGGGACATCAGGGCGTGGTGGAAGGCGCGGTCCGCCTCGGCGTACCCGGCGCGGTCGCCGCGCGCCGCGGCCGCGACCCCGTCGGCGGCCAGCGCCCGCAGCCCCACCCAGCGCTCCGGGCACGGCACCGCGCCCGCCAGCCGGACCACCGCCGGGATCTCCAGCATCGCCCGGACCTCCGCCACCTCGGCGAGGTCGCGGACGCTGTGCTCGACGATCCGGAAGCCGCGGTTGGGCACCACCTCGACGGCGCCCTCGCCCGCGAGTTGCTGCATCGCCTCCCGCACCGGGGTCGCCGAGACGCCGTACCGACCGGCGAGCGCGGGGGCGGAGTAGACCTCCCCCGGCGTCAGCTCCCCGGCGAGCAGCGACTGCCGCAGCGCCGCGAGGATCTGCGCGCGGACGGAGTGCCGCCGCGGCCGGACGAGGGGCGGCACGGGCTCGGGGCGAGGCACGGCGGGCTGCTCGGGGACGGCTCTCCCGGGGGCGGCCTGCTCTCCCCGGTGCACGGCGGGCGCCGCCCGGTCCGTGGCGGGGACGGTCTGATCCGCGACGGGATCGGCTTGGGCGGGCACCCGGGGGCGGGCCGCCGGTCCGTGGTCCGCGCCGGCCGGTTCCGTGGGGGTGCCTTCCATGGGGGTGCCTCCTGACATCCCCCGAACTTTAGGCGGCGACGGCGAAGGTTCCCAGCTCGCGCCCCACGGGTAGGCTTCCGCTAAGGTAAGCCTTACCTGCCAACGATCGCGATTCGGTGGTCACCGCATGCCCCCTGCCCTCGCCACGTCCGCCCCCGCCTCCCCGCTCTCCGGCGCCTACGCCCAGCTGACCGAGGTCTTCCCCTCGCTGCGGGTCACCGAGGCGGACGCTGCCCTGCCGGACGGCGACGGCTGGGTGGGCGCCGCGGCCCTGGCGGCCGGCGGCGAGGGCCTGGACACCTTCCTGACCTGGGACGATGCGCAGATCCAGCGGGACTACGGCACCCGCGCCCGGCCCGACGTCGTGGCCTCCTTCGCGCTGCACCGCTACGCCTGGCCCGCCTGCCTGCTGATCACCCTGCCCTGGTTCCTGCACCGCCGGGTGCCGTCACTGCCCGTCGCCGACGTCGCCTTCCACCGCGAGGAGGGCCGGATGTCGGTACGCGTGCGCTCGTTCGCGTGCCTTCCCGGGGACCCGGCGGCGGAGCTGCCCGGGGCGCGGGTGGTGCCCGACGAGGAGGCGCTGCGCGGGGCGGTGCGGGACGCGGTGGCCGGGCATCTGGGGCCGGTGCTGGACGGTTTCCGCGGCCGGATGCGGCGTGGCCCGCGCGCCCTGTGGGGCATGGCGTCCGACGAGATCGTCGAGGGCCTGTGGTACCTCGGGCATCTACTGGGCGAGGAGCGGCGCGCCGTCGCCGAGCTGGAGCGGCTGCTGCCCGGCGCCACCGCCCCGTACGTCGGCTCCGCCGCGTTCCGCGAGCTGACCGGGCCGGGCGGCGAGGCGCTGCCGACCCGGGACCGCGCGAGCTGCTGCATGGTCTACACGCTGCGCCCCGAGGACACCTGCGTCACCTGCCCCCGCACCTGCGACGCCGACCGCGTCGCCCGGCTGACCGCCACCGTCTGAGCCCGGATCAGCCGACCGGCCGGGCCCGTGCCGTACGCGAGGAACGCCCCGAGCAGCGTCAGCGCGGCCACCGCGAGGACCATGCCGCCCCCCCACGGCGGATGCAGCGGAACGCGACACCACCGCCGCCGAACTCCGCCCGATCCTGTCCTGCTTGACGGACCGCTGCGCCGCGCCGCCGGGGAAAATCCCCGTGAATACGCCGCGGCGCTCCCCCAACTCCCCACGATGTCAAAGAGTTTCGCCTTTCGTACATCATTCGCCGCGCCCTTTCCCGTCCTCGCCGGGAAAGGGCGGCGATTGAGCCGATCGGGTCAGCCCCGCCCCCGATGGCGTGTGGCGAATGCGCGGGACACGTTCAGTGATTAGATGCGGCCGTGGGGTGCGAAGGGGAGCCGGGCCGCCCGCGCCATTCGGAGGACGCAGGGGGCATCACCCCCATTCCGCAACGGCGTTCCCGGGCTTCGGCATCCGCCCGTTCCGCCGCGGCACACGGCCCGATCCGGTACGGAAATCCATCCGTTCCGATGCGAGGAGAGCAAGGTGACCACTCTTCAGATTTCGGTTGTGGTGCCGTGCTTCAACGAGGCCGAGGTCATCGAGAAGTTCCACGCGGCGGTCGTCGCCACCCTCGACCGCACCGGGGAAACCTTCGAGATCTGCTACGTGGACGACGGGAGCGCCGACCGCACCGGAGCGCTGCTGCGCACCCTCGCCGCGGCCGACCCCCGCGTGCGCTACACCTTCTTCAGCCGGAACTTCGGCAAGGAAGCCGCCATGCTCGCGGGGCTGCGCATGGCGCGCGGCCGGGCGGTGGTGCTGATGGACGCCGACCTCCAGCACCCGCCGGAGCTGATCCCGCGGATGGTCGCCCTCCAGCGGCACGGCTACGACCAGGTCGTCCCGCGGCGGGACCGCGCCGGTGACGGACTGGTGCGCACCGCGCTCAGCCGCACCTACTACGCACTGGTGCGCCGCTTCATGGACGTGGAACTGGTCGACGGTGCCGGGGACTTCCGGCTGCTGTCGCGCCGCGCGGTGGACAGCGTCCTGACGCTCCCGGAGAACAACCGCTTCTCGAAAGGGATCTTCTCCTGGATCGGATTCGATACGGTCACCTTCTGGTACCGCAATGCCGAACGCGCCGCCGGATGTTCGAAATGGGGCAGCAGAAGGCTGCTGAATTACGGCATCGACGGCCTCCTCTCGTTCAACAACCGCCCGCTCCGCCTCGCCATCTACGCCGGGCTCTGGGTCTTCCTCTCGGCACTCGCCTACGCCCTGTGGGTCGTCGCGAATGTCGCGCTGAACGGCGCGAACGTGCCGGGTTATGCGACGCTGCTGACCGCCATCGTGGCGCTGAGCGGAATTCAGCTCGTCACCCTCGGGGTCATCGGCGAATACGTGGGCCGCATCTACCACGAGGCGAAACGCCGGCCGCCCTATGTCGTACGCGAGACCGACGCCCTTCCGGCAGCCGGTCCGGTACCCGTGACCGTACCGACGACGGCGACTTCGGCGACGACCGTGCCGGCGACCGCGCAACGGACGGCCACCCGGCAGTTCGCGGTGTTCGTGCTGATCGGCTGCGCCAACACCGCCGTGTATCTCGCCGTCTACGCCGCGCTCAACCGCGTCATCCCCTATCTCGCCGCGCACGTCCTGGGCTACGCGGTCAGCACCGTCGGGTCGTTCCTGCTCAACGCGCGTTTCACCTGCCGGACCCGGCCCACCTGGCGTGGTCTCGCGCGCTATCCGCTGTCGAGCCTCTTCAACCTGGTGGCCTCCGGCGCCCTGCTCTACGTCGCGGTCAGCCGGTTCGGCATGGACCGGAACCTCGCCGCGCTCGCCGCCGGTGTCCTCGTCACCCCCGTCACCTTCCTGCTCGCCCGGTGGGCCATCACCTCGGGCAGCGCGGCGTCCGCTCCCCCGGGCCGGACGGCCGCGCCGGCCGGGCGTCCGGCCGACCGGACCGAAACGGGCTGACCACCTCACGGACCGGCCGCCCGCGCGGGCGGCGACGTCGAAAGGCAGTACCGCCATGGCCGACCGCGCCACCGGCACCACCGTCCCCCGCGAACCGGGCCCGGCGCCGCAGCCGGGGCGGGGGCCCGCCGCGCCGGGGCCCGCCGGCCGGCCCGGCGGCCGCTGGGTGGCGCTCCTCGCCCTCGCACCGCTGACGCTCCTCGCCGCCGCTTCGTGGTCGGGCCGCTGGGTGCGGCCGAGCGGCGACGAGTGGTGCTTCCTGCCCGTGGTGCGCGACGGCGGGATCTCCACGCTGGTCGACACCTTCTACGCCAAGGACAACGGGCGCGTCGTCAACGCCCTGCTGGTCGGGGCGTACGCCACGTTCGACGTACCGGGCCACCAGTGGTTTCCGCTGGTCAGCGGCGTGCTCATGCTGGGGATCCTGTGGGCGGTGACGGCGGCGGCGCTGCGCCGGGCCGCCGTGACGGCGCCCGCCGGGACCGCGCCGCTCGTCGCCGCCGTCGTCACCGCGCTCTTCCTCTTCGCCTCCCGGAACACCTACAAAACGTTCTTCTGGCCCGCCGCGTCGGTGTCGCACACCCTGCCGCCGGTGCTCGCCTGCGCGGCGGCGCTGCCGCTGCTGCGCGCCAGGACCCGCACCGGGCGGCGGCTGGCGCTGGGCACCGTCCTCGTCGCGGGCGTCCTCATGGCGACGCTGTCGGAGGAGACCACCGCCGTCGCCGTGCTGGTGCTGGCCGCGGCCTGGCTGCTGGCCGGACGGATCGCCGGGGAGCGGATGCGGCCCTTTCTGCGGTGCTGGTGCGCGGCGGGCGTCGTCGGCTGTCTGATCGGCGGGGTCCTGCTGTACAGCTCCCCGGGGCTGCGGATCCGCCGCGAGCGGCACGACGCGGGCACCGCGGAGATGGTCGCCCCCGATTCTCTGCTCAGCTCCCTGGAGGGCTTCGCCCACATCCTCGGCATGCTGCTGACGAACTGGCCGTACCTCGCCGCTGTCGCCGTCGGCGTGCTGCTCGCCCTGCTCACCCGGCCCACCGGTGACGGCCCGCCCCGCCCGCCACGCACCGCCGGGGCGCTGGCCGCCGCCGGTGTCGTGGTCTTCCTGCTCTCCGGCTATCTGTGCACGCTGATGGCGTATCCCGTCTTCGGCGTGCATGTGACGTCCTCGACCCGCATCTGGAACGACTTCGTCCTCCTCTACCTGGTGCTGCTCGTCGGCGCGGGCACGCTCCTGGGCCGCGCCGTACGGCGCCGCGCGGCACGGACCGGCCCGCCGCCGGCGGCCGCCGCCGTGGTGTGCGCGAGGGTCTGCGCCGTGGTCTGCGCCGCGGTCTGTGCCGTGGTCTGCGCCGCGCTGCTGGTCTCCGTGGCGCATCTGGACACCGCGATGCGGGCGCGGGCGCAGGCGTGGGAGCGTCAGGACCGGTCGCTGCGGGCCGAGGCGGCCGCCGGTGCGCGGACGGTGCCGTACACCCCGCTGGTCATCGCCCGGATGACGGAGCCGTTCGACAAGCGGGGCACCCCGCGCTGGTCGGCCGCGTGCGTCGCGGACTACTACCGCGTCGACCACATCACCCTCGGAACCCGGCGGCCCTGACGGCCGGTCCGGCGGCGCCGCGGCCGCCCGGGTGAACGCCGCGGCACGCCGGTTTTCGCTTCCGGCCGTGGCGGGACGCTCCCTCCGGCGGCCCGCCCGTACGGGCGACGGCCGTCCAGGCACCCCGGGAGGGCACATGGCTGACGGATCCCGCACGGCCGGACGGCGCCCGCGCCCCGGCCCCCTCGCGGTGACGGCGGTCCTGCTGCTCCTCGCCCTGACGCTGACCGCCCTGCTGACGCCCACGGGACACACCGCCACGGGCGATGCGGCGCAGGCCCGTGGCGGCGACCGGGCCGCGCCCTGCCACCGGACGCTGGTGGGCGTCGCGCACGAGGACGACGATCTGCTCTTCCTCACCCCGCAGATCCAGCAACTGCTGACCGCGCGGTGCCCCGTGCACACCGTCTACCTGACCACCGGCGACGCGGGCCATGCGGCACCGCTCAACGGTTACGTCCTCGACCGCGAGCACGGCGTCCGCGCCGCCTACGCCGAGCTGGCCGGTGCCCGGAACGTCTGGCGGCGCGACGACCTCGCGGTACGGGCGACGCGGATCCCGTCGTTCACGCTCGCCGGACGGCCCGAGGTCCGCCTGACGTTCTTCGGCCTGCCGGACGGCTTCCCCTACGGCGAGGGCAGCGCCACCCACCACCGGCAGAGCCTGCTGAGGCTCTTCCGCGGCGAACTCCGCGTCCTGCACTCCACCGACGGCACCCGCGCCTACACCGACAGCTCCCTCGTCGACGCGCTGTCCGCGCTGGCCGGGAAGGGGGACGCCGACAGCTTCCGGACGCTGGACTTCGACGGCACGCGCTTCGGTGCCCCCGCCGACCGGCTCGCCGACCACAGCGACCACGCCATCGCGGCCCGCTACTTCCGGCGAGCCGCCTTCGCCGTCCAGGACCACCCCGACATCCGCGGCTACCTCGGCTACCCGCTGACCGCCCTGCCCGCCAACCTGACGCCGGAACAGGAGGCACGGAAGACGGCGGCGTTCGACGCGTACCTGCGCGGCGTGACCTGCGTGCCGCTCCGCTGCCCCGCCCCGCGCCCGACGGGCCGGTACCGGGGGTGGCTGCGCCGGGAGTACCCGCGGACGCACCGGGAGCCGCGGGGCGGCGAGATCATGTCGGGCATCGGCGACACGGACCGGAGCGGCCCGGTGGAACGCTGCCTGGACGCGGGCGGCGCCCCGGCCGCCCGGACCCGGCCGTGCGACGGCTCCCCGGGCCAGTCATGGACGTTCGGGCCCGGTGGGCGGCTGCGTCCGGCGGCCGGGCACCTCTGCCTGACGGCCGCCGCCGCGCCGGGCCTCGCGCCGTGCGACGGGCCTCCGGGCCGGACGTGGTGGACCGACGGCCAGGGCCGGATCGGCTCCGGCGACCGCTGCCTGTATCAGGACGACATGGCCCGGCCCGCACCCCGCCTCCGCCTGGCCCCCTGCGCGCCGTACCGCCCGGAACTCCTCTGGCGCCGCTGAACCGCCACCTCTCACACATCGAACACACCTCGGCGTACAGCTACATACGTTCGACGGACACGCCGAAGAGTGCGGGGCCGCTTGCACACCTTGGCGTTCACTTGTCCCGAATCCCGGGGCACGGGCCGCGACTTCCGTCAAGGTGGCGCGCGAAAACGCGTACCACTACCCGAAGGATCCCCGAATGAGAATGACCGACACGGCGCTGGACTGGCTGGTTCCGGGGGCGCTGCTGCTCGCCGGGGTGCTGACCGCCGGGGGTGTCCTGCTGTTCAGCAGGCGGGCGGCGAACCGGTCGTCGTCCAGCGAGGACTCCTGGGAGCGCAGCGAGGAGCGCCGCCGCCGCAAGGAGGCCGTGTACGCCATGGCCTCATATCTGCTGCTGTTCTGCTGCGCGGCGGTGGCCGCGGCGCTGTCCTTCCACGGTCTGGTCGGCTTCGGCAGGCAGAACCTCAACCTCTCCGGCGGCTGGGAATACCTCGTACCGTTCGGGCTCGACGGCGCGGCGATGTTCTGCTCCGTGCTCGCCGTGCGTGAGGCCAGCCACGGTGACGCGGCGCTCGGCTCGCGGCTGCTGGTGTGGACGTTCGCCGGGGCGGCCGCGTGGTTCAACTGGGTGCACGCGCCGCGCGGCCTGGACCACGCGGGTGCGCCGCAGTTCTTCGCCGGGATGTCGCTGTCGGCGGCCGTGCTCTTCGACCGGGCACTGAAGCAGACCCGGCGCGCGGCGCTGCGGGAGCAGGGCCTGGTGCCCCGGCCGCTGCCGCAGATCCGCGTGGTGCGGTGGCTGCGGGCGCCCCGGGAGACGTTCGCCGCCTGGTCGCTGATGCTGCTGGAGGGTGTGCGGTCGCTGGACGAGGCGGTGGACGAGGTCCGGGAAGACCGCCGGGAGAAGGCGCAGCGCCGGATGCGCCGCCGCGATCAGGGTCGGCTCGACCGCGCCCGGATCCGGGCGCTCAACCGGCAGCACCGGTCCTGGGGGCTGCGGCGGGCGGCGCGGCAGCTGCCGGTGGAGCCGTCCGGGACCCCGGCCGAGGCACTGCCGGAGCCCGGTGCGGCGACCGGTGAGCCACAGCCGCTGCCCGTCGGCAAGGCGCAGCAGGCGCCCGCCGGCGAACTGCCGTCGCACGCCCGCCCGGCGCTGAAGGCCGTCAACGGCGCCGAGGCCGACGCGGCCCGGCAGTCCGCCACCGCCCGCCCGCAGACCGTCGATCTGACGGCGGAGGACGACACCCAGACGCTGCCGCGGCTGGACTCCCTGGAGGAGAAACTCGCCGAGATCGAGCGGCAGTTCGGCTGAGGGCCGCGGCGGACCGCGCCGGGCGCCACAGACCCACGAAGACCGGGAAGACGCGCTCAGCGGATGCCCTCAGGCCGGTCCGCCGCCCAGCTCGAACCAGACGCTCTTGCCGAGCGCGTGCGGCCGGACTCCCCAGGCGTCCGCCAGGGAGCGGACGAGTATCAGACCCCGGCCCGAGGTGCCGTCGCCCGTCGGCGGGCGCGGCTCGGGGCGGGTGGATGCGCAGTCCCGCACCTCGACCCGTAGCCGGTCGGTGACCGTCGCGGTGAGCAGCGCGCCGCCGGTGGTGTGCACCAGGGCATTGGTCACCAGCTCGCTGACGAGCAGCGCCGCCGTGTCGCTGAGCCCGGCGGGCGCCGGACCGTCCCAGCGTCGCAGCAACTCCCGTAACGCGCGCCGCACTTCCGCTACCGCCCCCAGATCGGCGGGGCGGATTCTTCGTTCCAGCACTCCTGGTACGCGGGCGACCACCGCGGTGCCCCGGCCCCCCTCGGCCGCCGCACCGTGTCGCTCGCCGTCCTCGCGCCGCACATGCTGACGCATCCTCTCCCCCGCCCCCGGATGTCCCACCGGCTCTCTCGAACAGCCTCACGGAGATGCATGCCCACGGGGAAAGGCGGCATGCTTCGACTTTCACAGGTCCACCCCACCGGGCGCCGGGCCGCACACGGAACGCCGCGATCCGGACATTCGGCGTTCACCTCTTGCATGACATCCCGTCACATACGGGGAATGTTGCGCAGGTTGGACCGCGCCATCTGAAGCATCCGTCCGACGCCGCCGTCCAGCACGATCTTCCCGGCGGACAGCGCGAAGCCGGACACCATCTCGGCGCTGACCTTGGGCGGGATGGACAGCGCGTTCGGGTCGGTGACGACGTCGACCAGCGCGGGCCCCTGGTGCGCGAACGCCTCGCGCAGCGCGCCCCGCAGCTGCTTGGGCTTCTCCACCCGGATCCCGTGCGCGCCGGCCGCGCGGGCGACGGCGGCGAAGTCCGGGTTCCGGTTGGTGGTTCCGTACGACGGCAGGCCCGCGACCAGCATCTCCAGCTCGACCATGCCGAGCGAGGAGTTGTTGAACAGCACCACCTTGACCGGCAGGCCGTACTGGACGAGCGTGAGGAAGTCACCCATCAGCATCGTGAAGCCGCCGTCGCCGGACATCGACACGACCTGCCGCCCGGGGTCGATGAACTGCACGCCGATCGCCTGCGGCAGCGCGTTCGCCATGGAGCCGTGGGTGAACGAACCGATCACCCGGCGGCGTCCGTTGGGCGTCAGATAGCGGGCGGCCCACACGTTGCACATGCCGGTGTCGACGGTGAACACCGCGTCGTCGTCGGCCTCCTCGTCGAGGACGGAGGCGACGTACTCCGGGTGGATCGGGATGTGCTTCTCGACCTTGCGGGTGTAGGCGCTGACCACGCCCTCCAGCGCGTCGGCGTGCTTCTTGAGCATCCTGTCGAGGAAGGCGCGCTGCGATTTGATCTGCACCTTGGGCGTCAGAGAGCGCAGCGTCTCGCGGACGTCGCCCCAGACACCGAGGGCGAGCTGCGAGCGGCGGCCGAGGTGTTCGGGCCGGACGTCGATCTGGACGATCTTCACGTCGTCGGGGAGGAACGCGTTGTACGGGAAGTCGGTGCCGAGCAGAATCAGCAGATCGCACTCGTGGGTCGCCTCGTACGCGGCGCCGTAGCCGAGCAGCCCGCTCATGCCGACGTCGTACGGGTTGTCGTACTGGATCCACTCCTTGCCGCGCAGGGCGTGGCCGACGGGCGCCTTGACGCGTTCGGCGAACTCCATCACCTCGGCGTGGGCGCCCGCGGTGCCGCTGCCGCAGAACAGGGTGATTTTTCCGGCCGCGTCGACGAGTTCGGCGAGCCGGTCGATCTCGGCGTCGCCGGGACGGACCGACGGCCGCGCGGTGACCAGGGCATGTTCGATGGCACGGTCGGGGGCCGCCTCGGACGCGATGTCGCCGGGCAGTGAGACGACGGAGACGCCGCTGCGGCCGACGGCGTGCTGGATGGCGGTCTGCAGGACCCGCGGCATCTGCTGCCGACTGGAGATCATCTCGCTGTAGTGGCTGCATTCGGCGAACAGCCGGTCGGGGTGGGTCTCCTGGAAGTAGCCGGTGCCGATCTCACTGGAGGGGATGTGCGAGGCGAGCGCGAGGACGGGGGCCATCGAGCGGTGGGCGTCGAAGAGCCCGTTGATGAGGTGGAGGTTGCCGGGCCCGCAGGACCCGGCGCAGGCGGTGAGCTTGCCGGTGACCTGCGCCTCGGCACCCGCGGCGAACGCGGCGGTCTCCTCGTGCCGCACCTGGATCCAGTCGATGGCCCGCGAGCGGCGGATCGCGTCGACGACGGGGTTGAGGCTGTCGCCGACGACGCCGTACAGGCGTTGCACCCCGGCACGCACCAGGATGTCCACGAATTGCTCGGCCACGGTCTGCTTCGCCATGTCGCGCTCGCTCCTTCGCCGCCGTCGGTGGGCCGTGCCTCCCTCCCATGAACCCATGAGGCGGCGGGGAGCGCCTCCGGTGCCACCCGGCCGGACGGTGCCTGTCGCGCCCGGCCGGTGCCTGTCGCGCCCGGCCGGTGCCTGTCGCGCCCGGCCGGTGCCGCCGCGGCCCGGGGCGTACCGCCGGTTGGAGCCGCCGCGGCCGCACCTGTCCTCCGCGTCGTACGGGCCCTCCGTGCCCGTGCGGTGCGCTACGTGTCCCACACCCCGACGACCGTGCGGTCGCGGGCGTGGCCCTTGACGCGGACCTGCGCGGCGGCGAGGAAGGAGGTCAGGCCGGGCGGCTGGGGGCCGGAGAAATCGGTGGCGAGGTGGGCGGCGAGGGCCGGTTCGTCGGCGAGCGGTTCGGCGAGCCCGGCGCTGCACAGCAGCAGGGCGTCACCGCGCCGCCCGGTGACGGTCGTGAAGAGGAACGGCGCGGGGGCGGGCGCACAGCGCGGGCCGGACGTTTCCGGGCCGGGGGCGGAGCCCGGCGGGGCCGGGACGCCCGCGGAGGGCCGGTGGCCGGACGCGGACGGTCCGTCGTCGGGCGCGAACGCCTCCTGACCAGGCGCGGACGGTTCGAGGTCCTCCCACACACCGTCACGCAGCCGCAGCAATCCGCCCTCGCCGACGCCGAAGAAGACCCGCGTACGGCACGCCGGATCGACGGGCAGCAGCAGACAGCGCACGGCGGCCGGGGACTCCGGTACACCGCCGGGCCCCGCGGTGTGGGCCCGCAGCTTGCCGTAGCCGCGGTCGGCGAGGCGTTGGAGCCCCGATCGCAGGGCGCTGCGGTGGTCCGTTCGCAGGTCCTCCGCCAGTCGGGTGCAACTGCGGGCCACGGCCCCGCCGATCCAGGCACAGGCGTCGTGCGCCGCGCGCGGGTCGCCGACGGCGGGTCCAGAGGCGACGGCCGCCAGGATCAGGGTGTGCGCACCAGTACCGAACCGCGCCAGCAGCAGGGCATCACGGCGCGGCGCACCCCGGTAACGCGCCGAGTCCCCGCGCTGCGACACGGCACGAAGCGTGAGCGAGCCGTACTGCGCCCCGTCCAGCACGGTGTCCGGAACCAACTCCCCGAGCGCCGCCGGATCCGCAACGGGCAAGGCCACGGGCTCGGCCGCGTAGGTGGGTGGGCGGTGGCCGATGTAGGTGGGGTGGTGGACGGTGGGGGGTTGTGCGGGGGGTGGGGCCTCGCCGTCCGGGGTGGGGCCGGTGGCCGCTGTGGCGACGGCCGGGTCCGGGTCCGGGTCCGGTGTGGGCTCGGTGGTCGATTCCGCTTCGTCGTCCGGGGTGGGCTCGGTGGCGGGTGCGGCGTCGGCCTCCGGCTCAGGCCGGGGCTCAGGGGCGGCTTCGGGGGATCCGGGAAGCTCGGCTTCGGGGTCCCGTACGGCTGTGGCGCCCGGGTCCGCGGTGGCCGCCGGCTCACCGGTGGTGGGCAGCGCTTCCGCGTCCGGTTCCCGTGTCGCGCAAGCCGGTACGGTCTCCGCGTCCGGCGTCGGTGCCTCACCGGCCGGTGCGGTCTCCGCACCCGACGCAGACCCGGTACCGGGCTCGGCCCGTGATACGGCCCCGGGCTGCGGCCCCTCCTCGGCCTCCGATACGGCTCCGGCCCCCGACACACCCTCGGTGTCCGGCTCCGCCTCGGCACGCGGCACGGACTCCGGGCCCGTCGCCTCCGGAAGCGCCGAAGCAAGGGGTGACGGTTCGGCGAGTGATGCCCCCACAGATGACGGCTCGGCAAGGGCCGTGGCCCGCCCGGTCGGAGGCCGCTCATCCGGAAGCGGCCGCGGTACGGGCGACGTGCGGGCGCCCGCGACAGGCCGGGCGGACGGCAGCTCCTCCGGGGGCAGCAACCCGGGCGGCAGCGTTCCGGCCCGGAACGGCCACGGTGGCGCATCGGCGGCGGACAGGCCGACCGGCAGTTCGTCCGGCGGCAGCAACCCGGGCGGGAGCAGTCCGACGGCCGGAAGCGGGGCCGGGCCGGTCGCGCCTCCCCTCGCGGCGGGCAGATCCGGGCCCGCCACGGCGGGATCCGGAGGCACCACGGGCAGATCCGGGGACGCCACAGCCGGACCCGGAACCGACGGCACCCCGGAGGAAGCCGGAGCCGGCGTGGCCGCGGCCGCCGTCGACGCGCCCAGGACCGGAGCCGATACGGCCGGAGCCGGCCCCGGAATCGACGGCCCCACAGAGGCGGCCGGGCCGGGAGCGCCCGGTGCAGCCGAAGGCGCACTCAACGCCCGAAGCGCCGAAGCAACCCGTTCGTCCAGGGTGTCCGTGGCGCCGGACGGACCCGTGTCGCTCGGTGCGTACGGTCGCGGGGCCGTGGTGCCGGGACCGGGTGCGCCCGGATGGCCCTGGCCCGGTCGGATATGGTCCCGGTCCGGTCGGATGTCGCCGTAAAGCTGCCGCCACCAGTCGTCCTCCGGCCCGCGGCATGGTGCGCCCTGCTGGTTCATGCGCCGTATTGTCCACGCGCCGGCGGCGGGGAAACAGGGCACGAAGAGGTGTTTGCCCGGACGTTCCGCCGGACGGCCCACCCGGGCGTCGGAGCGCCCCGGCCGGGTGGCGGCGAGGCGGACGAGGCGTCACGCTGCGGGCGGGGCCGGGCGCGTACCACGCGGGCGGGCGCCCGGCGTCCCGGTGGGACCGGTCCGGGGAGCGCGTTCGGGTCACGTCCGGCAGGCTTGGGCCATGAGCATGCGCAGCGTGCCGGGCCGGGGGATCGCCGTGGCGGGGGCGGCGGCCGGTCCCGGCAAGGGCGTCGGATGAGCGGGTGGCAGCTGTTCGCCGTCGGACTGGTGCTGCTGCTCGGACTGTTCGGGGTGCTGGTCCCCGGCGTCCCCGGGACGCCCATCGTCTGGGCGGGGGTGCTCTGGTGGGCGATGACGGAGCAGACGTCGGTGGCGTGGACGGTGCTGATCGCCGCCACCGCGCTGCTCCTGCTCCAGCAGGCCGTGAAGTTTCTGCTGCCGACGCGCAACCTGCGGGCCGCGGGAACCCCGTACCGCGTGCTGTTCCTCTCCGGCGCCGCCGGGATCGCCGGGTTCTTCGTGATCCCGGTGATCGGCGCCCCGCTCTGCGCCCTCGGCGCGCACTACCTGCTGGAACGGGTCCGGCTCGGCAGCCACGGCGACGCCTGGGCCGCCACCCGTACGGCGATGCGCGCCATCGGGCTGAGCGTGCTGGTGGAACTGTTCGCCTGCCTGCTGGTGGTGGGCGCGTGGGCGGGCGCGGTGCTCGCGGGGTGAGGCGGTCACCCGGCGGCGAGCGCGGGCAGGGCGAACGCGCCGGGCGGGACGCGGCCCGCGTTCCACAGGTGGTGCAGGGCGTAGGCGCGCCACGGCCGCCATGCCTCGGGCGCGCCGTCCGGGCCCGCGTCCGGGTCGCCCAGGGCCCGCATCCGGAGGTGGCCGACGGCCCGCGCGTCGACCCCGGGCAGCGCCCGCAGGGCCTGTTCGGCGGCGGCGCGGTCCGCGCCCGCGCCGAGGTCGAGGGTCCCGTCGACGAGCGCCGCGCACAACGCCCGTACCGGCGCGCCGACCTCGGCGGAGAGGAGTTCGCCGGGCGCCGGGAACACATGGGTGAGCCCGCCGTCGGCGGCGTCCAGCGGCTTGCCGTGGGCGGCGACCAGCGCCGCCGCGCGCTCCGGAGGCCCGCCGAGCACCGTCTGGACGGCCAGCTCCTCGGGGTCGGCCGCGCCCGGCGACCGCAGCCCCGGGCAGGCGGCGACGAGCGGGCCCAGCAGCGGGTCGCCGCCCAGCCGTTCGGCGACGGCGTACGGATCGGCGTCCAGGTCGAAGAGGCGCCGCAGCCGCTGTACGGCGGTGGCCAGATCGCGGGGGTCGGTCAGCCGCAGCCGGCATTCCAGCCAGCCGCCGCCGTCCGGGGCCCGCTCCGGTCCGCTCTCCCCCGCGCGCGGCCGGCGCCGGGCCGCGCCGCCGGTGGCCTCGTCGACCTCCGCGATGGCGGTGCCGTAGCTGAGCCGCAGGGTGCGCCGGTACGTGCGGCGGCCGCGCGGGCCGACCGTCTCCTCCACCCCGGGGACGGCCCCCGCGGCGAGGAAGTCGAAGATCTCGGCGGCGGCGTACGGGCCGCGGTGGGCCAGGCGCAGCGGTATGCCGTGGGGCGCGGGGCCGTCCGCCGCGCGCTGGGTGCCGGTGCGGGCGGGGCCGGGCAGCGCGGCGGCGCGCAGCTCGCGCGGGGTACCGGCGTAGATCTCCCGCATCGTGTCGTTGAACTGGCGGACGCTGGCGAACCCGGCGGCGAACGCCAGCTCCGTGACGGGCAGCGCGGTGGTCTGGAGCAGCACCCGCGCGGTGTGCGCACGGCGCGCCCGGGCCAGCGCCACCGGGCCCGCACCCAGCTCGGCGGTGAGTTGCCGCTGCACCTGGCGGGTGCTGTAGCCGAGGCGCCGGGCGAGCCCCGCGACGCCCTCCCGGTCGACGACGCCGTCGCCGATGAACCGCATGGCCCGGCCGACGAGATCGGCCCGGACGTTCCACTCGGCGGAGCCCGGTACGGCGTCCGGGCGGCAGCGGCGGCAGGCCCGGAACCCGCCCGCCTGCGCGGCGGCGGCCGACGGGAAGAACCGCACGTTGGCGCGTTTCGGCGTGACCGCGGGACAGCTCGGCCGACAGTAGATCCCGGTCGTCGTCACGGCGAAGAAGAACTCCCCGTCGAACCGTGCGTCCCGGCTCGACACCGCCTCGTACCTGGTCTCGTCATCCATCACGTGTCCCAGTGTGCGCCGCCCCCAGGCCGCGGACCGGCGGAAATCGGACGTGGGGGTGGGGGCGGGAGACGGCGGCGTGGCGGGAGGCGGGGGCCCGCGCCGGGCCGGGCCGGGGCGGGCGCAAGTCCAGGTGGGCCCCGCACCCTGTGGGGCGGCCCGGCCCCGCACGGTGCGGGCCTCCCCCGGACGCCGCTCACCCCCTCCGAAGGCCGCCCCGCTTACGCGCCGACATCTCGCGCCCCACCGCCTGCTTGAGCCGCCACTCGCGGCGCATCTCCGCCCGGAGGCGGACGTCGGTCTTCGCCACGATGCGGCGGTTCTCGCGTTGCAGCTTGCGGTAGCTGTCGAGGCGGCGGGCGGAGAGCAGGCCGCCGCCGACCGCGTCACGGACCGCGCAGTCCGGCTCCGTACCGTGCGCGCAGTCGGGGAAGCGGCACCGCGCGGCCAGCTCCTCGACATCCGCGAACGTACGGCTGAGCCCGTCCCCGGCGTCCCACATGCCGACGCCCCGCAGCCCCGGCGTATCGATCAGGACGCCACCGCCGGGCAGCGGCAGCAGATCGCGGGTCGTGGTGGTGTGGCGGCCCTTGCCGTCGCGGTCGCGGAGGGCCTGGACCCGCTGCGCGGGCCGTCCGGCGAGGACGTTGGCGAGGGTCGACTTGCCCGCACCGGAGCGGCCCAGCAGCACCGCGGTCCCGGTGGCGAGCGCGGCGGCCAGCGCCTGCACGCCCTCCCCCGTATCGGCGCTGACGGCCCGTACCCGTACGCCCGGCGCCGCGCCCTCGACGTCCGCGACGAGCTGCGCCAGGCACGCCCCGTCCGCCACGAGGTCCGCCTTGGTCAGTGCCAGGAGCGGCTGCGCGCCGCTCTCCCAGGCGAGGGAGACGAACCGCTCGACGCGGCCCAGGTCGAGCGGTTCGGCGAGCGACACCGCGATCACCGCGTGATCCGCGTTGGCCGCGAGGATCTGCCCGTCCGACCGCTTCGACGACGCCGACCGCACGAACGCGGTACGGCGCGGCAGCAACGCCCGTACGAGACCGTCGAGTTGCGGACCGACCTGGCCGCTCTCCAGGTCGATGACCGCCCAGTCACCGGTGCACGGCACCCGCAGGGGGTCACCGGTCGCCACCGGCGCGGTGTCCGCGAGTACGGTCCGCACCCCGGCGCCGTCCGGCACCACGGCGTCCACCCGGCCACGGTCCACGCGGATGATCCGGCCGGGCACGAAGCCCCGCCCGGCGTACGGCGCGAAGCTCTCCGCGAACCCGTCGTCCCAGCCGTACGCGGCGAGCGTCGGCGAGGCACCCGGGGCATACGGCCCGGAAGGGGAAGGGGAAGGGGAAGGAGAAGGAGAAGCAGAGGGAGCAGCGAGGGAGGAGGGGGAAGCGTCCGCGGACGGAGAGGGAGAAGAAAGGGAAGAGGAAGAGAGGGAGAACAGGGAAGACAAAGGAGGCCCTTCGCGGGGGCCCCGGCTGCGCGCTGAAGCCCGGGGTGCGGGCAGGGGCGCGAGGTGACGGCTTCTGTCGGCGGTCGCGGATCAGCCGGTGGCCACGGAGGTGGACGGTATGAGCTTCTGGAGCGGGGCGATGCCCCTCACAACGGCAGCCATCAGCCGCACCTCCCTCTTCACACGCGGCGACGACGCCCCGTCGACGTCGTCCGCAACGTTTCGAAGGTAACCCTGCGACGCTCGAACGCACCACCGGTTTTTTCCGTGGCCGTTCGCGCGGGCGGCCCGCCGGACCCGACGCCCCCTCACGGCAACTCCCCCCTCCCCTCCGCCCCGCTCTCCCGCAGCGCCTCCAACGCCAGGGCGCGCTGGTCGGGATGGCCGTCGGCGCCGGGAAGCATGAGGACGGTGCGGAACTGTTCGCGGGCCTCGGGGACGCGGCCCGCGGCGGAGTAGGTGCGGCCCAGGCGGTAGCGGATGTCCCTCTCCAAGCGGTCGCGGTGGGGTTCGGAGAGCGGGGAGAGGGTGCGGTGGCGGGCAAGGGCCTGGTGATGGAGGGCGGTGGCGGCGGGCAGGTTTCCGGCGCCGTGTTCGGCGGAGCCCATGCGGGTCAGGATGATCGCGTGCAGCAGGACGTCGCCGGAGCGTTGTGCCAGGTCGGCCGCGTGCCGGTAGAGCGCGCGGGCCTCGCCGAAGTGGCCGAGGTCGAGATGGACGTCGGCGGTGGCGGCGAGGGTTCTGCTGATCATGCGGGGGCGGCCGTTGGCCTCGGCGTGGGTGAGGGCGGCGGTGTAGCAGGCCAGCGCCTGCTCATGGCGGTGCCGGGTGTGGTGGAGGGCGCCGAGGACGCACAGGCCCATGGCGTTGAGCCAGTTGTCGCCCAGGCGGCGGGCGACGGCCAGTGCGGCGGTGAGGTGGACGAGGGCGTGGTCGGGGCGGCCCGCGTGGAGTTCGGCGGCGCCGAGCCCACCGAGGGCCCGCGCCTGTTCGCGCAGGTCCGCGCGGGCGCCGTCGAGTTGCAGCACCTCGGTGAACCAGACGCGCCCCTGGTCGTGGCGGCCCTGGTAGACGTCGGTGATGCCCATGCAGTTGCGCAGCGCCCCGGGCATCCGCGGGTCGCCGGACGCGTCGGCCTGGGCGAGCGCGGTGCGCAGCGCGCCGCGGCACTCGTGGTAGCGGCCCCGGCGGGCGAAGTAGTCGCTCAGGGCCTCGGCGATCCAGCACGCCTGATCGGCCTCGCCGAGCGCCGCCGCGTGCGCGACCACGTCGGCGAGTTCGCCGCCCGCCGCGTCCAGCCAGCCGTCCGCGTCCTGCCAGTCGGCGAACGGGGCGTCGCCGGGCCGCGGTCCGGTGGGGAAGCCGTCGGGGCCCCAGTCGCTGGTGATGCGGCCCGCGTCGAGGTACAGCCGCAGCCCCGCGGTACGGGCCGCGGCGGACTCGTCGGGGGTCTCCGCCGCAAGGCGCCGGGCGTGCGCCCGTACCAGGTCGTGCAGGCGGTAGCGGCCGGGCCCCGGCTGGTGGAGCAGGCTCGCGTCGACCAGGCTCTCCAGGAGGCGTTCGGCCTCCTGGGGCGGCCGGTGCAGCATCGCCGCCGAGGTCAGGACGTCGAACTCGACGGTCGGGGCAAGGCCGAGCGCCCGGAAGCCGCGCCGCTGCTCGGGCGCGAGATGGTCGTACGAGAGCCGGAAGGCGGCCTCCACGCTGCGGTCCCCGGCGCGCAGTTCGCCGAGCCGCCGTTCGTCGCCCGCCATCCGTTCCACCAGGGACGTGAGGGTCCAGGAGGGGCGGGTCTGGAGCCGGGCACCGGCGATGCGCAGGGCGAGCGGGAGGCCGTCGCAGAGGCGGACCAGTTGCCGGGTGGCGGCCGGTTCCCGGTCGGCGCGGGCGGCGCCGACGAGGTCGCGGAGGAGGGTCAGGCCGTCGCCGCCGCCCAGGGGTTCGAGGGTGACGCGGCGGTCGGCGTCGAGTCCGGGGAGCCGTCGGCGGCCCGCCACGAGCACCGTGCTGCCGGGCCCCGCGGGCAGCAGCGGCCGTATCTGCTCGGCGCTCCGCACATCGTCGAGGACGAGGAGCAGCCGCAGGGCGCTGGTCGCGGCCCGCCAGGCGGCGGTCAGGTCGTCGAGGTCCTCGGGGACCTCGCTGCCGGACGCGCCGACCGAGCGCAGCAGCCGTCGCAGCACCCGCTGCGGGGCGAGGGGGCGCTCACCGGCGCTGTGCGTGCGCAGGTCGGCGAAGAGGCAGCCGTCGGGGTGGCGGTCGCGGAGGGTCCGGGCGGTGTGCAGGACGAAGGCGCTCTTGCCGACGCCCGCGACACCGTCGACCGCGAGGACGGTGACACCGTCGGACGTCAACTCCTCGCCGAGCAGGGCGAGTTCGGGGTCACGGCCGACGAGGCGGGTGGGTCCGGCGGGCAGGTCGTCGACGACGCGGCGGGCGCGCGGCGCGGGGCCGGGCGGCGGCGTGGCACCGGGCGGGCGGGGGCCGCGCAGCTGTCCGTCGTCGCGGCGCAGCACCGCCTGGTGGGCGCGGCGCAGCTCCTCGCCCGGGTCGACGCCGAGTTCGTCGCGGAGCCGGGTGCGCATCTCCTGGTGGACGGTGAGCGCCGCGGCCTGCCGTCCGCTGCTGTACAGGGCGCGCATCCGCAGCGCCGCCAGCGCCTCGTCGTACGGGTCGGCGGCGCAGAGCACGGCGAGGCCGTCGAGGGTTTCGGCGGACCGGCCGAGGTCGACCAGACAGGCCAGCCGGTCCCGTTGGAGCGCGGGGCGGCGCCGGGCGAGGCGCTGCCGTTCGGCGTGGGCGAAGGGACCCGGGAGGCCCGTCAGCAGCTCGTCGCCGAGGAGGGCGAGCGCCTCGGCGAAGCGGTCGGCGGCGGTGGCCGGGTCGCCGGAGGTCCAGGCGCGGCGGGCGGCGTCGGCGTGGGCGGTCAGCTCCGCCGTGTCGAGGCGGACGCCGTCGGTGTGGAAGCGGTAGCCGCCGCGGTCGCTGCGGATCACCGAGTGCGCCGGCGGGGTGCCCGGCGGGTCGAGGGCCTTGCGCAGCGGATAGACGTAACTGGGCAGGACCCGGCGGCCCGAGGGCGGTGGCTGCGCGCCCCAGACGTCGTCGAGCAGCTGCTCATGGCTGACGCGGGTGTCCGGCCGCAGCACCAGGGCGGCCAGCACCGCCCGACGCCGGACCGGCCCCAACTCCAGCGGCGTTCCGTCGCGCCAGGCCCGTACCGGCCCCAGCACGGCGATGCGCCAGCGCGCTTCCCCGACGGTTCCGCAGTCTCCGCTCACGCCCGTCCCCCTGTCGTCCTCAACGGAATTTCATCGGCATTTCAGCGCCCGCCGCAAGGGTGGGCGCGTCACCACCGGCGCCACGGGGGGGGCACGGGGGACACGGGGGACGACGGGGCCTGGGGGGACGGCGATGGCGGGCAGTGGGCGCGCGGCATGGGGCGTGCGCCCCTGCCGTGTGCCGCGCGCCGCCACGGCGCGCTCCCGGGTGCCGGTGGGCGCACCGCGCGGGGAGCCGTTCCCCGGGCGTCCGGCCCCGGGCTCCCCGGCCCCCGCGCCGCCCGCGGGCCTCTCGCCCCGGCGGCCGGTGCGATGGCGTCCCGAGTTTTCCGCGGCACGCGCCCCGGCCGTGCCGCCATCCGACCTGGAGGTCATGTTGAGCGAGCACCGCACCAGCCGCCGGAACGTGCTGAAGGCCGTCGGCGGGGTCTCCGCCGCGCTGGCGCTCGGCGGGGCGGGGGTCCTGTCGGCCGCCGCCCCGGCCAGTGCGGCGCCGGGCGACGGTTCCGGGCTGCGTATCGTCCAGCGCGACGAGCACGACGCCCGGATGTGGTTCTACCGTTTCGCGACCGACGCGATCGGCTGGCAGCCCGCCGTCAACGTCCTGCTGCCCGACGACTACCACACCGGCGACCGCACCTACCCCGTCCTCTACCTCTTCCACGGCGGCGGCAACGACCAGGACTTCATGACCTGGGACCGGCTGCCGGAGGGCGGCATCCGCGCCTGGACCGCCGGGAAGCCGCTGATCGTCGTGATGCCCGACGGCGGCCACGCCGGGTGGTACTCCGACCCGGTCAACTCCAACAGCGGGCCCCGCAACTGGGAGACGTTCCACATGGCCCAGCTGATGCCGTGGGTGGAGGCGAACTTCCGGACGTACGCGGAGCACGACGGCCGGGCCGTCGGCGGGTTCTCCATGGGCGGCTTCGGTGCGCTCAAGTACGCGGCGAAGTACCCGGACCGCTTCGCGTCGGTCAGCGCGCACTCCGGCCCGCCGAGCCTCCGCCGCGACCTGGGTGCCGTCGTCAACTGGGCGAACGTCTCCGCCGCCGCGCTGGACCTGGCGGGCGGCACCATCTACGGCGCGCCGCTGTGGGACGAGGCGAAGGTCAGCGCCGACAACCCGATGGAGCACCTGGACAGCTACCGCGACAAGCGGGTCTTCCTGGTCGCCGGGACGAGCCCCAACCCCGTCGACCCGTTCGACCTGCTCAACGAGACCGAAGTCCTGCGCGGCCAGCAGGAGTTCCGGGCCGCCCTGGACGGCGCCGGAATCGCGTACGAGGCGCACGAGGAGCCGGGCGGGCACTTCATCCGCCCCGAGCGGGCGCGGAACGACATCGACGGCATCATCGCCCGGCTCAAGAAGGCGTAGGGCACCGGCGGCCTCCGGGCCCCCGCCCCCCCGCGCGGGGCCCGCCGCGGCGGGGGGGGGTCTAGCCCGCCCCGGGGCCGGGCCGGGTCAGTGCCCGGCGGCCGTCGTCTCCGTACGGGGCGTGGCGGACGCGGCGGGCTGCTCGGGCCGCTCGGGGG
>NZ_JBHYGX010000044.1:43778-47747 GCF_042739975.1 Streptomyces sp. NPDC059080
CCCCTCACACAGCACGCGTCCCCCCGCGCCCCCCCCCCCCCGCGGCCCCCGCCGCGCGCGGGCGCCGCCCCACCGCCGCGCCTCACACCGGACCGCCGCGCCTCACGCCGGACCGCCGCGCCTCACGCCGGACCGCCGCCCGGCCCGGTCGGCGCGGTGAAGTAGCCGCTGGGGGTGGTGCCGAGAGTGCGGCGGAACATCGCGGTGAAGGCGCTGGGCGTGGCGTAGCCGAGGGCTCCGGCGACGGCAGTGACGGGGGTGCCGGCGGCCAGCAGGGTGACGGCGTGGAGCAGGCGGGCCTGCTGGACCCAGCGGGCGGGGCTCATGCCCGTCGCGGCGGTGAAGCGGCGGTGCAGTCCGCGGGGGCTGAGGTGCGCGCGGGCCGCGAGGTCGGCGGTGGACCAGCGGGCGCCCGGGTCACGGCGGACGGCCGCGCAGACCTCGTCCAGCTGGGCATCGCCGGGCGCCGGGAGGTGCAGCGCGGGAAGGGGCTCCGGGGCGAGCTGGAGGAGGAGCAGCCGCATCAGGGCGCCGTCGCGGCCGTCGGGGTCGTAGGCGACGGGGATGCGGGTCGCCGCGTCGATGAGTTCGCGCAGCAGCGGGGAGACGGGGACCACGGCCGGGTCGGTGGGGAGGTGTCCGGCGGCCGCGGGGTCGATGTAGAGGGTGCGCATCGCGACCGCCCCGGCGCAGGTCATCGCGTGGGTGAGCCCGGCCGGGAGCCAGGCGGCGCGGGTGGCGGGGACCACCCAGGTGCCGTGCGGGGTGGTGACGGTGATCGCGCCGGTCGTGCCGTAGAGGAGTTGGTGGCGGCGGTGGCGGTGCGGCGGGATGTGGTGGCCGTCGGGGAGGTCGCGGGCCATCGCGGCCAGTGGCCGGGGGACGCGCTGGTAGTCGTCCCGGTCCTCGCTCTTGCCGTACACCGTGCCCGCTCCTTTCCGCCAGGCAGGTGGCGGCCCGCCGCTCGCGGCCGCTTCTCGACAGGGGACGGCCGGAGCTCGAAAGTATGCCGTGCGGCGGCGCCCTAGCGTCGGTGACTGTGCAGCAATCCACGTCTTCTCTCCAGGTCAGCGGCGGTACGCCGAGCGGCCCTACGGTGTGCGGCGGCCGGTCGCCGATGCCGTTGCTCGCGGTGGCCGCCGCCGTCACGGCCGCGAATGTCTATCTCAACCAGCCGCTCCTGGACGCCATCGCGCGGTCACTGGGCGCCGACGCCGGGACGCTCGGAGCGCTGCCGACCGTCACGCAGGCGGGGTACGCGGCGGGCATTCTGCTGCTCGTACCGGCGGGCGACAGCCATGACCGGCGGCGGCTGATCCTCACGCTCGGGTGGGGGTCGGCGGCGGCGCTCGCGGTGTGCGCGGCGGCGCCGTCGGTGTGGTGCCTGCTCGTGGCGGGCTTCGCGCTCGGGGTGCTGTCGCCGGTGCCGCAGCTGCTCACACCGCTCGCCGTGGCGCTGGCGGACGCGTCGGGCGGCCCGGCGGCGGGCCGGGGCCGGATCGTCGGCACGGTGCAGGGCGGGCTGCTCGTCGGGGTGCTGGCCTCGCGCGCGTACGCCGGGGCGCTGGCGGAGCTGGCGGGCTGGCGGACCGTGTACGGCGTCTCGTGCCTGGTCACGCTGGGGCTGATGGCCGTACTGCGGCGGGCGCTGCCGCCGCTCCCGGCGGCCGGGGGCCCCGGCTACCGCGCCACCCTCGCCTCACTGCCCCGGCTGTGGTGGCGGCCGGTGGTACGGGTGGTGACGGTGTCGGGTGCGCTGGTGGGCGTGGCGTTCGGCGCGTTCTGGACGACGCTGACGTTCCTGCTGGCGCACGACCACCGGCTCGACCCGGCACGGATCGGGCTGTTCGGGCTGGTGGCGGCGGCCAGCGCGGCCGCGTCGCCGTACGCGGGGCGGCTGGCGGAGCGGTGGGGGCGGCGCGGGGCGACGGCGACGCTGACCGGTCTGGTGGTCGCCGGGTGGCTGGTGCTGCTGCCCGGCACCGGCTCGCTGTGGTGGGTGATCGCGGGCGTGATCGTGCTGGACGTGGGGGTGTGGGGCGGGCAGGCCGCCACCCAGACGGTGCTGTTCCGCCTCGACGCGGCGCAGCACAACCGCCTCAACACCCTCTATTTCACGCTGCGTTTCCTGGGCATCGCGGCCGGTTCGCTGTGCGGTGCGCTGGCCTGGACGGCGGGCGGCTGGCCCGCGGTGGCGGCCACCGGGTGCGCCGCCGCGCTCGCCGGTCTCCTCGTCGGGCTGCTGCCGGCCGGCGCGCAGCGGTGAGGGGCGCCGCCGGAACCCGTACGAAGCGGGCTCCGGCGGCGCACCCGACCCACTTGTTGAATACATGGCAATTCGCCGAGTACCTCGCCACGGTCTGCACGCTCCGCGACGGGCGGATCGCGCGGATCGAGACCTACCTTTCCGATGTGCCCGGGATGAACGCCTTCTTCGTCTGACGGCGGGGGCGCGCTTCGTCTGACGGCGGGGGCGCGCACGGTACGTCCGCGAGCCCCCGCCCGCCGCCCGGCTTGCGGCCCGCGGCGGCGCCGGGCAGACAATGGGTCCGGCAGGGACGAAGCGGGACGGACCGGAACGAAGGTGCCCGCGCCCCATGAGCCGTCCCGCCCCCGTGCCGCCCGCCCACCGGACGCCGGACGATCGGAGAGGGCCGTGACCACGACACCACCCCCGCCCGGACACGAGCCCCCGGACCCGGCCGGCGCCCAGGGATCCGCGGAACCTCCCGGGCCCGGGCGCGCCCCGGCCGGGCACCCTCCCGAGGGGCGTCCGGCCGCGGTCGGGCGCCCGGTCCGGCCGACCGGACGCGCCCCCTGGTGGCACCGCACCGCCCGGCTCGCCCTGCCCGCCGGGATACTGGCGGCCGGTCTGTTCCTGACCGGCTTCCTCACCCGGCCGTACCAGGGCGCGCCCGGCGCCGCCGAGGCCCGCACCGGGCTGCTGCCGCTGCCGCTGCACGAGCCGGGGCCCGACCCGTTCACCGCGTCGGTGGCCCGGCGGACCGGCCCGCCGGCGCCGCACGCCGCCCCGCGCCGCCCCCAGACCGTCCGCGACCTCCCCGGGTCGCTGCACGGCCTCTACGGCGGCAGACGCTCCACGGCCTCCTGCGACACCGGCCGGCTGATCCGGTACCTGCAGGCCGATCTCGGTCGGACCGCCGCGTTCGCCGACACCGAGGGCATCGAGGACACCGCCGTCCCGGAGGCGCTGCGCGCCCTCACCCCCGTCGAGTTGCGGTACGACACCCGGATCACCGCCCACGGCTTCCTCGGCGGCGAGGCCACCGGCTACCAGGCGGTGATGCAGGCCGGGACCGCGGTGCTCGTCGACGGGCACGGGGTGCCGCGGGTGCGCTGCGTGGGCGGCACCCCGCTGACGCCGCCGGTCGAGCTGAAGAAGGCGCCGCCCGCCGAGGGCCAGGCGTGGCCGGGGTACGACCCGGGCCGCACCATCGCGGTGCGGCAGACGTCGGCGGAGGTGACGGACTTCGTCCTGGTCGACCCCACCACCGGGCGCCAGTTCGTCCGCCCGCGCGGGACCACCGGGGACGCCGACCGCACGGCGCCGTGAGGCCGCCCGCCGCGCTCCGGCCCGACGCCGTGCGGACCGGGGGCGGCGGCAGCATGATGGAGGGACCCGAAGTGAGCGTCGGCCGTGGCCGGGCGGTGAGCAGGTGGCCGGGCGGGCCGGAAGAGGAGGAATCCGTGAGCGCTGACGACGAGGGAACGACCACCGAGCGGCCGAAGGACCTGTTCACCGGCGGCGAGCGGCCGTTCGACGCCGAGGATCTGGTGCGGGCGTCGGGGCGGGAACCGAGCCCCGAGAGCCTGGAGTGGGCACGGCGCATGATCGAGGAGAAAGGGGCCGCCGCCCTCGAACGCTATCTGCCCTGAACGGCGGCGGCACGGACGTGGGGGGGGGCGCGGCGGGGCGCCCCGCCCCCCCCGGGCCCCGCGCGGCCCCCC
>NZ_JBHYGX010000045.1:0-939 GCF_042739975.1 Streptomyces sp. NPDC059080
TCAGTTGTACGCGCGTCACGTAAGACGGTCTATCGGACCGAACCCTGCCACGAAGGCACATCACACAGATTGATCACGACTCGATACGCGCCCTAATGCACTCTTCATCATTGCGCTCGGCTGCCTGCTCTGGCCGATATGGGTGGCGGCCTCTTTCGTGCGCCGCTGCCTGCTCCTTGGGGCTTTCGTCCATGTGACCATAGACTGCGAGCGGATCGAGGTCGTGCACCGTCGGCGCCAAACAGTTCTCACGTCACAAGAGATCCGGCGCCTGTCCATTCGATCGGTCTACGACTCGGCGGGACGTCCGACCCGGTACCGCTCGGTCCAGGCAATCCTCCACGCTCGCCCCCATTCCTCCACCGACACCCCACCCTCGCAAGCATGGATCACAGTCATCCCCCTCGCCCCGATGCACCCCGTCGACGCTCGACTCCGGGAAGCCCTGGCGCACTTCGGAGGATCCGCTTGGGAGCCACCGCTGCGTGACTGAAGGAGGGGAGCTATTTCGCAGCGGTGCCGTAGGCGTAGCGGGCGACGACCGCCCCCTTTATGTTGCGGATCTCGGCAGTGTCGCCCCTGTCGTTCCAGACGGGGATCAGGCTCTTGAACGACAGGCCGCCCCAGGCGGGGTTGATCTGGTTGGTATAGATACGCACGGGGATGCCGAGGGTGAAACGGTGCGCGAGCGCATCTGCCTGATCGCCCGGACGTCCCCTGCCGACTGGAAGATCACCGCGTTGTCCATGAGGGCTATATCCAGGGCGAAGACGAGTGTCCTAGCTGTGACTTCCGGGGGCTGCCGAAGTTCGGCACCCGCGGCTGACTACCCACGCCGAGGGGGGGGGGCCCGCCGGGGGGGGGGCCCCCCCCGCCCGGGGCCCCCCCCCCGCCCACCGGCGGTTGTTGGCCCACACGCCCCCCGCCACCCCGCGCCGG
>NZ_JBHYGX010000045.1:949-3991 GCF_042739975.1 Streptomyces sp. NPDC059080
CCCCGCGCCCCGGTGCTCGTCATCGCTGCTCCGCGGGGGGCCGCCCGACCGCCCCCCCCGGCCGCACCCCCCCCCCCGGGCGGGGGCCCCCCGCCTTGCCGCCCCCCCCCCCTCGGCGCTTGCACATCGCTCGCTCAGTCGAGGTAGATGCCAGCGAAGGCCCCGTCGAAGCCGAGCGCGGCGAGGCCCTGTTCGACGCTGAGGTAGATCGTTCCGTCCGGGATGGTGCCCAGGGCGTCGAAGTCGGCTCGGGTGATCTCGGGTTCGAGCCACTGGTTGCTGCACCGGCAGACGATCCAGACGTTGCGGCCGTGGTTGATGAGCAGCCAGTCGCGTCGGGCGCGGCAGGCCGAGCACATCGCGGGGATTCCGCGGAGGGCCAGCTCGGGCGGGTGGCTGAGGCAGCGCGTCGCGTCGGGGCTGCTGGGCGGCTGCGTCTCGTATTCGAGGTGCAGCAGAGGGTCGGTGGCGACGGGGACGACGGGCGAGGCGGGGGCCGGCGCTGCGGGGCGGGCGGTGGTTCTGGGCACGAGCGTCATCTCCCGGTGGGGGCTTTCTGTTTCCATCCGTAACAGCCGGTGGAATTGGTTGTCCAGGGTTTTCTCGGAGCGCGGCAGGGCGGTGGCCGGTCTGCCGCGCCCTGATCAGCGGCGCGGTGAGCGCCAGCGTGGGTCGGAGGTGGTGGGGCGGGTTGTTGCCGTTGGTGCCGTCCGGTTGTGGTTGACCGAGGTCTTGGGCTGGCTGGCGCCGGGTTTCGGGCGGCGGGGCGGTTCGACCGGGTGTGCGGGGAGGTGGGCGAGGCGTCGTAGACGCCAGATGAGGACGTCGTGTACGTCCTCGGCGGTGTCGAGTTCGCGCATGTTGATGGCCTTCTGGAGGAGGGTCTTGGGGTCGTGGCCTGCTTGCTGGGCCTGGGCGAGGGTGGCGGTCAGGGCGTCGGTCTTCGTCGAGCGGTCCGTTCGTGGCTGCTCCTCCCCCAAGGCCGTACGGATGGTGGCCTCGTAGGTTCGGCGTTCGGCTTCGGGCAGGGCGCGGCCTTGATCGCGCAGGGTCCGCATCGATGTGGCGGCGGCTTGGCGGTAGGCGGCTCGTAGGTGCTCGGCGGTTTGTCGGGAGGCGTGGGCCTGCTGGGCGTGGCCGCGGGCGGCGTGCCAGCGGGCGGCGGCCAGGGCGACGAGGACCAGGGTGGAGGTGAGCATGGCGGTGGTGCCGCCGTCTTCGCCGCGGCCGAGGGCGCTGCCGGCCTGGATGATGGTCCGGGCCGCCGAGCGGAGTGCCCGGGTGTCGGCGCGTTCCGCTCGGACGTGGCTGCGGGTGGCGCGTTCGAAGGCGCGGGCGGCGGCGCCCAGTTCGGCGCGGGTGGCGGCTGGGGAGGTCTGGGCGACCGCGTCCAGGAGTTCTCCGACGCCGATGAGCTGGGCGGCGGCCTCGTCTTCGTCGTTGTCGAGCAGGAGAGCGGCACGCTCGGCGATGCCGGTGGCGCTCCGTCGTTCTCGGGCCGGCGGGGACCAGTCTGCCCTGTCGTCGGCGGCTGGCGGCGTTGTGGGCTCGGCGGTACCGTCGGCCAGCCGGAGGCGGATCTTCGGGAGGGACAGGTCGGGGGCGAGCTTGGAGCCGGGGTACCAGACCGGTTCGCCGTTGCGGTTGCGGTCGCCGGGCAGTGCGACGTTGTAGCCGAGGGCGTCGCCGGACGGGGCGTGGCGCACCTTGATGCGAAGGCCGGCCTCGCGGATCCGGGTGAAGAACTCCTTCTCGTTGTCCGCTCCCGCGACAGCTTGTCGGACGGCTTCGCGGAGCGTCTCGCGGGAGGTCTCGGGGCGGCCGGTCCGTTCGGCCTTGAACTTCTCCGCGCTGGTGGGATTCTTCGCCGCGGTGCCGTCACCGGCGTTGAGGCGACGTAGGCCCCTCTCTTCCTCTATGCGTCGGCAGATCGCCTGGGCCTTGTTGAAGTCGTAGTTGAGGCGGGGATTGCGCAGGTCGCCTCGGACCAGGGTGGCGACGATGTGGATGTGGTCTTCTGCGTGGCGGACGGCGATCCACCGGCAGCCGTCAGGATCACCGTCGGGGGCGATGCCGGTGGCGTGGAGGATGCGCTGGGCGACGGTGTTCCACTCCTCGTCGGAGAGCCGACGGTCGCCGGGGGCGGTGCGGACCGAGCAGTGCCAGACGTGCTTGGCGGGCGCACGGTCACCGGTCTGCTTGACCCGGAGGTCGAGGGCGGCGGTGAGGCGGGCCAGGGTGACCTTCGGGTCGGCGGCGGGGCTGGTGTCGCGCCCGGGATCGGGGGCGAAGCCGTCCCAGGAGCCAACGAGGTGTGCGTCGGTGTGCTCCTCGCGCTTGCCGGGGCCGTAGAGGTAGACGAGGAGGCCGTGGGTGCGGGACCCGCGGCCGATGTCGGGAACCATCACAGCCGCCTGGTCACCAGGTTGTTCGCCGCGTCGTCGAGGCGGCCGAGGGACTGGGTCAGAACACTGAGGGCGTGGTCGAGTTCGCCGGGTCGGGGCTGTCCTCCGGCGTTGTGGACGTAGGCGATCTGGTTGATGTTGTTGCCGATCCGGGCCAGCGCGGTGCGCAGGGCGGCGAGTTCGTCGATGGCCGTGTCGAGTCGTTCGTTGGAGTGCAGGACGGTTGTACCGCGGGCGGCGGCGAGGCCGGCGGTGGCGAGGAATCGGGCGACGGTGACGCCGCGCAGCTTGGCGGCGGCGGTGATCTCGGCTTTCTCGGTGTCGGAGAGGCGGGTGGTCGTCTTGCGGGTGCGCTGGCTCGGGTTGCGGCTGCGGCGGCGCGGTGTGCGGTCGGGGAAGGCGGGCGTGCTCGGGCTCGGCTGCTCGCGATCGTCGTTGTCGTCGGCTTCTCCCCCGGTGACCGGCGCCCCCTGGTGCCGGTTGCCCGGTTGGTTCCCGTGCGCCCTCGCTCGGGGACCAACCGGGCTTCCCCCCCCCCCCCCGGCGGGGGCCCCTGGGGCGGCCGCGCCGGAGGGGACCCGCACGCGCGAGATATGATCCCCCGCGCGCCCCCGGGGGGGGGGGAGGGGGGCGCCGC
>NZ_JBHYGX010000045.1:4001-4625 GCF_042739975.1 Streptomyces sp. NPDC059080
GGCGTCTGCGCTCTTGCTGTTGGGAGAGAGAGCCCCCCCGCGCGCCCGCGCCCCCTGGGGGGGGCTCGGCGGTTGCGCGCCCGGGCCCCCCCGCGGCCCCCCCCCCCCGGGGCTTCCCCCGCCCTCCTGGGCGGGGGCAAGTGCGTACGACGGGCCGTAGGACCGTCGTACGCGATAGCTTGCTCCGCCAGGAGCCGTCGTGGGGTCACGGTGCTGTCCGGCGATGGTGGGCGCCGGGTCGTTGGCCGTCACCGGTGCGTCTCCGGGTTCTGCTGGCGGATGTTGCGGACGCGTTCCTCGATCCAGTCCATCGCGAGGACCGGGTGGTGCAGGGTCCACGGGCGGCTGTCCTGGGTTCGCTGCACGGTCCAGGTGGTGTCGGGGCCGGGTTGGGCGTGGTGGAGGTGGCCGTGCTGGTGCAGGACGGTCAGCCAGGAGTCGACCTCGGTGGGGGTGGCCGGGCGGGTGCGCATGACGGTGCTCTCCGGTTTTGCTGCGGAAGGTTGTGGGACGCGTGTCCGGGGCGGGGGGGGGGGGGGCGCGGGCGGCCCGGGCGGCGCGCCGCAGGCCGGCCCCCCCCGCCACCCCCCCGGCCGGGGGGGCTGGAACAAAGCTCAACCCCCA
>NZ_JBHYGX010000045.1:4635-42915 GCF_042739975.1 Streptomyces sp. NPDC059080
GGGGGCTCTTTTTTTTTTTTTATTAGACCCGGGGGGGGGGGGTGGGGGGGGGGGTGTGGGGGGGGGGGGGGGGGGGGGGGGGGGGGCGCGGGGGGGGGGGCCCGCCCCCCCCCCCGCTTCATGTGCCGGCCGATCAGTTCCGGGCGGGGGCGACCGGCTGTCCGTGCTGTTCGCGGAGTTGTGCCATGAGGGCGGTCAGCGTGTCGTTGGACAGCGGGATCTGTTGCCCCCGGATCGCTTGGGCGACCACCTTGCGGGTCAGCTTGTCCTCGGCTCTGGCCGCTGACCGGGCGATCTTCAGTAGCTCCTCGGTGTCCGGGTCCGACCGCCGGTCACCGGGTATCCGGGTGTCCCGGTCGGTGACCGCCAGCGGAGTGACCGGCGGGACGGGGAACCGCGCCGGGCCATCCTGGTCGCCGGTCACCGGGGCGGTGTCGCCGGGGCGGTCAGTGGCCGACCGCGTCGTGTCCGGCTGTCCGGGCAGATCAGCGACCTTGTGTGGCTGACTCCGGTCACCGGTGACCGGCTTGCTGCTGTCCGCCGGGGCACTGTCGTCGGTCAGTGACCGGGAGGCGAGGGCCGGCTTGTCCAGGGACAGCGGCGGCCGGTCGGTCAGGGCAGTGACCGACTGATCAGCCTTGACCTGGCCGGCCACCGGCTGTGGATGCTGACCGACTCGGTCGGTCCGGGTGACCTCGGTGTCGTCGCCACGGTCGTTCTGACCGAGGTCCTCGCGGTCACTGCCCTTGACCGGGCCCCGGGCGATGAGGATGTAGAGATGGACGGCGCCGGCCAGCGCGAGCGGTGCGATGGTGGACAGCACCGCGACCACCGTGTCTCCCAGCCGGAGCCCGGTGTCCGCCACCGCTTCCTCGTTGAGCCGCACTGCGTGAAGTGCGTTGGCCCAGATGCTGGCGGCGGTGGCGGTGCTGAAGAGGGTCCACACGTACGCCCGGGAGCGCAGCGGCGCGGCGCGCAGGACGAGCAGGGCACGGACGCCGTAGGCGATGAACCCGTCGATCACCAGCGGGAAGACGTAGGTCAGGAAACCGCGGATGTGGATGGCGATGGCCATCTGCTGGAGTGCGTCGTACGACAGAGCGCATCCCGCACCGCCGAGGGCTATGACGACCGTGCGGTCCCAGGCGGTGATGTGTGCCGACTTCGGTGTACTCACGGTGCTCACGCCGCCGTCCCGAAGTCGTCGCGGTCCAGATCGCTGTCGGTCGTCGTGGTCTGTTCCAGGGTGCGGTTGCGGAGCGCCCGGCGCGTTTCCCGGTACAACTTCTTTGCGTGCTCTTCGGTGACCTTCAAAAGCCATGCCAGGCGTTGTACGGATACGCCGTGGCGGTAGGCGGCGTGGACGACCGCGCGGCGCTCGGCCTTCGTGAGGTGGACGTCGCGGCCGGCGACGGTGTCGTTGACGCGGCTGTAGTCCAGGCGGCTGGCGAGCTTCTCGTGCAGCGGTTCGCGTTCTTCCTCGGTCGTGCCGCCCCGGATGCCGTACCTGTCGCCGGTCTCCAGGGCGGCATCCAGGCAGGTGCGGCGGACCGGGCACTGTCCGCACAGCGCCTTCGCGGTGGCGATCTTTTCGGTCTCGTCCGGCTCGGGGAAGAAGGTGTCGGGGTCGACCGGGTGGTACTCGGTGCTCTGGCAGACGGCCTCGTCCTGCCAGGTGTAGTCGCCGAGTGACCGGTGGCGGGCAGGGGTGATCGTCGTGGTGGTCATGCGGGGTGCTCCGATCGCTCTCCGCGCGCAGGGCGTCGGCGGAGGGGTGCGGTGGGTCGGGAGTGCATCGGGCGCTCTGCGGACGCAGCCCGGCGTGGCGGTCAGGCCGCGGTGCGGTGGCGTCTGCGGTCGACTGGTTCGAACTCGACCCGGGTGGTCATCTGCGCGAGCCGGGAGGTGACGCGGTCGCCGAGGTGGGTCCGGAGGTCGCTGATGCGCAGGTTGGTGGTGATCAGCGTCGGGAGCATGTGGTTGTAGCGGCGGTTGATCAGCCGGTACGTCACTTCCTCCGTCCACTCCGTCGCCTTCGCGGCGCCGAGGTCGTCGAGGATCAGCACGGGGCAGCGGCTGACGGCCGCCAGCTCCCGCTCGCTGTCCACTCCGGCCCGAGGGCGGAGGTCGGCGTACAGGTCGGCGGCGGTGGTCGCGCGCCAGCGCACGCCAACTCCGCTCTGCACCAGTCTCCGGACCGCGCCGTACGCCTGGTGGGTCTTGCCCGCTCCGACGACTCCGGCCATCAGCAAGCTGGGGCCGGTGGCGACTTGCCGCCGGGCTCCCCGGCTCGGGGCGACTGCGGCTTCGGCGACGTCCCGGGCCCAGGCCAGAACCTGGGGGTGGTCGGCAACGGCATCTTGGTAGCGCGGAGGTAGTCCGGCGGACAGTGCGTCGAGCGGGGAGAAGGGCTCGGGCTCGTCGTCCGGCGCGGCGACGGCGGCCGGGTCGATGCTGCGGGCCGCCAGGATCCGGGCCATCCGGTCCAGGACGCCCTCACCGACGAGCTGCGGTTCTCGGGCTCGGGTGCCCATCACAGCTCCTCGGCGTAGGCGGCGGCAGCGTCGACCGGGTTGGTCCACGCCTGGTGGGCGGGCAGGATAGAGCCGAATCCCGGCCGGGCCAAACCGCCGGAGCGTGCGTTCATGGCCTCGTTGACCATGCTGGTCAGGACGCTCGGGTGCTTGGGAGTGGCGGCGAACTTCGACAGCCCGGCCCGGATGTACTGCGGGTCGATGCCCTCGGCCAGGAGCTTCTTGACGACCCGCCCGAGGTGCCCGATCACGTCGCCGGGCGGGCGCTGGTCGCACGCGCTGACGTACTCGCCGACGAGCTGATTGGCTGAGACCTGGGTGGCGGGCGCTGTGCGCCCCGTAGGGAAGGAAGATCCAGGATCCAAGATCCTAGATCCAGGCGCCGAGCCCTCTCCGAGGTTTCGGGGAGGCTTCGGGTAATCCTCGACGAATGCCGATTGACCTGCGGTTTCGTCCTCTTCCCTGTCCGGAGCGGCAGCGGTTTCGACGAGGACGCCCTGCTGGGCGGCCGGAGAAGAGCTTCGGGGCTCGGGGGCCGTCGGTGCGGCCGGTGCGGGCCGATCGAGGGTTCGGGGAGGGGTCGGCGAATCCTCCCCGAACCCTCGGGGAAGGGTGGGCGACGCCTCGGTGCAGGCTCCCTTGCAGGGGCCGCACCGGTCGGCCGCGTGGTGTTGCGGGCAGGCTGGCAGCCGGGACTGGCTCGGCTTGTCGATCTTCTGGTGCTTGGACCAGGTGGCGATGTGGAGGTAGCGGCGGCCGTCGCAGCCGGTGTAGCGGCAGAGGAGATCCGCGTTGGCGAGCTGGTGGAGGTCGTCCTCGACGTGGACCGAGGTGTGCTCGGCGCGTAGCGGCCAGAGGAGCCCTGCGATGATCGCGGCGTTGTCGCGGTGGCGGCCGTGGTCGTCGGCCTGGGTGAGGAGGCCGAAGAAGGTGCGCTCGGCCTCGACGGTCACCTCGGCGAGGGACTCGGAGGTGAAAGCCTCCGGCTTGATGGTTCGGATCCGCGCCATGTCAGCGACCCCGGTCTGCAGCGAGGTCGCTGCGGGTGAGGGCTGCCGTGGCGAGGTCGAAGGTGTAAGTCCGGCTCCGGTCCAGGTCGGGCCAGGCCCGCAGAATCCAGCGGGCCGCCACCCTGGCCGTCGTCCGGTTCAGGTCGATCGTCTCCCCGACCGCGTCCTTCGCGATGGCGTGCGGGTGGGGCCAGGGCTGCCCCGGGTCGTGGAGACTGACGCGGATGGCGGTCGCACCGGGGACCATGTCGGCGAGCTGAACCGCGAGACGCTGCTGTCGCGCCGCGTCCGGGCAGGCCGGGCTTCCGCCGTCGGCGGTGTGCATGCGATACTCCGTTTTTCGTAGGACGCGGCGCGACGGTTCTCGTGCAAAAAGCCCCGTCGCCCGCGAGATGTGAATCGGTACTCCTCGGAGTGCCCGCCCGGCGTCTGGGAGTTGGTAGCTCCCGGGCGCCGGTCTCATTTCACTCCGGCGGACTTCACGGCCCGCGCATATGTCACCCCTCCTGGCCTGCCCGGATGACGCTTCCGTCTTCGCGGGGACCAGGAACATATGGGGACCGCTCCTCCAAGTCCAGCCTGCAAGATCAGTCGGGCGCTCTCCGGAGGTGGACGGTGAGATCCGTCTCAGCCCGAATCTGATTTCGACAACCGCTGCACGGCCACGCGCCCATTCGCGATTCCCCCTTCAACTCCCCGACCGTCTATGGACCGACCGCTCCGGCGAACTTGCCGGTAAGGACGATTTAAAGCGCATCGAGCTCAGCCAGTCAACGCGCCCAAAAAGGTCGAACTACGCGCTTAGAAAAGAGAGGGAACTGGGCTTGATCAACTGACGCAACCTCATCTTCAATGTCTACCCTTGAGGTTGAGGCAAGACTCCCCACTCTGGGCACCAATGCCACTTCACCGATCAAGGAAAGTTGCCATCCGATTCGATGACCGGAAATTTTTTTCGCATTTCTCGATACGAAAAAAACTTCCGATCCCACTGCCCGTATCGCGCCCCTTTGGGGTTTTCGCCAGGGGGGGCGAGTAGCTGATTTCGAGAATCCCGTCGCGCGGTTCGTCTTCAAACTTCGGGGGCCGACAAGATCGTTTTCTCTTTACGTACAGTCGGTAGCGCCGCTTTAGGTGGGGAGCACGCTGTTGCCTACCGCTCGGGGAGGTGGCTGGCATGCAAGGCGCGTGAAGGGACAGGGATGGCTCCCCGGGAATCTGTGTGGCGCGCGACGCCGCCCCTACGTCAGTGGACGCTCGGAAACCTGCTGCGCACATGGCGTACGGAGGCGAGCCGACGGCGTGGCCGGGTGATCACGCAGGCGGAGGTGGGCGAGGCGATCGGGCGCTCCGGGCGCTGGTATCAGGACCTTGAGGCGGGGCGGGGCGGACGGCTTGCCCGGGAGCAGTGCTTCGCGATCGCTGATCTGTTCCTCCTCGTTCACGACGAGGTCCGCGCGCTCATGCTCTGCAACATGGGCGGTGTTGCTCGGCCGGACGGCCCGGACCTGGATGCCTCGACGCTCCGTTCGCTCCAGCGCGTCCTTGACCAGCAGCCCCACCCGGCGTGGCTGCTGGGCCCGACGTGGGATGTCCTCGCGTACAACGGAATCCTGGCCGAGTGGCTGCCGTGGGCGACGGAGCGCGACGCGAACCTCATGCGCTGGGGTCTCAGTGCGGGCCGACAGGTCCTCCTCGATTGGGAGGAACAGGCCAGGGCATATCTCGCGATGCTGCGGTTCACCTCAATCCAGTACCCCCGCGATCTCGGGGTGCGCGCAATCATCGGCGATGTGGTCGGCTCCGACCCGTACCTCGTCGGATTGTGGAACGAGGAGGCGGATGTGACCGAAGGAGGTGGACCGCTCCGTTACCGGGCACGCTTGGATATCAGTCCCGGGCAGCCCGTGCTACTCGAATGCACCACGCTGTTTTCGGCGGCTGCACCGACCTGCCGTCTGGTCATCCTGGTGCCGGTCGAGGATGACGAAGGCGAACTTGGTGAGGGAGAAAGCCTGCAGGCGGCTTGAAGCCATTGTCAGGCGTGCCCCTCAGCAGGGGCCAGTCCCCGCGGCGGTGCCACCCAACCCTGCAGGCCTCGGCCGACGACAGAGCGACACTGTGGTCCGCCTTGAGAGGCTTGGCCCCGCAAAAGCTGTCGTCGGAGTTGCTGCGCCACCTCCAGGCCTCGGCGGAGCTCGAACGCCGGCCATGGGTGAGGCGCTGACAGCCGGAGGACCGAGACGGCGGCGACGCGCAGCATGGGGCTGCGGTCGGTCGCCAGGGGAAAACTGGCGTGGCCTTCCGGCTGGACCGGATTCAGTTTCGCTATACGGGCGTTGAGGTGGCGCAGCATCCGAACGTTTCCCTACGGTGCGCACCCAGGTGAGCGGTGGCCGATGGCCGCTCCGTGGTGAAGGGAGAACCGTGGACTGCCCCGTGGACGGCAAGTTGGTGCGGGATCAGATTCCTCAGGTCATCCGAGGGAGCGGAGTGACTCCGCGTGGGTATGTCGCAGGCCCGCAGGAATACCGCTGGCGGCTGAGGAACAAACTCGATGAGGAAGTCGCCGAGTTCTTGGCGGCCGATGGCTCCTCGGCGCCCGGTGAGCTTGCGGACGTGATGGAGGTCGTGCACGCGCTCGCTGCGGACCTCGGCGTCGATCCGGCGGAGCTGGAGAAGATCCGTGCGGTCAAGGCGAGCGAGCGGTGTGGGTTCGCCGGCCGGGTCGTATGGATGGGCAACCGGTGAGCGAGCGGTGCGCCTCTGGCGACGGCGCGGGAGCCTTCCTGGCGGGCGTTTGATGCTTACCCCCGACCCTGGGCAAACTGGCGGCTACGGCGGGGCGACCGCGTCGGGGGGACAGGCACGCCGAACACCGGGCTGGCGGGCACTCGGCTTCCCGCTGGCGCCGCGCACGGAGTAGGCGCTCCGGTCAGGTCCGGTCGACCGCCAGGCCGGGTAGGACGAGGCGGCCGGGGTCACTGTCCATGTCGGTGACGCGCAGGCCCGTCGGTGCGGTCTGCGCGCCGCGGCGGAGTTCGTTGACGAGCAGTCCGGCCGCGTGCGCCGTCTCGTCGGGGTCGAGGACAGCGTGCTCCCACCAGCCGGCCAGCGGTCGGTCCCATCCTCGCCGCACCATCTCGTCGTGGGGTGTCGGTTCGGGTCGGGCCCGGTCGTCCACGAGCACGGTCAGGTCCTCGCCGCTCTGGGCGACGACCCCCACGGCGCGGCCGTTGTCGGCGGCGGTGATGTTGAAACCGAGGTGCCCGCGGGGCGGGAGGACCTGCGGTACATAGACGGCGCAACTGCGCAGGAGCGCCGCGATCGACGCCTCCAGCGTGAACCAGTCCGAGGCGGCGGCGACGCGGGAGGGCGGCGGCCACGGCGGGTTTACGTGAAGTTGCCACATGTACGGCAGGTGCGCGAAGTCGATGTCGTGAAGGGCTGCGTCGAAGTACGCCCGCTCCGCCTCCGCCAGACCGTGCGGATCCCATACCGCCAGTTGCAGGGTGGTCGCGGTGCTCCGGGACAGCAGGAGGACGCGGTCCTCCAGGGTCCAGCGGACGTACGGTCCGCGCGCGGCGCCTCCATAGACGGCCGGGCCGCCGATACGGCGGCGCACCGCCGCAATGACGGCTCGGACCACGCCGGGGCCGTCCGGTATCGGCTCGGGGGATGCCTCCGCGCCGGGCTGAGCAAGGAGTCGGCAGGCGACCTCCACCGAGTCCTCTAGGTCATGTATTCGCCCAGTCATGCGAATAGCGTGGGCTATTAGAAGTATTTATGCATGTTTGGATATCGGCATACTACGGAGAGCCCTGGTGGCGATCTGCCGTGTGAAGCCCCTGCGCAGGTGCTGGGCATCCTTGCTTCGGGACGCTCTGGCAGCACGCCGAACAGGTGACAGCGGGAGGGGCGGCCGTGGTCACCAGGTGGTGAGGTCGATCGCGCGAGAGCAGTGAGGATCGTCGCTGTCGGGGGCAGCGCGTTCATGCTCGGTGATCAGGGACGGCACGGCGGCCAGGAGTGCGGTCAGAGCGCCGGTCGGGTTCACGTCCGCGGCGGTCACCGTGGGGTCCTCTTCGCTGTCCAGGTAGAGGCGTAGTCGGTCGCGGAAGAGGAATCCGCGAAGGCGTGGATCGGAGGGATCTTCGTTGACCGGCTGGGCGAGGCAACGCAGCAGGGTGAAGGCGTTGTCGTCCAAGGTGGGGGCGGCTGCGGTTTCCATGACGTGCGCGGGGACCCGCACGAGGGTCATGCCCATCACGGTGCCGAGCTGCTCACCGGGGTAGAACTGCGTTCCGCAATGCAGGGTGCGCAGCACGCCAGTAACGTCGTCTGCGGTCACCGGCTCGCCTCCGACGCGCAGGGGGAGCTCGTACGCGATGGGTGTGGTGGTGTGCTCGGCGCCGGTGACGATGCGGATGGCCGCGGCGGGTGGCGGGACGGGCAGGATGCCGCGGATGGTCATGGCGGCGGTGAAGGGGGCGTGAACGTGATGGAGCAGCAAGCGGGTGAGATCCGCCTGCTGCTCTGCGATCTCATCGGGCATGGCTATTGGTTGATCCGGTTCGGGGACTCATTGGTGCCCTTGCAGTAGGCGGTGATGACGCCGATCTTCTCGCCGCCGCCGAGCGTCGTATCTGCCGTCGGCCGTCTTGCGTGCGTACTGCGCTATGACGACGATCTTCACCTGGCGGCCGCCGTTGATGGCGTGACCCCGGTATTCGAGGCAGGCGCCGTTCTTCTCGTCGGCCTTCCCGGCCACGGCGGCGTTGATGGCCTTGCACTTCTTGAGAAGCTAACGCGTTGCCATCGTTCATTTACGTTAAGTCCACGGCGGGGGCTACTGGTAACCCAGGACCTGGTCGCGTTCGGCGGCCCAGGCCAGGGAGTGCCGGATGCCTTCTTCGATCGAGTGCTGGGGTTTCCAGTCCAGGAGGAGGGCGGCGCGGTCGCTGCGGGTGTAGGCGCCTGCGACGTCGCCGGGGCGGGCGGGGCCGCGTTCGACGGTGACGGGGGTGTCCACGACGGCGTTGAACGCGTCGATGAGTTCGAAAACGGTGGTTCCGGTGCCCGTTCCGAGGTTGATGGCCAGGGACGTGGCGTCACCGAGGACGGTGTCGAAGCGTTGCAGGGCGGCGATGTGGGCGGCGGCGAGGTCCCAGACGTGGACGTAGTCGCGGATGCCGGAGCCGTCGCGGGTGGGCCATCCGGTGCCGGTGACGATGAAGGGGACGCGGTCGTCGTGGGCCTCGATGAGCTTGCCGAGCGCGTGGGAGGGGCGCCGCAGCTGGAGGCCCGTGCGCATCTTCGGGTCGGCGCCGATGGGGTTGAAGTACCGCAGGGAGAGGATCTTCAGCGGCTGGGTGGCGGCAATGTCGGTGAACATCGCCTCGCACACGGACTTGGTGCGGGCGTAGGGGCTCTCCGGCGCGTGCGGGGAGGTCTCATCGACGGTGAAGGTGTCGTCGGCCTGGTAGATGGAGGCGGAGGAACTGAAGAGCATGCGGCGGCAGCCGTTGCGGATCAGGTGGGAGGCGAACGCGAGGCTCTTGGCGACGTTGTTGGTGTAGTAGCCGACGGGGTCGGCCACGGAGTCGGGGACGACGATCAGCGCAGCGCAGTGGACGACGGCTTCGATGTCGGGGTGTTCGGTGAAGACGCGGTCGATGAGCGAGCCGTCGGCGATGTCGCCTTCGTAGAAGGTGCGCCCGCGGGTGAATTCGCGGCGTCCGGTGGAGAGGTTGTCGAGCAGGACGGGGTGAATGCCGGCATCGAGGCAGGCGGAGGCGATGGTGCTGCCGATGTATCCGGCGCCGCCGGAGATCAGGATCTTCATGGCGCGAGCGTAGTCCCCATTGAGGATGGTTTCGGGTAGATGCCGGGGCGTTGGACATTCTGCGCCCCGGCATCTGGTGTGCACATCAAGTGACTGCGTTGCCAGTGGTGTTGACGGCGCAGCGGAAGCCGATGGTGTGGTTGGAGTAGGCGGGGTCGGTGGTGAACCGTTCGGTGGTGCGGGTCTGGTGGCGGAAGTGCATCCATCCGCCGCCGCGCGCTGCCACGTAGCGGTGGGCCGCGGCGTGGTAGATCGGCTCGTAGGCGCGGGCGGGGTCGTAGAGCGTGTAGGGGTCGGCGGTCCATTCGCTGACCTGCCCGGCCATGTCCCCGACACCGAACGGCGAGTCGCCCCCCGGAGAACGTGCGCCGACCGGTTCCGTGCCGGGGACCGTTCCGTGCCGTGCGAAGTGGCTCGTCCACCAGGCGCGCCACTGGGGGAATTCCGCGACCGGGGCGTCGGGACTGTCGGATGTGTTCGCCCGGCGTGCGTCCCAGGTGTTGCCCCAGGGCCAGCAGCGCCAGGTCGGTCCGTGGGCGGCGTACTCCCATTCGGGCTCCGTGGGCAGGCGTTTGCCTGCCCAGCGGGCGTACGCGGTGGCGTCGGCGTGATCGACGTGCACGACGGGGTGGTCCGTCCGGTTGTCGATGTCGTCGTGGGTGCCACCGGGGTGTCGCCAGCAGGCGCCGGGCTGCGGTATCCAGTAGCTCTCCCCGTAGACGAGGCCGAAGCCGCGGCGCTCGGCGGCCGTGAGGTAGCCGGTGGCGGCGGTGAACGCCGCGAACTGGGCGTTGGTCACCGGGTATCGGTCGATGAGGAATGCGTCGATGGCGGTCGTGTGCTGCGGCGCCTCGTCCTCGAATCAGGAACGTCCGTAGTGCTGGGACCGGGCGAGGACGTCGAGGTGGTCCTCGGGGGCCCCGATGTGCGGTTGGCCGGCGGGGATGAGAACCATCCCGCTGGTGTCGACGTCGGTGGCGGTCATATCAGCCTCCTGCCATGGCGGGCAGGACGGTGAGCGTGACGTCGTCGGCCAGGTGGGTGTCGAGGCCGTTGAGGTCGCGCACGTTGGTGTCGCCGAGGAAGACGTTCGTCCACGGCACCGGCTCGCCCTCGCCGTCCAGGAGCCGTGGGGCGAGCACCGGGTGTGCGGAGGTGAGCCACCTCAGCGCGGTGCCCACCGTGGAGGCGCGGCACTCCAGCACCGGGGTACCGGGGACGAGGGCCAGCCAGGCAGTGGGGATCGCGAACCGCACGAGCGGGGCCTGGGCCGGGGAGGCGCCCTGACGCGTCGCGTCGATGGTGGCGCGCAGGCCGTCCTCCAGCGAGGTGGTCGGGAACCAGCCGAGGGTCTCGCGAGCGAGGGAGATGTCCGGGCAGCGGGTGGTGCCTTCGGCGTGCTGTGCGGCGACCTTCGTGACGGTGCCGGAGCCGACGGTCTTGACGACCAGCTGGGCGAGGTCGGCGATGCTCGTCCCGTCCGGGGCGCCGAGGTTGAAGGGGCCGGGTGCGTCACTGTCGAGCATGGCCAGCAGGCCGGCCACGAAGTCGTCGATGTAGCACAGGCTGCGCACGCCGTCGCCGTGGACGGTGAGTTCCCCGCCCGCGAGAGCGGCCTCCACGAAGGCGGCCACCACGCGGCGGTCGCCGCGCATCATGCCGGGGCCGTAGACGTTGAAGGGCCGGATGATGCCGGTGTTCACCCCGTACTCGCGGCGGTAGGCGGCCGCCATGGCCTCCAGGAACCGCTTGGCCTCGGCGTACCCGGACATCGGGCCGGTCGGGTCGACGTTGCCCCAGTAGGACTCATGCTGCGGCTGGACTGTGGGTTCGCCGTACACCTCAGCGGAGGAGGCGAGGACGATGCGGGCCCGGTAGCGGCGGGCGATCTCCACGGCGTTGATGGTTCCGGCCGCCCCGGCCATCAGGGTGCGCACGGGGTGGTTGCGTACGTGAGCGGGGCCGATGGGGCTGGCCAGGTGCACGACCCCGGTGACGGGCTCGGGCCACTCCAGCGGCTGGATGATGTCGTGTTCGACGAAGGTGAACTGCGGGTGGGTGAGCAGGACGTCGAGCGCGGGGAGGCGCCCGGCGGTCAGATTGTCCACCGCGGTGACGCGCGCACCGCGGTGGAGAAGAGCGGAGCAGAGGTGGCTGCCGATGAAGCCGGCGCCCCCGGTGACCAGTACGTGTTCGTTCATGACTTTCCCTTCGTGGAGTTGTTGGCGATCTACGTGGCGCGATCGGGGTGGGGGAGGCCGCGCCCGGGGCCGGGCGGACGAGGACACGTTCCGAGGGCCCGTCAGGCAGCGGTGTTACGGAGGCGGAGGCGTACGGGCGTGATGCCGTGCAGGGAGACGAGCGCCTGGTGGGCAACGACCCAGCGGGCCTGGGCGCTGCGGTAGCGGACGGGGACGAGGCCGCCGTCGCCTGCCGGGCGGAGGGGGACGGAGGTCGGGTCGTGGAGGAGGCCGACGACGCCCCACGGGCGGACCTCGGCCACGAGGACGGCCGTGAGCTGGCGGCGTTGGCGGCCACGGGCACCGGCCACCCGCGGAGCGCACCGGCAGCACACCGGCGGGACGGCCGTTATGTGCCCCTCGCGTACGTCGTCGCAGCTGAGGAGGAACAGGGCCTGGTCGGAGATGTGCGGTGGGCCGTCGCGGAGGGCGTGCCCGCCGACGGCGGAGATGGCGTCGACGTGGCACAGGAGATCGTCCATCGCCCGCCGTTGCCGGTAGGAGTGGACGCGGCCGGTGAGCTGGGGACCGCGACCGGGGGCGGTGGTCTGGCGGCGCCACAGGATGCCGTGCCGGTCGCGGTCGTGGGGCAGCTCTCCTCGGAAGGCCAGCCACGGGTAGCCGCGCGGGCACCGGCGCATGATGACGGGCGGCGTGGTGTCGGCCTCCTGGGCCCATGTCGCCGTGTACGGGGTCTCGGGCGCCGTCACGGGACGAGGTTGTGCAGGTCGAGGGTGGCGATGCCGGGGAGGTGGTCGCTCGACCTGCGGGCGGCCGAAGTGTCGATGACGGTCCAGTTGGTCAGGGCCGGGGCGAGTCCCCTGGAGGGAAGGACGAAGTCGCTGCGGTGCTCCCATTCCTCGGAGCCCGGCCAGTACCCGGCGGTCGGGGTGGGCGGCCGGCCGAGGTGGGCGGCCGGGTCGGCGTATCCCGCTGCGATCAGGGCGCGGATCGCCCGGCGGTCGAGGCCGCCGTACTCGCCGGATGGCAGGGCCTGGCGGTGCCGGGAGTGCAGGTGCTGGGGGATGGCGTCCCAGCTCGGAGATTCGGGGTCGTCCGGGCCGACGGTGTTGAGGCCGCCGATCAGGAGGCTGCGGCGGCCGCTCTCCGCGTACTCCGTCAGCCAGCCGGTCTCCGCGAGCCGCTTGTCGGGGCCGGCCGGGTCGAGGTGGGTGTGCAGGACGGTGATGCGGTGGCCATCGGCCTCGATCAGCGTGCGGCTGGCGGCGTGGTGGAAGTCCGCGGGGGCGATGTTGGGGGTGTGCTCGATGATCTGCACGCGAGGCGTGCGGATGAGGAGCAGCAGATGGCAGCCGTGGGATGCGCTCGGTGTGAGCAGGGGCTGCATCCCCAGGACGCGGGCCGCGCGGCGCAGCCTGCGCTCGCGATCACGGTCCCAGTCCTTGGCCTCCTGGATGCCCAGGATGTCGAGGTCGGCGACGAGGGCGAGCTGACGCTCGAAGTCCCCGTCCGGTGCGCCGCCGTCGCGGATGTTGTAGGTGCCCACGCGCAGGGGCTCGGGCGTGGTCGGCATGTGTTCTCCTGCGGTAAGTCTTACTGGCTGTTGGGGAGTTAGAAGGAGGGGATGGGGGCGCAGCGCGTGATGGGGTCGGGCACCATGGGGACGTCGCCGCGTGCGTAGGCGGCGCACACGGAGGGGTCGCGGTAGTAAGCCGCGACGGCCTCGATCAGATGACGGCTTTCTGCCTCGGAGCAGGCGGCCTGGGGAGCGTCGAGGATTTCGGCTGCTGCCCTGTCGGCGGTCTCGCCCGTCAGATACCTGACGGGAATGTCGTAGCCCTCGATGGCGATAAGCCGATGGCCGTCCACGTGCAGCTCGGCGGTCCGATCCCCTCGGTGGACGGGCGGAGCACCGAAGGGGACGATCCGGACCTGGGCGCCGTGGTCGGCGGCGGCGAGGAGGTGATCCATCTGCTCGGCCATCATCTCGGACCCGGTCACCGGGCCGAGGAGGACGGACCAGTCGATCAACGCCATGACGCGGTCCACACGGTCGAGGGATACGGCGCAGGCTCCGCGGGTGGCTTCCGGGACCCAGGTGAGGCCGGCGGAGTAAGCAGGGGTGCGCAGGACGGAGGGGACGCGCGTCGCGTCGTACGTGCGGATGCGGGTGGCCGCGTGGATGCACGTGGCCAGGCGGTCGTACCACCCCGGGGCGGCGTCCCAGAACTCGGCGGACGGGGCGGTCTCGAAGGTGTTGACGAGTCCGGGATGGCGGGTGACGGCGGCGACGATGCGCCTGGGGTGCGGGGCGCCGTCGACGGTCGGGACGGGCACGTGCATGGGCACGGGGTCTCCTGAAGTGCGGGAACTAGCAGGGGCGGCAGCAGCGGTTGATGGTGACGGTGAGGTCGGATGCCGCAGAGCCGTCGCCGCGGGCGCGGGCGGCAGCACGTTCACGGTGGCGCTCCGTGCACCGCGCGCACAGGCCGGCCGCCGGGAGACGGGGCGGCAGCAGCACCTCGGGCGAGAGGAGGTGAGGGGCGGGCGACATGATCTTCTGCTGCGGCTCCAGCTCGGGCTCGGGGGGAGCGGGCCGGGAGGAGGGGATGTGGTGTGTCACCGTGCCTCCGAGCGGGTTGCGGTCCAGCTGTGGAGCCCGGCGTGGTCGAGGTACAGCACGCACGGCTCGCCGTCGGGGTCCGCGTCGGGGCAGTTGCGGCGGACCTCGAACCAGCAGTGCCGCCACCGTCCGTCCTCGTGATCGGTCCAGCGGACCCAGAGGGCGTAGCCGTCGGACAGCTCGGTCAGGCACAGGGCATGGGCGCATTCGGACGGGTGCTCGTGGTCCGCGACGAGGATGCAGAAGGCTCGGCGTAAGACAGCTGCGGCCAGGGGCGCGAGTTCGGGCCGGCTGGTGCGGAGCTGGTCTTCCAGGGCCTCGCGGGGCGGTGCGAGGACGTAACAGAACTCTGGAGTCACCGTGCCTCCGTGAGGTCGGCGCGGTCGTTCAGGTCGACGGTGGTGTGCTCGGTCAGTTCGCGGACGAGGAGTTGCGCGATGGTCCAGCGCGCCTCGTAGGTGCCGTAGGGCACGGGTACGTCGTTCACCTGGTCCTGCTGGACGCGGTGGCCGGCCCAGCGGTACGGGGTGCCGATGACGCCGTGGAGGCGGTGGCGGGTGACCAGAAGCGCGGTGTAGCCGTGCTGGAGGGCGGCGGACTCCCGCGCGGCGACGGGGGCGTGGGCCAGGCACACCGGCGGCAGCACCGTCCGCACCAGCTGCGAGGTGTCCACGCCGTCGGGGACGAGGAACAGCGTCCCGGTCCCGAGCCGGGGGCGGCGGGTGCTGCGGACGGGCCGGACGGGCATCTCGCACAGCGCGCAGTTCAGGTAGAGCATGGGCTGGCGCTGTCCGTCCGGGGCTGTGCGGTCCCACAGGACATCGCGCAAGTCCCGGTCGCCGGGGTGCTCGGTGACGTAGCTGAGGCGGAAGTGCCCGGCGGGGCCTCGGCGGACGCACAGCAGCGGTCCGCCGTGCGCGCCGGCCGTCGGAGCGAGAAGAAGGTCTGCGGTGGTCATGCGGCGACCGCCAACCCGGCCGCCGGGCGGCGCGGGCCGATGACCTCGCCGTCCGGCAGCAGTTCGCCGGTGTCCTCGAAGAGGAGGACGCCGTTGCACAACAGGCTCCAGCCCTGATCAGGGTGGCCGGCCACGGTGTGCGCGGCGTCGCGGTCGGCGGCATCAGCGGAGGGGCACGGCGGGGTGTGAACACACATGGCAGGGGCGGATTCCTTCCAGGGGGCGGAGGTCAGAGCGCGACGGGGCGCCGGGAGAGGTGAACCGGGCGGGAGGTGCGGCGTCGGTAGGGGATGCCGAGCTGGCGAGCGCGGGTGATCAGGTGCGCGTCCGTCGCGGCACCGGTGACCTCGCACAGCGCGCGGATATCGCGCTCGACCGCGAGCACGGACTTGGTGGTGCGGCCGGAGATGGCCCCTGCGGTCATGCCCTGGGACAGCAGCCGTATGAGGGAGACCTGCGCCGGGGAGAGTCGCACGGCGGCCTGGCTTCGAGGCGGGTCCGGCGGCGGGGCGGGCAGCGCACCGGTGAGGTAGGCACGCTCGACGGCCGCGGCGTCGCTCATGTCACGGTGGCCCAGCCGGTCCTTGGCGCTGGGCAGCAGTCGGCCCCGAACGGTCTTCACCCGCATGGAGGTTTTCGCCGAAATCTCCTCCACGGACAGTCCGTGCGCAATGCCCATCAGGGCCGTTACCTCGGGGCCCGACAGCTCGACCTTCAACATCGAAAACTCCGTGCGTAGGCGAGGCGGTCAGGGACGGGTGCTGTCCTGCTGGGGGCGGCGGCTCAGGGCGCCCCTGGCGAAGGGCGAGAACGCGGGCAGGGACGCACAGGGGGAGTTCGACACGAGGAAAGTCCTTTCAAGCTGGGTTAGTTGGTTACGGACGGGAGGGGAGAGGGAGGGCTGTGCTGCCTGGATGCCGCTGAGGCGCAGCCGCAGGAGGCGGCGCGGGCGCGGGGCACCGGCAGGTCAGGGGCAGGGGAACTCCCACCGGAGCGGCTCTCCAGGACCAGCAACCCGACGGCGTCGTCACGGTGAAGTCCACGGGACTCCCCTGCCGGAGGCCGGCCGTGGCCCGGTCGGCGGCACGGTGATCGCCCAGCCACGCCCACGCGGCCCCGAAGCCGGCGTGGTCGAGGTCGAGCAGGGCGGCTCGGACCGATTCGCGCAGCCACTCCATGGCCAGCTCGGGGCTCGCCGCGACGAAGCTGTGCAGCACCGGCCGACCGTCGGCTTCGAGGCCGACCGGCAGCCCGTTCTCGTCGGTGCGGTCCAGGTGCGCCCAGTACGCGGACGGCGGGGTCACGCACACCGCAGCTCCCGGTCCCGGCGGCGAGGTTCGAACGTCGGCAACGGCCCGGCGGTGTCGCCCGGATCGAGCCTGTCGATCAGCTCCTGGGCGGCCATCGCCATCCGACGCACCTGCACGACATCCGCGTCGGCGGCTGCGGCCGGACCGGCGCGGAGCCGGTCGGCACGGTCGAGTGCCGTGGCGAACTCCGGCGACGAGCAACGGCCGTACGCGGCGCGGGCCATGTTCACGAGCTGCCCCAGCAGCCGGTCCAACCGCTGCGCACGCAGTACCTGCTCGGAGCCGAGGCCCGGCCCCTGGACAGAGGGGGCGCTACGGCGACGCTTCAGCGTCGGCGTCCGGTAGCACCCGGCGATTCCTTCCGGGCCGGCCGGTGCGCCGAGTACGGCATCGAGGTCGTCGTCGAACTCGGCCAGGTACGAGTCGTGAACGCCAGCCAGGACTCGCCGCATCATCGTCTCGCTGGCGTCGAAAGTCACCAAATGGTCCTTGTGCTGGAAGAACATCGTGGCCCTCTCGTCCGCTTCGATGCCCACCTTGAATTCGGGCAGGCAGGGGCTGTGTAGGTCGCTCCACGAGGGGTGGGGCGGCGATGCCTCAGACTCGGCCGTCGGCGGATGTCTTCGCCATGGCATAGCGGGTGTCACATGCGGCTCACCTCGGTGGCCAACATGTCGCACGGGTAGCGCCAACACGCCATCTGTCGGCAGGGTGTTGCACTAGATGGCGTCCGAAGGTTCCCTTCTACCGAGGGAGATCCGTGAGCGCAGGTGCTGAACAGGAGCCGAAATGGGGCAGACCAACAGGACGCTGCTCAAGGTCTTGGTGGAACAACGTCGTCTGCGTTACGTCGACTTCGAGCGCGAATTTCGGCGGAAGGCGGATCAACTAAATCTCCGGAACCTATCCGTATCCGAGTCGCAATTCCGACGATGGACCTCCGGGCGAGTGGCCCTTCCTGGGGCCGATGCGAGCCGAGTTCTGGAGCTCATGTTTGGCGTGGAAGTCGCCAAACTGTTTGGCCCGCCGCCCTCATCGGAACTGGCCGAAACCACGTTCAACCTGGAAGACGAAATCGCCATGACAGCACGTGATGCCCAGAGTGAAGCCAGGGCCGCTGCCGCCGAGTCCATTTCCGATACGACGCTCGATCAGTTGCGCGAGGACGTAATAAATCTGGCGCGCAGCTACAGCTGCATCGCTGTGTTCGACGTATTCCGTAAGGCGAAGGAGCTGAGGGAGGAAGCAGAGGCGGAGCGTGACCGCACTCAGGTGCCTGCCCAGAAGCAGGAGCTTCTGATCCTTGCCGGGCAGGCGTGCGCGCTGCTCGCCACGGCAGCCTTCGATCTGGGTTCGTTCGACAGCGCGCGACGGCTCTCCCGCGCCGCGAGCCTGTATGGGGAAACGGCCAGGTTCGATCCGTTGCGCGCGTTTGCTGGAGGGATCCTCAGCTACATCGCGTACTTTTCCGGGATGCCGGCCGAGGCAGCTCAGGTCGCGCGTCGAGCCCAGACCTTCGACGGGCTCGGCGATGTCGGGCGTCGCCGCCTCGCCGCCATCGAAGCCCGTGCCCACGCGCATTTGGGCGATGCCGCATCTACGCGGAGGGCCTTGGAGGCTTCCCAGTCGGAAGGTCCTGGCCTCAGAGATGATCTCCACGACGTAGTGGCGGGCGAGTTCGGGTTCAGCTCTGAGAGGCTGGCCATGTCGAACGCCTCCACCTTCCTGCTCATCGGGGACGCGGACGGAGCGGAAGCGGCAGCGAAGCGTTCACTGGAATTCGCATCCGCCAGGCCAGCCGCGGGACGGGCAGTTCGTGTGATCGGTGGCGCAGCTGCTGACCTGGCCATGGCGCGACTCCTCCGAGAGGATCTCGACGGCGCGGTCCATGCGATGACGCCGGTCTGGGATGTGCCGCGGGGGCAACGGTCGCCGGGCCTCTTGGCACGCACCGCGCGGGTTCGTCGGATGCTTACCGATACCCGCTTCGCTCCCGTGCCTGCCGCCAGGGAGCTGGCCCTCCAGATCGAGGACTTCACCCGGATGTCCGACACGCACCGGCTCGGCCCCGGAACCGCTCTGGCCGCCCTGGAGAGCTGATCCGCGTCACATCCCGTCGCCCCCGGAAGCGAGGATCTTCTCCTCCTTTTCGGGGGCGATGCCGTGCTTCGCCCACCGAGGGTGGCTCACAGGGCGGCCGCCGGCGTTCAACCAGGCCCAGGTGTCCGTGACCGTCTCGCGGATCGGTCGGCAGCGGAGCCCCGCTGCGACCGCCTTTGCGGAGTCCACGGCCCACGCGCCGGCGTGCGTACGCCACAGCGGCAGCTCCGTCCACTGCGTCACATGGTGGCTGAGTAGCCGCTCGGCAGATACCCACAGGGGACTGCCGGCACTGCCGGTCACTTCCAGGCACGCGGTCAAGAACCCCTGGAAATCGATGCCTTCGGGGTGCGCAACGTTGTACGCGGTGCCGCCTGCCGCTGTCTCCCTGACGGCCTGGTCCAAAGCGAAAGCAGCTACGTCGCGTACGTCGACCGGCTGGATGCGGCGTTCGGCCGGTGCAGGAGCAAGGATGGGCCCTCCGCGGCGCGCCCGATTCAGCCACCACGGCAGCCGACCGACGTACTCGCCTGGGCCAAGGATGACACCGGGGCGCAGAAGCACAGCCCGGTCACCGAACACCTCGGTGACGGCGCGCTCACCTCCCGCCTTCTGGAAGCCGTACTCCGTTGGCGACCCGTCGGCTCCGGTGAACCCGAATGTCTCATCGGCGTCAGCCGGGCACACCAGCAACGGGGAGTCCTCGGTCAGAGGAGCGTGCGGCCACCCTTCGTACACAGAAACAGTGGAAACGTGCACCCAGCGGGCGGCCGCGTCGCGCAACGTGCGGGTCGCGAGGAGTACGTCGCGAGGCGGCAGGTCCGAACTGGAGGTGTCGATCACGGCGTCCCAGGGACCGTGCCCGGCAAGGCGCTGCAGATCCTCCAGCGACGTCCGGTCCCCACGAAAGGGGATCGTGCCAGGCACGTCAGGTGCAGAGCGTCCGCGAGTGAACGTCGCCACGTCCCACCCACGTCGCAGGGCACCGCGCACGACCTCTTTGCCCAAGAACCACGTACCGCCCAGTACCAGAACCCTCATGGGTGCGAATCCTGCCTGCTCAGCAGGTGCGAGGGAAGGGAAGGCCATGGTGGCCCGCCGGTATCCTCGCGGAGGCCCCGCACGGCAAGGCGAGACATGCTTCGGTGGGCCCTTCAAGAACCGGTCCGGACAGGGGCGTTGGGTCAGGCATGGTTCACCGGCATCAGCGTTGCCACCCTGCCGTCGCCACCGCGGGCCCCACTCCGTGGACACCTTGCTGGCCACGCTTCGAAAGGCCTGGCAGTCACGGCTGAAGACCGAGCGGATCCTCCAGGACTCAGCGGCGCGCAGCGAGGGGTACGGAAGTGGTATATGCGTACGCGAGAGGTGCGCTGAATGAGGGGACGGGCTCGTGTCCGACACTGTCCCTATGGCCGGTCGGATGGCTACCACCTACGCGCTGCACCACGTGCGGATCGGCGCTCGTCGGGAGCACACCGACATCGAGATCGACGGAGCCCAGGTCGCTCCGCGGGCCGTCCAGGTGTACGCCGTCACCCAGACCGTGGGCTCTCCCCCGCACATCGTTGTGCGTGTCACCGACCGGCAAGACGCCCAGTGGGCGGGGATCGCCCGCGTCGCGGTGGCCGAGGCCGCCGACCCGGGACCGGAGACTGCGGCTTTCCTCGACACCATCGCCCCCCGAACTCCTCGAACGCGCCGCCTCGCACGCCCGGATCTCGGCACCGAGCCGCACGCGGTGACGCGGATGCACTCCTCGTCGCCAAGGCGTCGGCGAGGAAAACGGGTACCCGTCGACGTAAGGAGCCTGCCGTGACAGCAGAACCGGCACCCGCCCGAACCGAGGCCCGTCCCTCCCTCTGGCGGCTGTGGGCTGCCGCATCCGGCATCGCCGGGGCCGTGGTCCTCACGATCGTGGCAATCGGCAGCACATCGGCCGTGCTGTTCCGCGGCTCGGCCCTCTTCACAGCCGTTCTCCTGTTCGCTGCGTATCAGGTTGCGAAGCCGTGGGCCGCGGCCCGCTCCGAGCGCTGGCACCGGGGGATCACGGCCATGCGGATGACCGTGTACGTCTTCGTTCACGGAATGGCCCTGGCGGTGGCGTTCAGCCTCCTACCAGGAGACCGTGCAGGAGCAGGCAGCATTCTGGCCATGATCTGGGCCATCCACATCGCTGGTTGGGTCCGGGAGCCGACGTCCTTTGCCTACGAGCGCCTGCGAGGCCGCTTCACCTGGGCGGCAGCCCTTCGGATCGCCGCGATGTTCTACGGGACCGTGGGAGCCATCTTCATGGTCCGCAGCCTGCCGGTCCCCGAACGCTACGCGCCTGCGGTCTTCGCCACGTGCATCAGCGTGGTGATCGGTCTCGTGGTCACCTCATTGAAGGTACTCACCCGCGTACGAAAGCTCGCCACGGAACTGGACAGCCGCGCGCAGAAGGTGGAGCGATGCCTGGAGAGGCTGTCGCGCTGCCCGGTCGCGGAACGCAGCCAGCGCCGCGACGCCGCCGAGGATGCCTGGGACGACCTGAATCGGACGCTCCGCAACAAGGTGGAGACCGGGTTCCACCTGTATGGAACGTTCGTCATCCCAACCGAGACACGGAAGAATCTGGAGTCGTTGGTGGAGCAGGCCATCGCCAGCCCCGGTGCGCCGCCGCACCGAGAAACCGTCATCCAGTTGGGCAAGCTGCGCTCGGCGTGCAGCGCAAAGATCGACACCGTGGCGTGAACGGCAGCGCGGCGGTGGACGGCGTCAACTCGCCACCTGCATGCAATTCATCTGGATGACTTACCCGAACAGTGCGCATGTGAAGGTTCGACCGTGCCACGATTGAGAGGCTCAAGCACAGGTGGGCACGAGTCCGATTGGCAGGGCAGGGAATCCTGCTTCGGCCTCCGTTCCAGCCCTGGGTCGACGTACCAGGACGGGAACACGCCAACACACCGGGGACACCTCAACGTTTACCGATCCAACTGGGAGGCAGTCGACAGACGCGGGTCGGCTCCGCGCGGATCTGAAACGTCGGCGGGTCCTCAGCTCATGACCACTGTTGTCAGGTGGTCGGGTTGAGGCTGCCATGCCGAGTCCGATCACCATGAATCGGATTGGGCTCAAACCCGCATGTTGCCGAATTTCAGGACCCGGCTGATGCTCGTCGTCATCGCCGTGCTTTTCTCCCTCGTAGCCGCCCTTGCGACGGCGTTCGTCTCTTACGCCGCCCGCAGAGACTTCTTGGCCGCGCTGACAATCGGAGGCGGTGTGTTCGTCGCCGTCATGACCCTTGCCCTCGGGGTATACACCTTGCTTCTCCCGTGAGGCGCACTACTTGACCGGCGATACGCCTGCGGGGCGGGCCGACAGGTCCGCCCCACCAGTGCATGACCCAGGTACGCCAGAAACCCGCCACGGTGATGCATAACAGCCAGGGAAGCGGTGTTGACGGGACTTCATCGTTGGAACCCGACCTCCAAGGCACTGACGCGGTTCTTGTACCTGCGGCGCGCCTTGCGCTGGGCCGGGACCGCCAGAGCGCTCTGGCCGCCGTCGAGCAGCTGGCGGCGGGCGAGGAGCCGACGGTTAGCGCTAAGCCGTTGCCACTGTCCGGCTGCTCCGTGGGCCGGGAGCGGGCGCCGAACAGCTTGCCCCGAGCCACCCTGGCGCTACTCCTCCACGACAGCCGCGGATCATCCTGAGTTGGCACTGTCGCGCTCGCGGGCCTCAACCGTGACCGGGTGTTCATCGCCGAGGAGTGGAGCGCTGAGTTCGGCAACGTACGCCCACTGGTTGGCGATGGTGTGTTCTGAGTATGCCCGGTCGGTCATACGCTCCGCCCTCTGGTATTGCTCGGCAAGCCGAAGGTAGGCGTTGCCGGTCTTCAGCAGTTTCTGGGCGCGGAGGCTCGGCGGCGGGGCGTCCTGCGCCTTCGCGGCCGCCTTCCATCGTTCGATGAAGCGCATGGTGGTCTCGTCCAACTTCATCGAACCGGCGGGGGCGAACTCCACCAGCACGGCGACGAGCCGTTGCATCGTGTGAGAGTCCGGCAGTCGCGGCTCCGACATCACATAGCTGATCGTGCTCGTGCTCAGGTAGCCGTCATCCGTCTTTTTCCCCGACTTCGCGGAGATCTTGGAGAGGCTGGGGCGTCCCACCTGCAGATGCAGTTCATGAAGGCTGTCGATGAGAGCTTTCAACGGCCCCACGTCGAGCTGAGGCTTCTTCAGAATGCCGGGCCGTCCCATCGGGCACTTCCAATCTATCGTCCAGAACCATCCAGAACTGTACAGAACTACTGGACTAGCGTCCGGGGTTGGGTGGCCGATGTCCGGGTGTTCGCCGTAACCAAGCAGCGACGACTCGGAGCCCCGAGGCCGGGTGGAGGGTCGTCTCGAAGCGCCCGCCGGGCGCCCGGGAAGGAGAGGATCCTCGTGAACGAACTGCTGGTTGCTGCTGTCCACGGGCTTGTGACGGAACTGCCCGCGAACCTTGTCGCGGCCGCTGCGATCGGGGCTTTCGGGGCCGCTGTGCGCGCATGGCGCCGGCGCATGTCCAAGCCGAAGTGACCTGTGATGTGCCGCCGGGATCGGGTTTGAGCAGGTGCGGAACAGAGAGGCTACTGAGGTTGCTCCCGGCCCTGGCCGGAGCCGGGATGGCGTTGACGCGACTCTCGTACTCGTGGTGGTCCTCGCGTTGGGCTGGGACCACCAGGGCGCCCGGAGTGCCGTCGAACCGCTGGCGGTGAACGGCGGGGCGGCGGTGACGCGCAGGGTGTAGCCCTGGCCGCGCTACGGGGCCCCTCTGCCATAAACCAGGTGCCGCCCTCGTTTCCCCAATTAGCCGAGATATACGACGAGCCCTGACCAAGGCCATTCGCTCACAGCAGACGCCCGCAACTGGAATCGCGCTGGGACTGCATGCCAACGTAGGGGTGTTGGCGAAACCGCAGGCCAACGAGAGGGGAGTCGAGATCTCGGGATGGATACACCAACTGGCAGCCCCAGCTCAACGTCCCCGAATCGCCCGGTAAACGCCTTACCAGATTTCCCCGTCCTGCCCAAACTCTAGATTCCCCGGATCCTGGCGCGCATCGACTCTTCTCACCTTGGAGACCGAAAATGCGCGACCAGGTCACACCCACGCATGAAGCCGCGTTCTTGAACCTGCCCAAGGCCGCCCAATATCTCGGAATTTCACCGAACACCCTGTATGTCTGGCGTCACCGGAGGCAAGGGCCGCCGAGCTTCCGCATGGGTAGCCGCGTCATGTACAGGATCTCGGCACTCAATGAGTGGGTCATTGCGCAAGAGCAGGCAGATTCGTGTGCCAACGCTGCTCTCAACCCTCTCGGCCAGAAGCCGGAGAAGCGCACACAACGCACTCGTTGACGGCTTTCCGCAAGCCTGCAGGAACTGGCACGGCCTTCCCGGCTCCTCGCGCGCCGCCACCCATCACGCAAGGCAAACATTCACATTTTCGTCCGTAGGAGAACTTTCCCTTGTCGGGTTACATAGAAGATCGCTGGCTCAAGAAGAAACCCAACAAGGACACCGGAAAACGGGAACGCACATCCCTGTGGGGCAAGGGCAAGCGCTACCGGGTGAAGGGCATCCCGGGCGTCCGGGACCGCTCCTTCGACACGAGCGAGGACGCCAAGCAATGGCTTGCGAAGGCACAAGTCGACACCACACGCGGCGAGTTCGTCGACCCCCGCAACGGGGCAATCCCCCTCGCTCAGTACATCGAGAAGTACTGGTGGCCGAGCCGATCAGACGAACCGTCGACCGCCGCTTCCATGCGCAGCAAGATCTGGAATCACATCATCCCACTCCTGGGCGCAACCGAGCTTCGGGACATCGACGCTGCCGCGCTGCGTGCCTGGAAGGCCCAGTTGCTGACACGGGTCGAGGCATCCACGGCTCAGGTGATCTGGATCCACCTGTCCACGATCCTCGAAGCGGCCGTCGACGACGGCCGCTTGGTCAAGAACCCCTGCAAGGCACATCGGACGGTCAAGGCGCCAAGGCCCGCCCGAAAAAAGGCGAAGGCATGGTCCAGGGCAACCGTTGATGCCGTCCGTGCGGCGCTCCAGGAGCGGTACCACATCGCAGTGGACCTCGGCGTCGGCCTCGGTCTTCGGCAAGGCGAGGCGTTCGGCCTCAGCGAGGAGGACTTCGACTTCGATGCCGGTGTCGTGCACATCCGCCGGCAGCTGCGGTGGGACGCCAAGGGAAGGCCGTACTTCTGCCTGCCGAAAGGCGGCAAGATGCGAGACGTGCCCATTTCTCCCAATCTCGCCAGGCGGGCCAAGGAGCACCTACGTCGCTTCCCGCCGGTCACCTGCACACTCCCGTGGCGCAATCCGGAGCCGCCGACGAGCGAGCTGGAAGCTCGACAGCGCAAGCCGGTCTCCGTCCGGCTGGTTCTGAGCACCTCGCACGGCAAGCGCGTCAGCTGTTCGACGTGGAACAAAAGGAGCTGGCGGCCGGCATTGGCAGCGGCCGGAGTCCTGAAGGTCATCGGCGAGAAGTTCGAGACGCACGGTGGCCGCACTCGTCGGTACCCCGTTCACGAACTCTCACGCGAGGACATGTTCCACGTGCTCCGGCACACGTACGCGAGCACCCAGCTCGAAGCCGGCGAGTCGCTCGTCAGCGTCGCCGAGTGGCTCGGGCACGCCTCACCGCAGACCACGTTGAAGCACTACGCTCATTTCATGCCCGATGCGGGCAAGCGAGGGCTCGCCGCGATGGATGAGTGGTTCGAGCAAGATCCCTCTTCGGGGCAAGACCCACGGTCGAATGTCCCTGGGAAATCCCTGGGCGGTCAGGAAGCCCCGAGCCGTCCTTGAATTCGCAGGTCAAAGCGGTGGCCGAGCCTACTGCCGACATGTACGAGGAGTACAAGGAGCCCCTCTACGCCGCTCCCCCGCTCCTCGCCCGCATGGTCGACGCGGGGCGGCTGGGGCGCAAGAGCGGGTCGGGGTTCTACACGTACTGAGCCGTGCCGTGGGACACCCGACGGCCCGCCCCCATCCGGGAGCGGGCCGTCGCTCTGTTCCCACCCTCCCCACCGGCCCCCTACACCTCCCCTCCCCCTCACTCTCCGTCACTTCACACGGGGTGTGCGCCGCTGACTCACAGAAGCCCGGCGCACACACTCCCGCCTCCCCCTTCCGGGCAGTTGACTGGTGTCGTACCCGGGACGACGGATGTCGCGACAGCGGAAAAGAGGAACGGAAAGTGACCGCCCACCCTGAACGCAAGCTGGTAGCCACCGACGTGGCGGAGCTGAGGCGGTGTCTGGACGTACGCACCGCCCGCGTCGACGGCGAACTGGCACTGCTCGCACAGCGGTCCGCGCAGTACGAGCGCGATGCGGACGAGCTGACCGCCCGCATCGCGCAGCTGGAGCACGGTCGCTGGCCGCTGCCGTCGGTGGCCGCGCTCGCCTCCGTGGCGGCGGTGGCGGTGACCGTCTGGCAGGTGCTGGCCAGGTGACCGCTCCCGGCACCGCCATCCTCGGACGGCGGTGCCGGACTCCACTCAACCCGCCTCAGCCGAGGCGGAGCTGATAGAGCATCAGCAGGGCCGCGGCCATGTTCGCCGCGGGCACCTCACCCCTGGCCACCATGTCGGGCACCAGCTTCAGCGGTACCCACTCCCGGCGGTCGGACTCGAAGCCGTCCTGCGGCGGGCCCGTGTAGGTGCCCTCGTCGGACCAGTAGATGTGATGCCGGGCGTCGGTGAGGCCGTTGGACGGCTCCACCGACATCAGATGGGTCAGCGGACCGGGCCGCCACCCGGTCTCCTCCTCCATCTCCCGCGCGGCCGCCGCCGCGATGTCCTCGCCGTCCTCGACGACGCCCGCGGCCAGCTCCCAGCCCCAGGAGTCGGTGATGAAGCGGTGCCGCCACAACAACAGCACCTCATTGGCCTCGTTGACCACCGTGGCCACGGCCACCGGCCGCATCCGGATGAGGTAGTGGTCGAGGTGCCGGCCGTCGGGGATCCGCACATCGGCGAGATTCACCCGGAACCAGCGGTTCTCGTACACGGTCTCTTCCGCGAGATTGTCCCAACGCACTGTCTGCCACCTTCCGCGTAGATCCGGCAAGGTGACACGGGCCCGGTGCGGGATCGTCCTACAGCGGTATGCGCAGCACCTCGTCGATGAGATCGGCCGCCGCGTCGGTCGCGGAGCTACCGGTCTCCGCCAGATGTTCGCGCACCGCCCGCAGCCGGTCCCGTAAGCGCTGGGACTCCACGCCCCTGGCCCGCTCGGTCATCTGCGCCGCGTTGGCCGCGGCCCGGTCCGCGTCACCCTGGCGCAGCTCGATGTGGGTGAGCATCGCCAGCCGGTGGACCCGGCCCCGGTCGTGTGCGGGAGTGTCCACGGCGGCATCCGCCTGCTCCCGGGCGGCCCGCAGATCACCGAGGCTCAGCAGCGCCTCCGCGACCTGGACGTTCACCAGACCCGGCTGGACGTAGCCGGTCTCGGCCGGCTCCAGGCCCGGCCGGATGCGTTCCGCCGCCGCCTCCGCCCGCCGGATGCAGGCGAGCGCGCCCGCACCGTCGCCGAGCCGTGCGTAGGACTTGGCCTGCATCGCGTAGAGGTCGGCGGCGAGCGCCGGGGTGAGCTGCGGGCCCGCGGTCCGCAGCGCCGCCTCCGCGAACGCCACCGCCTGGCGGTACTCCCGCGAGAACAGCGACTGGTTGACCAGCAGCGCGATGATGTACGCGCCGAGCCCCCGGTCGCCGCTCGCCTTCGCGAGGCGTAACGCCTGGTGGAAGTAGCGCTGCGCCAGACCCAGCGCGTCCGAGTCGTAGGCGCAGATGCCCGCGACGGCGACCAGCCCGCCCGTCGCGCGGTGCAGCTGACGGCCCGTCGCATCGCTGTAGCTGCCGCGCAGCAGCGGCGCCGCCTCGGTGTTGAGGAACCCCACGATCCGCGACCGCGTCGCCACTCCGCCGGCCTTGCGGTACAGATGCTCGTAGTGGGTACGGGCCGAGCGCAGCATCTCGATGTCGTCCATCCCGACCCGCGCCTGCCCGTCCCGCGAGACATCGGAGTCCTCGGGCGGGTTCTCCCACTCCCATACGGGCATGACCGCGGACGTGCCGGTGAGCGCCGGGGCGTCCACGACATGGGCGCGCTGCTGTTCGTCGGAGCGCCACAGGGCCGTGGCCCGCTCGACGAAGCCGGAGAGCGGGGTGGTGGCCGAGCGGCGCGCCCCCGGGCGGCCGAGGCCGATGTCGTCCAGGCCGACCGGGCGGTGCAGCCGCGCCGCGAGGATTTCGCAGATCAGGTCGGGTACCTGGCCGCGCGGGCGCTGGCCCTTGAGCCAGCGGGCCACCGCGGTGTGTTCGTAGCGCAGTGCCAGGCCGCGGTGGCGGCCGAGTTGGTTGATGCGTGCCGCGAGACCGGCGTGCGAGATGCCCGCCTCGTCGAGGATCGCGTCGAGCAGGGTGTTGGGCTCCATAACCGGCCTCCCGGTGCGCCGGGCCCGCCCACGGGCCGCTGGCTCCGACCTCGTCGCCGTACGGACTCCGTGCGTTCAGGGTAGTGAACCGCACTTCACACGGGGTGTGAAGACGCCTCGTCACCGGCCGTGCACGGGGCGGCCGTCGAGGACGGCGCCCGGTCGCGCGACGCGGTCACCGGGGCCGGACGCCGGGGGCCCCGGGCCTGCGCCCGCGGGCGCGACGGCTCCTCGGCGCGGGCCGCCGGACGGCCGGGGCCCAAGAGCGCCGGGCCGGGGGTGCGCGACGGCGCGGCGCTCAGCATCACCAGCGCCACATCGTCGGTGAGCTGCCCCCGGGCGTGCCGCAGCAGGGCGTCGTGCACCCCGCCGACCACCACGTCCGCCCGCGCCCCGGCGAACCGCCGCACCGTCTCGGCCAGCGGGAAGAACCCTCTGTCCGCGCCCCGTGCGTCATGCGCGCCGTCGGTGTACAGCAGCAGCCCCTCCGCCGGCGCCAGCCGCCCGCACGCCACCGTCTCCAGCGCGCGGGGCAGCGGGAACAGGCCCAGCGGCGGCAGCGGTTCCGCGCGGACGGCGGGCTCCACCACACCGGGGGCGACGCGGTACGGCCACGGGTGACCGCAGTTGAGCGCCCGGGCCGTGCCGTCCGGCGCGATCTCCAGCAGCAGGACCGTCACGAACTCCTCGGCGTCCGGGCCGAGCGGACCGGACGCCGAGGCCGGGTCGCGCGCCGCCAGATGACGGGCGTGCGCGCGCTCCAGCCGCCGCAGGACCTCGCTCAGTTCCCTCTCGTCGTGAGCGGCCTCGCGGAAGCAGCCGAGCATCGCCGCGACCGTCGCGAGGGCCGCCAGCCCGTGGCCGCGCACATCGCCGATCACCACCCGTACGCCGTGCCGGGTGGCCACCACGTCGTAGAGGTCACCGCCCATCGAGGCGCCCTCGTCGGCGGAGAGGTGGAGAGCTGCGGGGGCCACCGTGCCGATGCGCGGCGGCAGCGGGGGCAGCAGCGCCCGCTGCGCGGTGGCCGCCACCTCGCGGGCGCGGACCAGCTCCCGCACCAGCCGCAGCCGCCGCCCGGCCGTCAGATAGCTGGCGCACACCACGGTGAGGATCGCGGCGCAGTTGACGGCCCGGGCGGGGAGCCCCGGCCCGGCCGGCGGGGCGCCGTCGAACGGTACGAGCGCGAGGAGGGCGCAGGCGCCGCCCAGCACCACGCAGAGCCGGCGGCCGGTGCCCGCGCAGGCGATGGCCGGTGCGGCGGCGAGCAGTTGGAGCAGCTGTCCGCTGCTGGGCCAGGACAACTCCCAGGCCAGCACCGCGAACACCCACAGGCCGGGCGGGACGAGGACGAAGGTCCACCGGGTGCGTGTGACGTCGGTGCGCGGTCCGGCGCTCACCCGACTACGGATCATGCCGTTGGTCCCCCTTGCCTGTGGTTCCCACAGCGGGCTGCGCGGCGGTCGAACCGACCCTCCCGCAAACGGCGGGCCGTGTCGGCCGCAACGATTGTGTCGACGTTACGTGCTCGGACCCCCACGGTGCGCATCTGTATCACTCCATTGGGTGAGGTGGTACGGGGCGCGTGCAAGGGCGCGCCCGGGCCTGGGCGAATGCGCCCGTCGGGAGTGCGCCGCGCGCCCGGAGTGGGGTGGCGCGGGGTGGCTGAAGAACCGGTACACCGCCTGCCGCGCGGGAGGCGCCGTCGCCCGGCCCGGGCCTCCCGCGGCCCCGGGGGCGGCCCCGCGGGAGAGTGCTGCGTACGGCCGGAAAAGGCGAGGGCGCGACCGGCGGTGGTGCCGGTCGCGCCCTCACTCATTCGTGTGCCACCGTGCCGTCAACCGGCACGGCCACCGTCAGCCTCGCAGTACCGCCCCGGTGTGCTCGGCGGCGGCCGCGACCGCCGCGTCACGGGCGGCCGACGCCTCCTCGGCGGTCAGCGTGCGGTCGGCGGCGCGGAAGCGCAGCGCGTACGCCAGCGACTTCTTCCCGGCGCCCACCTGCTCGCCGCTGAAGACGTCGAACAGCCGCAGCGACTCCAGGAGCTCGCCCGCGCCGGAGCGCAGCGCGGTCTCCACGGCGGCGGCCGGGACCGACGCGTCGACGATCAGCGCGACGTCCTGCGTGGCCACCGGGAACGACGAGATCCGCGGGGCGCGCAGCGGGCCGTCGGCGGCGGCCTCGACGCGGTCCAGGTCGATCTCCATCGCGCAGGTGCGCTCCGGCAGACCCAGCGCCTTGATGACGCGGGGGTGCAGCTCACCGGCGTGGCCGACGACCTCCTCCGCGCCACCGACGGTCACCACGAACGCGGCGCAGCGGCCCGGGTGCCACGGGGCCAGCTGGCCCTGACGGACGGTCAGCTCGACACCGGCCTCCCGGGCGACGGTACGGCCCGCCTCGACGGCGTCCGCCCATGTCGCCGGGTGGCCCTTGTCCCACCAGCCGGCCTGCTCGCGGGCGCCGGTCAGCACCACGGCGGCGTGGCGCGGCTGCGCCGGGAGTGCGGCGTTGAGCTCCGCGATCTCCTCGTCGGTCGGACGGCGGTCGACGGGCAGCCGGACCGCGGGCTTCTCGTCACCGGTCGGCAGGAAGACCTGGCCGGTCTCGAAGAGCGCGAGGTCGTGCGTGCCGCGGCCGTCGTTGCGCCGCAGCGCGCCGAGGAGGCCCGGGATCAGCGTCGTGCGCAGATCGGGCTCCTCGTCGGAGAGCGGGTTGACGAGCGTGACGGTGCGGCGGCGCGCGTCGCCCGCCTCGATGCCGAGCTGGTCGAGGACGGCCCCGCCCATGAACGGGTAGTTCAGCGCCTCGACGTATCCGGCACCGGCCAGCGCCCGGCCGATGCGGCGGTACAGCCGCTGCCGCTCGGTCAGCCCGCGGCCGGCGGGCGGCAGCGGCAGCGTGGAGGGCAGGTTCTCGTAGCCCTCCAGCCGGATGACCTCCTCGGCGAGGTCGTTCGGGTCGGTCAGGTCCGGCCGCCAGGACGGCACGGTGACGACCAGCTCGTCCTGGCCGTAGACGTCGCAGCCGACCTGCTGGAGGCGGCGGACGACGGTCTCCCGGCCGTACTCGACACCGGCGACCTCGTCCGGATGCGAGGCGGGGATGGTGAGGGTGCGCGGGGCACTGGGCGAGACGATCTCGGTGACGCCCGGCTCGGCGGTGCCACCGGCCAGCAGCACCAGCAGATCGACGGTGCGCTGCGCCGCGGCCGACGCCGCCTGCGGGTCCACGCCGCGCTCGAAGCGCCGCGACGCCTCCGACGACAGCTTGTGGCGCCGGGCCGTACGGGCGATGGAGAGCGCGTCGAAGTGCGCCGCCTCGATCACGACGTCGGTGGTGCCGCGCACCTCGCCGGTCTCCGGGTCGCTGACACCCCGGGCGATCTCGGTGTGGGCGCCGCCCATGACACCGGCCAGGCCGATCGGACCGCGGTCGTCGGTGATGACGAGGTCCTCGGTGTCCAGCACCCGCTTGACGCCGTCGAGGGTGGTGATCTTCTCGCCGCCGGTGGCGCGGCGAACACCGATCGGGCCCTGGAGGGTGGCCCGGTCGTAGGCGTGCAGCGGCTGGCCCAGCTCCAGCATCACGTAGTTGGTGATGTCGACGGCGAGCGAGACCGGACGCATCCCGGCCTTCTGCAGCCGCCGCTGGAGCCAGATCGGGGACCGCGCCTCGGGGTTGAGGCCGCTGACCGTACGGGCCGTGAAGCGGCCGCAGCCGATCGGGTCGGACACCTTGACGGCGTACCCGGCGGAGTTCGGCGGCGGGACGTCCAGCAGCGCCGGGTCGCGCAGCGGCAGGCCGTACGCGGTGGCGGTCTCGCGGGCGACACCGCGCAGCGACAGGCAGTAGCCGCGGTCGGGGGTGACCGCGATGTCCAGCACCTCGTCGGCGAGCTGGAGCAGCGCGATGGCGTCGCTGCCGACCTCGGTCTCCGGGGGCAGCACGATGATGCCGTCGGTGCCGTCGTCCCCCATGCCCAGCTCGTCGCCGGAGCAGATCATGCCGTGGGACTTCCTGCCGTACGTCTTGCGTGCGGAGATCTTGAAGTCGCCGGGGAGGACGGCGCCGGGCAGGACCACGACGACCTTGTCGCCGATGGCGAAGTTGCGGGCGCCGCAGACGATCTCCTGCGGCTCGCCGGTGCCGTTGGCGTCGCCGACGTCGACGGTGCAGAAGCGGATCGGCTTCTTGAAGCCCGCCAGCTCCTCGATGGTCAGCACCTGGCCGACCACCAGCGGACCGGTCAGGTCCTCGCCGAGCTTCTCGACCGTCTCGACCTCCAGGCCGACGGCAACGAGCTTGGTCTGTACGTCACGGCCGGTCTCGGTCGCCGGCAGGTCGACGTACTCCCGCAGCCAGGAAAGCGGGACACGCATCAGATCTCCATCCCGAACGGCCGGGTGAACCGGACGTCGCCCTCGAACATGTCGCGCATGTCTTCCACGTTGTGCCGGAACATCAGCATCCGGTCGATGCCGAAGCCGAACGCGAACCCGCTGTACTTCTCCGGGTCCACACCGCAGGCGGTCAGCACCCGGGGGTTGACCATTCCGCAGCCGCCCAGCTCGATCCAGCCCTCGCTGGAGCAGGTGCGGCAAGGGCGGTCGGGGTTGCCGACGGAGGCGCCACGGCAGACGTAGCAGACCATGTCCATCTCGGCGGACGGCTCGGTGAACGGGAAGTAGTTCGGCCGCAGGCGGGTGGTCATGTCCGGGCCGAAGAGCGCCTGGACCATGTGGTCGAGGGTGCCCTTGAGGTCCGCCATGGTCAGGCCCTCGTCGACGGCGAGCAGCTCGATCTGGTGGAAGACCGGGGAGTGCGTGGCGTCCAGCTCATCGGTGCGGTAGACCCGCCCGGGGCAGACGACGTAGACCGGCGGCTCGCGGTCGACGAGCGTACGGGCCTGGACCGGCGAGGTGTGGGTGCGCAGCACGACCCCGGACTCATCGCCCTTGGTGCCCTCGCCCTGGACGAAGAAGGTGTCCTGCATCTGGCGCGCAGGGTGGTCCGGTACGAAGTTGAGCGCGTCGAAGTTGAACCACTCGGCCTCCACCTCGGGGCCCTCGGCGACCTCGTAGCCCATCGCGACGAAGACGTCGGCGACCCGCTCCATGAAGGTGGTCAGCGGGTGGCGGGCACCGGCGGGCGTGCGGTCGTACGGCAGGGTGACGTCCACCGCCTCCTCGACCAGCACGCGGGCGTCACGCTCCGCCTCCAGCTCCTCCTGGCGCGCCTTGAACGCCTGATTGACGCGGCCGCGGGCCTGGCCGACGCGCTTACCGGCGTCCGCCTTGGCGTGCGGGGGCAGCGCGCCGATCTCGCGGTTGGCGAGGGCGAGCGGCGAGCGGTCGCCGGCGTGGGCGGCCTTCACCTCGCGCAGCGCCTCCAGATCGGCCGCGGCGGCGACGGCGGCGAGCGCCTCGTCCGTCCGGCGGGCGATCTCTTCCGGTTTCAGGGCTTCGACCTCGACAGGGTCGTACGACTTATTGGGTGCGGACATCTCTTCCCGTGCTTCCGGTGGTCTGGCTTGGCTTCACTTCGCCTCTTCGATCACAAACTTCGGATGCCGAGCCCGCGCTGTGCCCGCGATGCTTGTGCGCCAAAGGTGCCAAAGGGCAAGTCTAAGGGGACGGGCCGACAGCGCCGGTCCGAGCCCCGGGCGGGGCGCCCGCCGCCGGGTGGTCAGGCCATGAAGGCCGGAGTGGCGGCGGGCAGCACGAATCGGAACTCGGCGCCGCCCGCCGGGGCCCGGCCGACGGTGATGGAGCCGCCGTGCGCCTCCACGATGCCCTTGACGATGTACAGGCCGAGGCCGGTGCCGCCGCGTTTGCTGCCGCGCCAGAAGCGGGTGAAGACCCGGTTCATGGACTCCTCGGGGATGCCCGCCCCCTCGTCGCCGACCGTCACCGCCGTCCCCTCCCCGCTGGTCACCGTGGCCGCTGTGACGTCGATGGTGACGGTTCCCTCGCCGTGCCGCACCGCATTTTCCAGCAGGTTGCTCAGCACCTGGTCGACCTTGTCCGGGTCGGCCCACAGATCGGGCAGCGCCCCGCGCACCCGGATCACGAAACAGCCGGGGGCGCGCCCCGCGGTGATCTGCGCCTGGACGTGCCGCCGCACCGCCGCGACCATATCGATCCGCTGACGGCGCACCTCCAGCCGCCCGGAGTCGATCCGGGAGATGTCCAGCAGCTCGGCGATGAGCCGGGTCACCCGGTGCGCGTCGGCGTCGACGGTCTCCAGCATCAGCCGCTTCTGGTCGTCGGTGAACCGCTCCCACTTCCGCAGCAGGGTGGCGGTGAAACCCTTGACGGAGGTCAGCGGCGAACGCAGCTCGTGGGCGACGGTCGCGATCAGCTCGGCGTGGCTGACCTCCGTACGCCGCCGGGCCTCGGTACCGCGCAGCGAGACGACCAGCCGGCGGACCGGCCCGGCGCGGCCGTCGCGGAGGTAGCGGGCGGAGACCAGCACCTCGCGGCCGCCGAGCAGCAGATTGCGCTCGGGCTGCCCGCGCCGGATGGCGAGACCGCCGTACGGGTCGGTCAGCCGCCACCAGCGGCGGCCCTCGATGTCCTGGAGCGGCAGCGCGTCGTCCAGGGAGCGGCCGAGGGCATCGGACGCGGGCGTGCCGGTGATCCTCGCCGCGGCGGCATTGAAGCAGATGACGGTGCCCTCGGCGTCGGCGACGACCAGCCCGTCGGGCAGCTCGTCCGGCGCCACGACCGGCCCGTCCGCCGCCCCCTCGGGCCCCCGGCCCGGCGTCCCGTCGCCCCTGTCATCCGGTGTCCTCGCGTCCATCCCCACCAGCCCCCTCCGGCCCCGGCCCGTCACCCTACTCACAACGGCCGCGGGCGGCCGGGGGTTGCGCCGGGCAGCCCCGGCCGGACGGGTCAGGTGGAGGGGACGGCGCGGCAGCCGCCCGCGGTGCGCTGGGCGCGGGCCGAGGCGTAGAGGCAGACGGCGGCGGCGGTGGCGAGGTTGAGGCTCTCCGCCTTGCCGTGGATGGGCACCCGTACGACGGCGTCGGCCAAGGCGCGGGTCTCCTCCGGCAGGCCCCACGCCTCGTTGCCGAAGACCCAGGCGGTGGGGCCGCCCATGGAACCGGCGTCCAGCTCGGCGTCGAGGTCGCGGTCCCCGGCACCGTCGGCGGCCAGCAGCCGCGCCCCGACACCGCGCAGCCCGGCCATCGCCTGCTCGACGGGGACGCCGACGGCGACCGGCAGATGGAAGAGCGAACCCACCGACGCGCGGACGGACTTGGGGTTGTAGAGGTCGACGGAGGCGTCGGTGAGGATCACCGCGTCGGCTCCGGCGGCGTCGGCGCAGCGCAGCACCGTACCGGCGTTGCCGGGGTCACGGACGTGCGCGAGGACGGCGATCAGCTGCGGGCGGGCGGCGAGGACCGCCTCGAACGGCGTGTCGAGGAAGCGGCAGACGCCGACCAGACCCTGCGGGGTGACCGTCTGGGAGATGTCGGCGACGGTCCGGTCGTCGGCGTGGTGGACGCGGACGCCCGCGGCGTGCGCGGCGGCGATGATCTCGGCGTGCCGCTCGGCCGCCTCGACGGTCGCGAACAGTTCGACGAGGGTGGGCTCGCCGCCGGTGCGGTGCGCGATGGCCTCGCGTACGGCCTGCGGGCCCTCGGCGATGAACCGGCGTTCCCTGGCCCGGAAGGCGCGGCGCGCCAGCCGCCGGGCGGCGGAGACACGCGGGGACCGCGGGGAGATCAGCTCGGGGGTGCCCATGGGCGGCGGCTCGCTTCTGTGGTTCGGTGCGGTGACGGGCGGGTGCGTCCGGTGAAACGGCGGCGGACCCGCAGGCCGGGGCCTGCGGGTCCGCTCGTCACGTCGTCAGGCCGGTGTTCAGGCGGCCTTCGGGGCGTTGACGTCGCTCGGGAGCGCCTTCTGGGCGACCTCGACGAGCGCGGCGAACGCGTTCTCGTCGTTGACGGCCAGGTCCGCGAGGATCTTGCGGTCGACCTCGATGCTGGCGGCCTTCAGACCCTGGATGAAGCGGTTGTAGGTCATGCCGTTGGCGCGGGCAGCGGCGTTGATGCGCTGGATCCACAGCTGACGGAAGTCGCCCTTGCGCTTCTTGCGGTCGTTGTAGTTGTAGACGAAGGAGTGGGTCACCTGCTCCTTGGCCTTGCGGTACAGACGCGAGCGCTGGCCGCGGTAACCGCTGGCCTGCTCCAGGATCGCCCGGCGCTTCTTGTGGGCGTTGACCGCCCGCTTGACGCGTGCCACTTCTTAACTCCTTGTAGCGGGGCCGTGGTGATCGTCACACGGCCCGATTCGATTAGTCCCGGACCTGGTCGCGCGCCTCCTGCGATGAGGGGCGCGGCGACTCACTTGCCGAGAAGCTTCTTGATCTTCTTGGCGTCGCCCGGGGCCATCTCGGCGTTGCCGGTGAGGCGACGCGTCACGCGGGACGACTTGTGCTCAAGCAGGTGGCGCTTGCCGGCGCGCTCGCGCAGCACCTTGCCGGAGCCGGTGACCTTGAAGCGCTTGCTGGTCCCGCTGTGCGTCTTGTTCTTCGGCATGCGCCGTTCTCTCCTCGTCAGTGGCGCTCCCTACCGGCCCAGACCGTGCGGGAGCGTCAGAATGTATCGGTTGTGTCCGGGGCGGGGTGCCCCGGCGCGATGTCCGGGGCGCGCCCGATCACGCCTCGGCGGGCTCCTCGTGGGACTCCTCCACGGGAGTTCCACCCTGGCGCTCCGCCTTGCGGGCGGCCTGCGCCTCGCGGGCCTCGGCCATCGCCTCGGTCTTCTTCTTGTGCGGACCGAGGACCATGATCATGTTCCGGCCGTCCTGCTTCGGATTCGACTCGATGAAGCCGAGGTCCTCCACGTCGGACGCGAGCCGCTGCAGCAGCCGGAAGCCCAGCTCGGGGCGGGACTGCTCGCGACCACGGAACATGATCGTGATCTTGACCTTGTCACCCTGCTTGAGGAACCGAACGACGTGACCCTTTTTGGTGTCGTAGTCGTGCGGGTCGATCTTCGGCCGGAGCTTCATCTCCTTGATGACCGTGTGCGCCTGGTTCTTGCGCGCCTCACGGGCCTTCATGGCCGACTCGTACTTGAACTTTCCGTAGTCCATGAGCTTGCAGACCGGCGGACGTGCGTTCGCGGCCACCTCGACCAGGTCGAGGTCGTACTCCTGCGCAAGCTCCAGGGCCTTGGCAAGCGGCACGATGCCGACCTGCTCGCCGCTGGGACCGACGAGTCGCACCTCGGGGACGCGAATCCGGTCGTTGATGCGGGGCTCGGCGCTGATGGATCCTCCTCGGTAGCACCACGCGACGGCCTGGCGGACTGCCGCGTAACGTCTTTTTCGGTGTGACCAACCGCGCCGGGTACATCAAAAACGCCCCGGACGGGACACAGGCGGGGCTCCATGAAAGGTTCAGGAACACCGCCGCGAAGGTCTCCGCGGGGCGCAGCCGGACCGTTGACCCGCCAACCGTGAGGTCGGCCGGGTGGGAGATCGGAGCCTCCACTTGTGGGCCGGTCACCTGAGTGTCCGGCCGGTCGGAACACCAGAATACACGAGTCAAGAGGTGGGCCCCAGGCGGATGCGGACATCCGTGCGGAAGGCGGCCGTACCCATGGGATACGGCATGGACCGTCCGTGAACGCGGGAGCCCCGGCCGGGGAAGGGCACTGCGCGGACGGGTCTTAGGCTGGACGCGATCCCCTCCCGGCAGGAAGCGAAGCGCCCCGACATGAGTGACCAGACCCCGCAGCAACCCGACGCCCCGCACGCGTCGGAACCGGACTTCGACGCGATGACCCGCGACATCGCGGACGTCCCGGCGGTCGAGGTGATCACCACCGTCGCCGTGCACCTGATGAGTTCCGCCGCGGTCAACCTCGGGCTCGCCGAGGAGGGCGACGCGCACAAGGACCTCGACGAGGCGCGGAAGCTGATCCACGCGCTGGCGGGCCTGGTGACGGCGAGCGCCACCGAGATCGGCTCGTACCACGCGGCGCCGCTGCGGGACGGGCTGAAGTCGCTCCAGCTGGCCTTCCGCGAGGCGTCGGTCGTCCCGGACGAGCCGGGCCAGGGGCCGGGCGAGAAGTTCACCGGACCGGTCTACGGCTGACCGGGCGGTCTCCGCATGGAGCCCCCGGGGGGCCCGCGCGGGGCGCCGGGGGGCCCAGGCTCTGCGGGCGGGCCGCCCGCTCGGGGGGGGCGCGCGCCCCCCCAG
>NZ_JBHYGX010000045.1:42925-47680 GCF_042739975.1 Streptomyces sp. NPDC059080
GTCCCCCGTACCGTACCACGGATCACGTGGCGTCCACCCAATTCCCCCAGGCACCTCTACGTCGCGAACCGGGGCTCCGTACGTACGGGACGCCGTCAGCCCTTTGCCGGCTCCGCGGCAACCTCGTCGGCGACGGCGGCCGGGGCGTACGGCGGGTGGGTGTAGCGGTGCACCACCGCCGCGAGCGCGCCGCCGATCAGCGGGGCGACGATAAAGAGCCACAGCTGGGTGATGGCGGCGCCACCGGCGAAGAGCGCCGGGCCGATGCTGCGCGCGGGGTTGACCGACGTCCCGGTGAGCGGGACGCCCACGAGGTGGACCATGGCCAGCGCCAGGCCGATGGGCAGACCGGCGAAGCCGACGACCGCGACCTTGTGCGTGACGGACAGCACGACGAAGACGAAGGCGAAGGTCAGCACGATCTCCACGACGAAGGCGCCACCGGTGTTCAGGTGCACCGCGGACCGGTCGCCCCAGCCGTTGGAGCCGAACGACTCGCTCGTCCGCAGGCCCGGGATCTGCTTCGCGACCAGGAAGAGCACCGCCGCGCCGACGACGCCGCCCAGCACCTGCGCAATCCAGTACTCGACGGCCGTACGGAGGTCGATGCGGCGGGCCAGCAGCATGCCCAGGGTCACCGCCGGGTTGAGGTGGCTGCCGGAGATCGGGCCGAGCGAGTAGGCCATGGCCAGCATGACGAAGCCGAAGCTCAGCGCGATGCCGAAGGTCCCGATGTACTCACCGGCCAGCACCACGGCGCCGACGCCGAAGAACACCAGGAGCAACGTGCCGAGGAATTCGGACAGGACCGTGCGGGTCTCGGTGGTCTCCATAGGGGCTCTCCTCGCGTGGATCCCGAGCTGTCCTCGCATTCTGCGGCGGGGGAGAGCGGTGCGCCCGTCGGGCGGGCGCGGCCCGGGGCCGGGTGGCGGCACCGGCCGCCGGGGTCAGCGGCGGTAGAAGGGCTCCTCGGACGGCTCCGCGCCGGGCGGCAGCAGCGCCAGGTCGAGGCCGCGGACGAGCCGGGCGCGCAGCTCCTCATCCGTGGCGAGGGACTGGGCCAGTCGGTGGGCGACGTCGGCGGCGGAGGCGTCGGGGGTGAGGCCGAGGGCGAGGGTCGCGTCGGTCTCGGCCGAGGGGGCCAGGTGGGCGACGCGGACCGCGGGTTCGGCGGCGAGGAGGGTGCGCAGCGCGTCGAGGACGGCCGGGTCGGTGCGCGGGTCGGCGTCCTGGCGGCCCTCGGCGAGGGCGCGCAGGGCGGGGCCGGTGAGCTGGTAGGTGACGGGCCCGGCGAGGTCGACGACGACGGTGTCGGCCTTTTCGTGGGAGGCGGCCAGCAGCGCCTGGCGGAGCGGGACGGCGACCGGGCGGGCGTCGGCGCGCCAGCGCTTGAGGGTGTCCATCGAGGTGAAGGCGGGCAGCGCGCGGCGGCCGTCGGGGGCCTGGAGGGTGGGGACGGCCATATCGCTGGTCTTCTCGCGGCGCAGGCCGTCGGGCCCGGTCTCGCTCTCGCCGAGGACGGCGACGACGGGCACCAGGACGCGGGCGCCGGAGAGGGCCGCCAGGAGCTGCGGTTCGGCGCTCCGGTCGCGGTCGTAGGCGGCCAGCGCGGCCGCGAGGGCCGGGTCGGCGGAGCCGTCGTCGTCGGAGAAACCTGGGTCCGGGATGTTCTTCTGCGCCACGGGGCGAGCCTAGCGACACGGGGGTACGCGGCCGGGGGCGGGTGCGGGCCCACGCTCCCCGGAGCGGCATCCTCCGGGCCGTGCCCGGGCGGCGTACACCAATTCGGGAGGTATCCATCGAGTTCGGCACGCCGTGTACGCGCTCCGGTGCGGACAGTATGTGAGCCATGATCGAGCTCTCGCATGACATCCGCCGGCGGATCGAGGCCCCGCACATCTGGTTCGTCGGGACCATCGGCCCGGACGGATCGCCGCACGTGAGCCCCATGTGGGTGGGGCTCGACGGGGATCTGCTGCTGATCAACACCTCCGTCGGCCGGGTCAAGGAGCGCAATCTGCGCCGTGACCCCCGGGTCTGCCTGTCCCACGCGGACGCGGCCGACCCGTACGACCGGGTGCAGATCCGCGGCCGTGCCGTCCGCTTCGTCGAGGGCGCGGAGGCGGACCGGAACATGGACCGGCTGGCGGGGGCCTATCTCGGCACCGAGCGGTACGAGTGGCTGGTCCCGGGCGAGGAGCGCGTGATGGTGCTGATCGAGCCGGACCGTGCGCGCCGCGTCACGGGCGTCGAACCGCTGCCCGCGGGGGCGCCGGGGGCGGTGTCGTAGGGAAAAATCCGGGGTGTCCCGTACGGGTCCGGGCCCGTTTGTCCTGACGGGTCCGGACCCGTCGGTCGTCCTGAGGGGTCCGGACCCGTCGTCGTCCGGGGGCTAGCGGAAGAGGCGCGTGGGGTGGCGGTCGCGCCAGAGGGCCGCGGCGGCGGCGAGGAGGGCGGTACCGGCGGCCGCGGCGGTCCAGGGGAACCAGCCCGCGGGGGCGGCGCCGTGGCTCTCGGGGGTGCGGCCGGGGCCGAAGTGGCGCGCGGCGTGGGCGGCGGGGACCGGTTTCTGGGCGGTCGGTTCGAGGTCGGCGGCGGCCTTGAGGGCCGCGGCGGGGTCGACGGTCCCGGCGCCGCGGTCGTTGTTCCGCCCGCCGTCGGGGCGGTCCTGCGCGGTGTCCATGAGGAGCTGCCGGATCTGCGCGGGGCTCAGGCGGGGGTGCGCGGCGCGGATGAGGGCGATGGAGCCGGAGACGAAGGCGGCGGCCGGGCTGGTGCCCCACCCCTCGTAGTAGGTGCGGTCGGGATTGGCGGTGGCGACCTCGTCGCCCGGGGCGGCGACGGTGGCGTACCAGTGGCGGGTGGAGAAGTCGGCACGGTTGCCGTAGCGGTCGACGGCGGTGACGGCGATGACGCCCGGGTAGGCGGCGGGGTACGAGGCGCGGTTGCCCTCCTCGCCGCCGTTGCCCGCGGAGGCGACGACGGGTATGCCCTTGCCGAGCGCGTACTGGACGGCGGCGTCCTCGCGGGGTTCGGGGTGGGCGGAGACGCTGTCGTCGCCCAGGGAGAGGTTGATGACGTCGGCACCGTGGTCGGCGGCGTAGCGGATGCCGTCGGCGAGGGCCCCGGCGCGTTCGGCGCGGGCGCGTTTACGGGCCGGGTCGTCGTCCTCCAGGATCACCCGGACCGGGAGTATCCGGGATTCCGGGGCGATGCCGAGCACCCCGTCGCTCTTCTCGGGGCCATGGCCGTGACCTGCGATGATCCCGGCCATTCCGGTGCCGTGGACGGCCCACTGGGGGTCTCCGGGTCCGGCGCCGAAGCCGATGAGGTCGCGTGCGCCGGCGACCGAGCCGCGCAGGTCGGGGTGGTCGGCGTCGACGCCGGTGTCGAGGACGGCGACGGTGACGCCCTTGCCCTTGGTGGTCTGCCAGGCGTCCTGGGCGTGGATGGCCTCCAGGGCCCATTCCTGGGCGCGGATGCCGTCGGCGCGGGCCGGGGCGGCGGTCAGCAGCGGTGCCAGGGCGGCGGTCAGGGCCGTGGTCAGCGCGGCGGCGGCGCGCAGCGGGGCTCGGGTCACGGGGATGCCTCCGTGGTGCGGGTGGTGCTCCCGGCGGCAGCGCGGAAGGTGGCCTCGATACGGTCGGCGAGGCCCTTGGCATCGTGGCCGAGCCCGGCTTCGGCGGCCACGGTGGTGGTGCCGGGCCGGACGGCGTCCGCGGCGGGCTGCGGCGTGGGGACGGTACGGCCGTCGGCGAACCCGGCGACGGCGGAGACGACGACCGGGATGTCGATGAGCACCCGCACGGTCCAGGTGGCGCGCTGCTCGGCGCCGAAGGGGGCGGCCGGGGTGCCCTCGGGTGCGTAGGTCCGGGGCATGAGGTCCGCGTCGTCGGCGAGGCCCTTGGCGGCGAAGCGGTGGCGCAGCGCCTTCAGGGTGTCCTGGTCGGCCTTGACGGTCCGGACGCCGACGGTGACGAGGTCGGTGCGGGTCGCGTCGAGGTAGGTGGCGCGCAGCTGGCGTACGCACCCGGCCGGGGCGAGGGCCTTGGCGAGGGACGGGTTCTCGGCGTTCCGGCAGGCGCGATCCGGGGCGACGGCGACGCGGGTCCAGCGACGGTCGGAGCCGCCCGGCCCGGCGCCGATCCCGTCGACGACCGGCGGGAAGAGGGCGTCGACGGGGGCGTTGTGCCAGGCGTCGCGGCCGTTGTCGTACGCGACCTGGGCGGCGGTGCGGGTGTCGGCGCCCTCGGTGAGCCAACTCCCGGCCACCGCCCCGCAGAGGAGCCCGGTGCCGAGAACGAGGCAGGCCGCGGCGGCGAACGCCCGGGAGACGGGGCGGCGCGGTGCGGACAGCGGCCCGGCCGGACGCAGCGGCCCGGCGCCCTGCGGCGGCAGCGGGGTGCGGGGGCGGAACGGCCCGCCGGGGCGCCCCTGGGGCGGGCCCGTGGTGGCGGCGCGGGCCCGGGGCGCGGCGCCGTCGCGGTCCGCCCACAGGCCCTGACTGCGGGCCAGATGGAAGGCGGCGGTGTCCCGGAAGCCCGGTGCGGCGGCGGGCACGGTGGCCGGGCACGGGGGCACGGCCGGTGCGGGTGGGGCGGGCGGCGTCGCCGGGCGCGCCGGGGCGGCGGGCGCCGTCACGGGTCGCGCGGTGGCTCCGGCACGCACCTGTCGCGGGCGACGAGCAGGCCCGGGAACTTCGGGAGGGGTCTGGGGGCGCGGCCGGGGCAGGAGGGGGCGGGCGGGGGCGCGGCC